>JANNKF010000257.1:0-40446 GCA_031396165.1 Bacteroidales bacterium | reverse complement strand
GTAACCGAAATAAGCAGTATTGCAGATGCCCGTGAAAACCAGCGTGTTATGATGAATAAGTATGGGGCTTTCATAATTCCGTTTGTGGTAATTGCCTGTCTTCTTATCACAACTCTCATTTTTTATCAGAATGTAACTGTCAGGAGCCACGAAATTGGACTTTTAAAGGCTATTGGAAACACTTCTTATACTATTCTGTTTTTGTTTCTTTTTAAGGCATTTATTCTGGGACTGGCAGGAGGTATTATTGGTTTTTTTATCGGTAACTGGATAGCCGAATATTTCGGAAAAGAGATCTTCAGATTTACCGCAATGAATATAAAACCGGTATGGTCAATATTCTATTATACAATCATTCTTTTTCCGTTTTTATGGATGCTTGGCAGCTGGGTTCCGGCACTGATCGCTACAAAGATCGATGCAGCGAAGACACTGAGTAAGGAATAAGACAAAAGACAAAAGTTAAAAGACAAAAGTTAATAATAAAAAGTAAAAAGTTAAAGGGGAAATTGCAAAAGGGTAGAGAAAATGGATGGAAATATTTCAATAGCCCCGTGGCTTTAGCCCGGGGTACCAGAATCAGCCAAATCACTTGCGCCGGACCAAAATTCTGATGATGAGAAATGACAAACAACCGGCGCTAATTATAGTAAAGTGAAAAAGTTCAGTAACAAAGGGATGAAAGCCCGCTTTGAGAAAGCAAATAACAACAGAAATGTTAGATATTATTAATATATCAAAAGTATACTGGAAAGGTGCTGAGGAATTCGTGGCTCTGAAGGATTTAAATCTTAAAATAGAGAAGGGTGAGTTTATTGCAATTTCAGGGGCGAGTGGCGCAGGAAAATCCACGCTTCTGAATGCAATAGGAGGGTTGATCAGACCAGATTCAGGGACAATCACTTTCAAAGGGAATGATGTCTATAAACGGAACGGGAAAGCCACTGCGGAATACAGAAAGAAGAATGTAGGATTTATGTTTCAGCAGTTTCATCTGATGCCATATCTGACAGTTCTTGAAAATATTAAGCTCGCCTGTTACAAAATGGAGCATTACAACAATATCGGAAGTTACCTTGAAAAGTGTTCCCTTTCTCCTTTAAAACACAAGTTTCCTGAAGAGCTAAGTGTTGGTGAAAAGCAACGGACAGCGTTTGTACGAGCTATAATATCCGACCCTGAAGTTTTGCTCGCAGATGAGCCAACCGGGAATCTCGATCCTGAAAACAGTAAAATTCTCATGTCGCTCGTTGAAGATCATCACAAAAACGGAGGTACGATAATTCTCGTTTCACATGATCCACTGACTGTTCATTATGCCAACCGAAAAATAATTTTAGAAAGAGGCAAATTAGTATAATGATCATTTAACCACGGAGTTACACGGAAAACTCCACAAAGTTTCATAAAGACCGAAATCCGAAATCCGAAATCCGAAATATCTTCTCCTCTTATTCCATTTTGTAATTTTCTATTTATGCGCCGGTTGTTTGTCTTCTGACATTGCTATAAAACAGCTCCGGCGCAGCAAATGTGTTGAATCTTTTTTCTACCAATATGTCGCCACTCTGTGGCTGAAGAAACTTTGTTTTTACCAAATCCCTTTGCCTTTTACCTTTTGCCCTGAGCCCTTTGCCCTGAGCCCTGAGCCCTGAGCCCTGAGCCCTGAGCCCTGAGCCCCATGCCCTTCATGCTGAGCGTAGCCGAAGCTTGCTTTATACGTCTTTATACCCCCTCATAAATAGGCTTTAACCCTCTTTCGGACGATTTTCAGAACGACTATTTTTGTGTTAGTCTCTTAACAGATAAATAATTTACAGGTAATGGAAGACCTTTACGGTATTTTGCTGAAAGATATAAGGTTCGAAGAGGGACTAAATGCCTGTATGAATTGCGGTGTCTGTACTGCAATCTGTCCGGCTGCAGAATTTTATAACTACGATCCGAGGAAAATTGTAGATACAGTACAATCGAAAAATAATGACGAAATAAAGGAGCTGCTTAAGTCGGAAACAATCTGGTATTGCGGCGAATGCATGTCGTGCAAAACCAGGTGTCCCAGGGGAAATGCTCCGGGGTTGATTATTATGGCATTACGCTCCCTATCGCAGGATCTTGGCTTTTTTGTTGAATCTGAAAAAGGCAGGCAACAACTGGCTCTTAAAAGAACTGTGGGTCAATGGATTATTGACCATGGATATTGTCTTTATCTTGAAGGTGTTGGAACAGCGCTTCATCCTGAGCAGGGACCTGTTTGGGACTGGATACAGGATAACTGGTCGGCTCTGTTTAAGAAAATGGGAGCAAATTATAAGGGTGACGGACCTGGAATCCTTAGAAAAATTCCTGAGGAGGCCATGGATGAGATCAGGGAAATATTCAGGGTGACGGGTGGTACCAAAAGATTTGAAGATATTGAAAAGTTCTCAAAAGTGAAGGCTAAAGAGATGGATTTGGAGCTTGACGATGGTATTGATAATGAGTACTTCAGGCATATATACAGAACGAATAATTCCTGCCATACCAGATAACATTTTATAAAGATGAAAATAGAAGGTAAACAGGCTATTTGGAAGGATTATCAGAAAGAGATTGCGGATGACAAATACTATTATGTCAGGAGTTGTGTGCGCCAGAATTTCTTTCCTGGTTCAGAAACAGCATTTCTGAAAATTATGCGTGAATATCTTAATAAAGATGTTTACGAACACCCTTGTCATACTACTTGTACAGGAATAGGCTACCACAGCGATATAGTACCTGTTGAAACTACCATGACTGTTGTTGCACGCCAGTTTGCGATTATGTCAGAAGCAGGATATGAGAATCTTCTTCCTTCATGTATTACCTCTTTTGGGCTGTATACAGAAATACTTGACACATGGCATCATTTTCCGGAAGTTGAGGCTAAGGTGAGGGAACAACTCCGAAAAGCAACAGGCAGGGAATTCGTAAAACCCAAAAATCTGGCTCATGCCAGTGACGTCTTTTATAAATTCAGAAAAGAGATCGGAGCTAAAGCTAAATACCGGCTGGTAAACAAAGAAACCGGGGAACCTCTTAAAGTTGTTGATCATATTGGTTGTCATTATGCAAAAATGTTCCCTTCGAAAGGTGTAGGGGGTGCAGAATATCCCTATGTGCTTACAGGAATGATTGAGGAGTGGGGTGGTCAGGTGATTGACTATCCCGAACGTCGTCATTGCTGCGGATTCGGTTTCAGACAATACCTGGTTCAGGCCAACAGAGGTTTCTCGGTGGCTTGCTCAAAGGAAAAGTTTGAATCGATGAAGCCCTATAAGCCGGATATGATAATTACAAATTGTCCGGGCTGTCCTATGTTTCTCGACAGGTGGCAGTATGTTATAAATGAGATGGAAGGAAAGAGATACGGACAAAACGGTGAGGGTATTCCTGTATTTACTTATGAAGAGGTGGCCGGACTGGTTCTTGGTTTTGATCCATGGGACCTGGGATTGCAGATGCATCAGACAGATTGTGAGCCAGTACTTAAGAAAATTGGAATAGAATATTCACCAGATGAAAAATACAATCTGGATGCAAAAGTTGAAAAGACGCCAGTTCATAATCTTATAAATGTTTGATTATAAATGAATAAACATGTTGTTGTTATAGGGGGAGGAGCGGCAGGAATGGAAACGGCAGGCCGGTTGTCGATGGCAGGTCTGAATGTGAGCCTTGTTGAAAAAACAGATAAAACAGGGGGGCATCTTAATGACTGGTTCAAACTCTTTCCTGACAGGCGCAACAGCATAGAAGTAGTTGATTATCTGACAAAAATATCAAACAGTAAAAATATATCGATCCTTACGAATTCTTCAGTCGAAAAGTTTTCGAAAACAAAGAACAGGTTTATAATAACTACTGATGCGGGAAAAGAATTGATTGCTGATGCTGTGGTAGTTGCAACAGGATTCGATCTTTTCAGAAGTTCCCGGAAAGAGGAGTATGGATATGGAATTTATGATAATGTTATTACATCTTCTGATCTCGAAAAGATGTTCAGGAAAGGGGAGATCTGTACAGCTGCAGGCAAGTCTCCAAAAATGATTGGAATTGTACATTGTGTAGGATCACGCGATGAAAAGGTCGGGAATTTCTATTGCTCGAAGCTCTGTTGTGTAACAGCGGTAAAACAGGCAATTGAGATAAAAGAGCATCTGCCGGAGTCGAAGGTCTTCTGTTATTATATGGATATGCGAATGGGAGGGGCTCATTATGAGGAACTTTACCGCGAAGCACAGGAAAAGTGGGGTGTCAGTTTTATCCGCGGAAAAGTTTCAGAAGCTGGTGAAACCATAGAGAATAAGATCGTAATTAAAGTTGAAGATACACTGGCAGGAAGACCCCTGAAGATGGAACTTGATATGCTTGTCTTAATGGCAGGTATGGAGATGTCAGAAGGAGGGCAGCAGCTGGCTGAAACAGCAAAACTCGAAACAGGTGAGAACCGTTTTTTTGCTGCTGTTGACAATCATTACGGCAGTAACCGGAGCAGTACTAAAGGGATCTTTTTTGCCGGAACATGTACCGCACCGATGAATGTAACCGAAACAATCTCTCATGCAAGGGCTGCAGTTTCCGAAGTTATAGAATATCTGGGTGAAGAGAAAGACTGATATGGAAAAATTCGGATATGTAATATCAAAAGGCCGGCAGATCGATTATGAATCCAATGACAGGAGTATAGCTGAGTATATATATGAACGTGAACCAAGTTTCAGGTCATGTATTGAATGTGGTGGATGTGCAGCAACATGCACAACAGGAAATTTCACTAAATTCAGTCTCCGCGAGCTTCATATCTTAATAAAACGAGGGGAGAATGATCTGGCCCGGCAGACAATGAAAAAATGTATGCTCTGTGGTAAATGTACACTTGTTTGTCCGCGGGGTGTTAACACAAGGAATATAGTCGTCCTGGCAAAACAGGCATTCCAAAAATATGATGTTTATGCAGTTTGATCTGTTCGTAATACCGTTTAATATTGGATTGTACTTCATTCTTATCTATGTTGTAGTAAGAAGTGTTATCTGGTTTAGGGATCTTTCACGTCAGGATAAACTGAGACTTCAACGCGGTTTTTTCGGAAGTGCCTTTGTACAAAGTCTTAAAGAGATATTTCTCGAGAGTCTCATACACCGAAAAATTCTTAAATCAAATTTCAGGCTCGGTTATATGCATATGAGCCTTGCCTTTGGCTGGTTCCTTCTGATATTTTTCGGAACACTGGAGGCCGATATTTTTGGAGCAAAACATCTCAACGCTCCGTATAAAGCAATCTTTTTCAGATTTTTCAACCCGGAGCATGGCAGGATGGGATTCGAAGCAGTTTATGGTTTCCTGATGGATCTGATACTTGCCTTCGTTCTTTCAGGTCTTCTTCTCGCCGTAACAAAAAGGTTCTATTCCAGGATTGTCGGTATGAAGAAAACAACAAAACTTAAGGTTACAGATAAAATTGCCCTTACGTCGCTCTGGCTTATTTTCCCGAGTCGTCTTCTCGCCGAAAGTTTTACCTGCGGGGCTGCCGGAACCGGAAGTTTTCTTACAGGGACCCTTGGTTCATGGCTGGCATCATTTCTTCCTGCCCAACAGTTTGCCTATCCTTTCTGGTGGCTTTATTCAATTTCTCTGGGTACTTTTTTCGTTCTTCTTCCTGTAACAAGATATATGCATATCCCAACTGAGTTATTTCTCATTTTCATGAGGAACTCCGGAATAAGTACCGGTAATAAGGCAGGAGCTTTTACGGAGGTACAGGCTTTCTCCTGCTCATCCTGCGGACTATGTATTGATACCTGCCAGCTCAATTCCTCTGCCGGGATTAATACGATACAGTCGGCCTATATGATGAAGGCTATCCGCAACGATGAAAATATTTCCGAAATAGCGCATAATTGTCTTCTGTGCGGGAGATGCGATCAGATCTGTCCGGTTGGTATTGAGCTCTCTCCGATACGGATGATTCAAAGGAGGGGAGTGGAAGCTGAAAATGATTTCAGAAATAAATATAAAGGTTATTTCCGCAGCAGGCAGAGTATTGCAACAGGAAAGCCTCCCGCCTCTTCAAATTATGACTTTTTGAACCAAACAGAACCTGAAAAGGTTGATGTTGTATTTTTTGCAGGCTGTATGACTCATCTGACTCCTGCTATAATGAATTCTATGATAAAAATTCTGGACGCTTCCGGTGTCAGTTATAGCTTTATTGATGAAAAGGGTGGTGTGTGCTGCGGCAGACCATTGATGCTTGCTGGTCAGGATAAAGAGGCACGGGAGCTAATAAATTTTAATTCGGAAATGATCTGGAAATCAGGAGCACATACGCTTGTAACTTCCTGTCCGATTTGTTATAAAGTTTTTAATGAGAGTTATTATCTTGATGTCGAAGTCCTTCATCATACACAGTTTATAAAGATGCTGATAGATGAAGGAAATATTAAACTAAATTTTCTCCGCAAGAGCGTTACTTATCACACTCCATGTGATCTCGGAAGAGGATCTGGTGTTTATGATGAACCTAAAGAGGTACTAAGGCATGTGGTCAGGCTTCAGAATACCAGATTTGAGGATGAAGATTCACTTTGTTGTGGAGGGAGCCTCGGTAATATGAAAATCAGTTCCGGTGACAGACACAGGATTGCATGTGATGCAGCAGCAGAACTCACTAAAGGAAATCCTGATATGCTGGCCACAGCATGTCCCCTCTGTAAGAAAACATTTTCAGCTGCAACCGCCACAAAGGTTTCCGATATTGCAGAGATAGTTGCCGACGCCTTGTCATTACCCGAACTAAAAAAAAAGAGTCTTAAAAAGATTACTTCTAAAAAAGATCTTGTGAATATCTGATTTTTTATTCAGTTTTTTTCTCCTCACATACTTATAGTCTTTGAAGTTCGTTATCATTGCAGATAATAATTAATGCAAAAAGAAGGATGATGAGAAAAAAAATAGTTGTGTTGTTGATAATGGCGGGGATCACTTTTTTTTATTCATGTAATAATCAGGGTGTACAGAATGCAGCAAATGCGGATCTGGGTAAAAACAAGATATTACAACAGGAGGATGGTACAATTTCATTGAAGGTCGATAAAGCAGATTGTTATCACGATATGGTCAATCCTGCAACCAATACCGCCGAATGGAATGTTTTAGTATCGAAAGCCGGACGATTTAATGTATGGTTATCCAGTTCAACAAAGGACACTACCACGCTTAAATATAAGGAAAAAGTAATGCTGAGTATTCTTGATAACAGACTTGAAGCACACCCGGAATGTGATAAGATAATACTGAATTCCACCGATGTAACTTTACCTTATTTCAGAGCCGATTCATTCATGGGTGCTCTTTATATTCAGGATACAGGACTGTATAATATACAGTTAATAAGTGAAAAGATTATCCCGAAAAATTACACAAAGAACGGTTCCGAAGGTAACGACGATTCAAGATTGTTATCAGTATTTTTTACACCGGTTGTCCGTTAGACAAGAAATTAAATAATATTCAGGCAGGAAGACCTGCATCATAAAAGGAATGCCGCTAACATGATTGTTAACGGTAATTCTCTTTTATCCATTTCCTTGCATTTGTAAATGCTTTTATCCAGGGTGTGACTTCATCGCTCTTTCTTTCTGCAGGATAATAGCCACACTGCCATGGAAAGAAAGAACGTTCGAGATGTGGCATCATAACAAGATGTCTTCCATCCTCTGAACACAGACCTGCTGCATCGTAGTCAGACCCGTTAGGATTGGCCGGATACGTGTGTCTGCTGAATTTTAAAGGTATTTTGTATTTGTCCTCAGGGTATGGCAGTATAAACCGACCCTCACCATGAGCTACCCAGATTCCAAGTTCCATGTCCGTTAGGTTTTCAAGCATCACTGAATTGTTTTCAGAAACTTTCACACCAATGAAACCCGATTCGAACTTATGTGACTTATTCTGTTGCAGGTGAGCCTTCTGTTCATGGTCGGGGTATAACAGCCCAAGCTCAACCATGAGCTGGCATCCATTGCATACTCCAAGTGAAAGAGTATCATCTCTCTTATAAAAGTTTTCGAGCGAAATACGTGCTTTCTCATTGTATTTGAATGCTCCTGCCCAGCCTTTTGCAGAACCCAGAACATCAGAATTTGAAAACCCTCCTACAAATACTATCATATTAACATCCTCAAGATTCTCCCTGCCGGCTATGAGATCAGTCATATGAACATCCTTAACATCAAAACCTGCCAGATAGAGGGCATATGCCATCTCTCTGTCTCCATTAACACCTTTTTCCCTTATTATTGCAGCCCTTATACCTGTTTTCTTTCTTCTGTCGGGTGAAATTCCGAGCGAATTAAGGCTTCCTTCAAATTCCCCCGAATTAATATTCAACTGGTGAATTTTATAGTTCCTGAATCTTTCAAACGCCAGCTTCGTTCCACACTGCCTGCGATCCAGAAGATATGAAGTTCTGAACCATTTGTCGCGAAGCTCATCGATATCAAAAGAAAGTTTTATTTTATCGTTTGTGATAAATACTGTTCTTTCATCAACGGGATGACCTATTGAGAAGTAGGAGATTCCGCTCTCAAGCAGGATCTCAGCAACTTCATCCTCATCTTTTACCTGAATAATAATTCCAGGATTCTGACTCAGAAGAATCTTTACTGTGTCATCATCATCCAGAGCCGCCAGGTTTATGGCAATTCCACCCTGTGTGTTGGAAAAGCACATTTCAAGAAGTGTTGTGATCATTCCACCGGCTGAAATATCATGACCGGATAAAATTTTGTTTTTCTGTATGAGATCCTGTATTGTATCAAAAACATCCTTAAAATATGCCGGGTCCTTTACAGTCGGGACCTCATTTCCAACTCTGTTCAGAATCTGGGCAAAGCTGCTTCCGCCACACTTAAACTCATCGCGGCTCATATCGATATAAAGTAAACTGGAATAAGGATCATTTACCAATACAGGTTCTACAATCTTCGTTACGTCGCTGACCTCCGCAGAAGCTGAAATTATCACGGTACCGGGCGAATAAACTACCTCTCCCTTATATTTCTGTGTCATCGAGAGACTATCTTTTCCTGTAGGGATGTTTATTCCAAGAGCGATGGCGAAGTCACTTGCTGCCTTTACCGCTTCATATAGCCGACTGTCTTCACCCGGATTTTTACATGGCCACATCCAGTTAGCAGAAAGTGACACACTGGTAAGTCTGTCGGTCAATGGAGCCCAGATAATATTAGTGAGCGATTCAGCAATCGACAATACTGAGCCTGCAGCAGCATCAATTAGTCCTGCAGCAGGGGCATGACCGATTGATGTTGCCATTCCCTTTTTCCCACGGTAATCCAGAGCAATTGCCCCGAGATTATTGAGAGGTAATTGCAATGGACCTGCACATTGCTGTTTCGCAAGTCTTCCTGTTACAGATCTGTCTACTTTATTTGTAAGCCAATCTTTACAGGCAACTTCTTCAATCTGTAGCACCTGTTCCACATATTCAGATATCTTATCCTGGCTGTATTCCAGTGCTTTATAGTTATTCTGTACCGGCACATCATTCATAATTGTCCTGGGAGGGTCACCGAATAAGGATGCAAGTGCGAGGTCAATAGGCTTTTCCAGTGTAACCGGATTCTCAAGTGTGAACTGCATATCACCTGTCACCTCTCCGATAATGTATATTGGGGCTCTTTCTCTTTCAGCGATTGTTCTTAACGTATCTACGTCCATCTTTCTCATTACCAACCCCATACGCTCCTGTGACTCGTTCCCTATTATTTCCCTGGCAGATAATGTAGGATCGCCAACGGGCAGTTTACTGATGTCAATTTTTCCTCCGGTAGCTTCAACAAGTTCTGACAAACAGTTCAGATGTCCGCCTGCACCATGATCGTGGATCGAAATTATCGGATTATTGCCGGATTCGCTTAAAGCCCTTATGGCGTTATAAACCCTTTTCTGCATTTCCGGATTTGCCCGTTGAACAGCATTCAGTTCAATTGAACTGTCAAATTTTCCCGTATCCACTGAGGATACTGCGCCGCCTCCCATACCTATTCTGTAATTATCTCCTCCAAGCAGAACTATAACATCACCTTTTTCAGGTGTGTTCTTCTCGCTGTCTTTCTTTTTACCGATTCCTATCCCCCCGGCAAGCATAATTACTTTGTCGTATCCGAATTTTTTCAGATTCTCAAAATGTTCAAATGTAAAGACTGATCCGCATATTAGCGGCTGGCCAAATTTATTTCCAAAATCACTGGCTCCGTTTGATGCTTTTATAAGAATATCTTCAGGTGTCTGATAAAGCCATTGCCGTTCTTCGGTAGCCTTTTCCCATGGTCTTGGGCCATCTGGTCTTGGATAAGAGGTCATATATACAGCAGTACCGGCAATCGGAAATGCGCCTTTACCTCCAGCTATGCGGTCCCTGATCTCCCCGCCTGTTCCTGTTGAAGCACCATTAAAGGGTTCTACTGTGGTTGGAAAATTATGAGTTTCAGCTTTTAACGAAAGAACAGATTCATAATCTGTTACAGCAAAATAGTCTGCTTTATCCTGTGTTAAGGGTGCGAATTGTTCAACAACCGGACCCTGGACAAATGCACAATTATCTTTATAGGCTGAAACAACCTTATTCGGATTGATTTTTGTAGTTGATTTTATCATCTGGAAAAGGGTATCAGGTTTTTCTTCTCCTGAGATGATAAATGTCCCGTTAAATATTTTGTGACGGCAATGTTCCGAATTTACCTGTGAAAAGCCAAATACTTCACTATCAGTAAGTTTACGGCCTATTGTATTACTTAGGCTATTTAGATAACTGACCTCTTCATCGTTAAGAGCCAGACCCTCTTTGAGATTGTACTTTTTTATGTCGTCAACAAAAAAGACCGGATCGGGTAGCTTATCAATTGTAAATATTGTCTGGTCAAGTCCTTTATACAACGATTGAAGCATCGGATCAAATGATGGTTTTTCTGAGTCTTCAATATGAAATTCCTCAATCCTCTTAATTCCTGTAATTCCCATATTTTGCGTAATCTCGACAGCATTTGTGCTCCAGGGAGTTACCATCTCTTTTCTCGGTCCGGTAAATACCCCTTCGATGCTGTTACTTTTGACTTTCACTGCTTCTCCAAAAAGCCAGGATAATTTCTCCAGATCAAATTCAGTAAGTTTTTCAGAGGTGCCGACAGCAAACAGATTTTTGGAATTACCTTCAAAAAAGAGGATCATTTTCGTATTGTTAATATGTTGATTAATAATAGATTGTATAAAGAGTGCAATCTCAATTAAGGCCTTGTAAATATAATTGAAGTTTTAAGAATATCCTATTTGGAACCTCCAACGTACTTGAGAAAAAATATATCATCACTGCAATGCTCCTAACCGCTTAGAATCGTTTAGAATTACAACAATTTTAGTCCGCTTCTTTTAAGGAACGGTTCAATGGAAGGTTCTTTACCCCTGAATTTTTTATATAGGTCAGCAGGATATTCTGTTCCTCCTTTTTCAAGAATATTTTTTCTGAAAGATTGTGCAGTTTCTCTGTTGAATATTCCTGTCTCCTTAAAATACTCGAACGCATCTGCATCGAGTACCTCGGCCCATTTATAACCGTAATAACCCGCTGCATAACCACCACCGAAGATATGGCCGAATGAAGCACTCATATTTAATCCATCAACATAAGGGAAGAGGTCCGTTTTCGCCATTGCCTTTTGTTCAAACTCAGCAATATCAGTGTCTGTGTGATCTTCAATTGAATGCCATCCAATATCGAGGAATCCGAAACTTAGCTGACGGTAGCATGCATATCCTTCATTGAAGGCAGATGCCTCTTTTATTTTTTTTATTAACTCATCTGGCAGCTTTTCGCCTGTAAGGTAATGTGTTGCAAAACTATCAAGCCATTCTTGTTCAAATGCATAATTCTCCATGAACTGGGAGGGTAATTCAACAAAATCACGGGCAACATTTGTTCCGGAAATACTCTCATATGAACATTTGGTGAGTATGCCATGCAAGGAGTGTCCGAATTCATGAAGGAAAGTTGTAAGTTCATTAAAAGAAAGCAGGGACGGTCTTGAATCTGAGGGTCTTGTGAAATTCGTAACAATAGAAATAAATGGTCTTATATCCTTGCTATTCTCCTTCCTCTGGTCCCTGTAGCTTGTCATCCATGCCCCCCCGCTTTTGCCTGAACGAGGATGATAATCAAGATATAGTATTGCAAGGAATGTATCATCGTTATCATAAACTTCGAATGTCTTTATTTCAGGATTATAGACAGGGATATTTTTGTTGATCGAAAATCTGATTCCGTAAAGTCTGGTTGCCAGAGAGAATATTGCTGTTTCAACTTTTTCCAGAGAGAAATATGGTTTGAGTATCTCATCGTCAATATCATAAAGTTTTTTCTTTAATTTCTCTGAGTAGAATGCCCAGTCCCATCTTTGGAGCTGACCGGTAAATCCCTCTTCTGCAGCAAATATTTTTATGTTATTGAGATCTCTGAAAGCTGCAGGCTTGGATGCCATATAAAGTTCTTCAAGGAAAACTTCAACTTTTTCAGGGGTATCAGCCATGCGGTCGCCAAGTACCATTGCTGCAAAGTTCTTGAATCCAAGCATTTTAGCAATCTCCAGACGGAGATTTACTATTTTAAGTACTGTATTGCTGTTATTGTACTCATTTCCCCTGAATGCCCTTGATGTGTAGGCTCTCAGCATTTTCTCCCTTAAATCCCGCCTTTCGGAGTATTGCATAAAAGGCACATAACTGGGATAATGAAGTGTGATTATCCATCCCTCTTTCCCTCTGCTTTCTGCCTCTTTACGTGCAGCGTCAGTTATGCTTTCAGGTAATCCAGCAAGATCAGCTTTATCTGTAAGGTGAAGCATGTAGGAGTTTGTTTCTTCAAGAAGATTCTCATCAAATTTGAGCGACAGGGTTGCAAGTTCCTCAGAAATTTCCCTGAATCTTTTTCTATCGTTCTCCTTCAATGAAGCACCTCCCAGAAGGAAGTTCCTATACTTTCTCTCTGTCAGAATTCTTTGTTCCGATGTAAATCCGGAGGTCTCTTTAATTTCGAAAATCGTTCGGATTCTTTCAAAAAGTTTTGAATTAAGGGTAATATCATTTGAAAAGCGTGTAAGAAGTGGTGATACTTCCTGAGCAGCTTCCTGTATTGATTTATTGGTTTCAGCGCTGTTCAGGTTGAAGAGAATAGATGTGATCCTTCCAAGTTTCTCCCCGGCACCATCGAGAGCTGCAACAGTATTTTTAAATGTTGGAGGATCAGTGCTTTCTGTGATAGTCTGAATCTCTTTTTCAGCCAGCTTTATTGCCTCCTCAACAGCAGGCTTAAAATGAGAAGGTTCAATTATCGGAAAGGGAGGTGTATCGAAAGGTGTGTTCCAATCCTGTAAAAGTGGGTTAATCATTGCTTAGATTTTAATCTTTAATTATAAATATTCTGCCTGTGCACCTGCTTAAAGGGGAAGGGGAGGTGAGAGGCAATTAAAAAAAGCTGTCGGTTATAAGACAGCTTTTTTACATATTTTGTTTAGAAAGGCAAATCGCTTAATTCATCATTTTCAGGTGGAATGTCTTCAAGAGTGGTATGGGAAGAAACATTCTGTTCCCTGGTCGAAGAAGATACTTTTTCCAGTTTCCAGGCATCGAGGTTGGTGAAGTAATTAACTTTCCCCTCACGTTCCCACTTGTTACCTTTCAGATTGAACCAGATTTTCACTTCCTCGTTAAGATATGATTCATTAATTAGGTCGCATTTATCCTGAATAAGCTGAAACTTAATATAGTCAATAAATACAGCTGATCCGCCCGTCTCTTTCTTCTCAATAACAAATTCGCGTTTTTTGAACTTGTCGCTAACCTGATTTACAGGAGATATATCGATAACTTTACCGGTGATTTCGAATGCCATTTCTCTCTATTCTTCGTGAATTATTATCTTTTCAATTTTATCTCCCTGACGGATCTGATCAATTACATCAAGGCCTTCAACCACTTTTCCAAAGCATGTATGTTGTTTGTCAAGGTGTTTCGTATTTGTCCGGCTGTGGCAGATAAAGAACTGGGATCCCCCGGTATTTCTTCCTGAATGCGCCATAGAGAGTACACCTTTGTCGTGATACTGATTACCCCCGGTGAGTTCGCAGTTTATTTTATATCCGGGTCCTCCTGTTCCTACTCTCGGGTCGCTCATATCCTTTGAAAATGGGCATCCACCCTGGATCACAAAATCAGGAATTACCCGGTGAAATGCAAGTCCGTCGTAATAGCCCTTCTTAGCCAGAGTTTTGAAATTCTCCACGGTAACAGGGGCATCATCTTCAAAGAAGCTGACCATCATGGTACCTTTCGGAGTTTTTATTTCTGCTTTTGTCATACTACTGAACTATTTCAAGAAGCTCAACTTCGAAAATAAGTGTTGAGAAAGGTTTGATCACCTCGCCTGCACCATTTGCTCCGTAGCCTATTGACTCAGGAATACAAAGTTTGAATTTTGAACCAACAGGCATCAGCTGAAGAGCTTCTGTCCATCCTGCAATTACACCTGATACAGGGAACTGAGCGGGTTCATTCCTTTTAATTGAAGAATCGAATTCAGTTCCATCAATTAGTGTACCTGCATAATGAACTTTAACTGTATTCTCAGAAGTAGGTTTTGGTCCGGTTCCAAGTTTAATAACTTCATACTGAAGGCCACTGCCTGTTGTTGTAACACCTTGTTTCTCTCTGTTTTTAGCCAGATATTCCTCATTCTGGATGATATACTCCTTGTATATGTCCTTGTCAAGTTCTGCTTTCTTTGCAGCTTTAGCCGTCTCACGCTTATTTATAAAAAGCATTATATAAGAACGAGCTATTTCATCTTCCATTAAAGGTTTTCCTTCTTTTCCATCGGACATTGCTTTTGCAACGAGCATTGGATCAAGTACCAGACTATCTTGCGTAAGGGCATTATAATTTACAATACCGAAAGCATAGGATAGTGAATCTTCTTTAGTTTTAAGTTTTGCATTTTTGAGCGCGCTATTGCCGCAAGAACCAAGCATTAAAGCAATTACAGCGGTCAGAACAATTAATCCCTTGATTTTCATACTATATAATTTTAATTTTTAAATTTCCGCTAAGATAATACTTTGAGGAAAGTAAAAAGGTATGGTGTTAAAATTAATTTTAATTTTTTACAGCCCTGATAATTTGTCTTTTCCCGGGAGGTCCGGGTAAAAGTTGAACGTCAAATCCACATGCAATCAGGTTCCTTTTAACCTCACCTTTTGCAGAATAAGTAACAAATATGCCACCTTTTTTTGTGAGCTCTGACACCGATTTAAATATTTCTTTTGTCCACATCTCAGGCTGTTTATCAGGTCCGAACGCATCGAAGTAAATCAGGTCATATGCTCCTGAATGGGGGCCGGCTGTAAAGTCACCTTTTATTTTTTTCAGAGTGAAATTATTGCAAATTGCAGTAACCTGGTTCCATGGAGAAAAGTGTATTAAGTTAAAAATTTTCCTCCCTTCTTTCCCTGTAAAGTCATGATGGTTAAGTGACCATACAAGATCTTCATGTACCGGATATTTTTCAATCGAAGTATAATTTACCTGCCGTTCGCCCTTTAATCCCCTTACTGCAGTGAGCAGAGCATTCAGACCTGTTCCGAAGCCAACTTCGAAAATATCTACCGGATTTGCAATACAGGTATCGAAACCGTTTTTGATAAATACATGTTCTGATTCCTGAACCGCACCGTGAACCGAGTGATAATGCTCATCCAGTTCAGGTACATATATAGTATGTGATCCATCAGATGTCTTAATTATCTTATTCAACCTGTTATAAATTATTAAATATTATAAACTCCAAACTCCAAACAGCATCTCAGCAGTATATTACAAATATTTCAGACACAGAATAAATATATAAAGGTATTATATTATCTTTAATCTTTGAATCGGAAGTCCGGTTCTATTATCAAAAATTATTATAACCTAATCATAATCAGAACAATGAAAGCAAAACAATCAAGACGGGATTTTATAAGAGTCACTGCAGCAGGGGCTCTTGGGGCAATAGTTTTGTCTCAGTATGGATGCAAGACAGGAGGAAAACCTGCACCAGCCCAGACATTAGCTGAGTTTGCAGCCGGGGGAATTGGCCTGCAATTGTATACTATCCGCGATGCAATGGCTTTAGATGTTCCGGGTTCCCTGAAGAAGGTTGCAGATCTGGGATATAAGTATCTTGAGCTTGCCGGTTATGCAGACAGCAAGTTTTATGGTTATGAACCCCTGGAATTTAAAAAGCTTGTGGAAGACATGGGTATGGTTATCCTCAGCAGTCATACACAGGTTGAAGCCGAGGGTATCACGCTTGATAATGCCCATATAATGGCAGAAGATCATGCTAAACTTGGAGTAAAATATTGTGTTCAGCCATGGGTTGTACCTGAGGCAAGAACTACGATTGCAAGCTATCAGAAAATGGCAGCAGAATGGAACAAAGTTGGTCAAATGATGAAGGACCATGGAATACAGTTCGCTTATCATAACCATAACTTTGAATTTAATACCGTTGAGGGTAAAATACCTTACTTTGATGTTTTCATGACTGATCTCGACAAGGACCTGGTAACTATGGAGCTCGATCTTTTCTGGACAACCAAGGCAGGTCAGAATCCGGTTGATCTATTCAAGAGATATCCTGGCCGGTTCCAGTTGTTCCATGTGAAGGACATGTTTACAAATGAGGCACCTTTCTATACAACAGACGGTGTTGTTGATTTTGCCCCGGTGGGAGCAGGTGTCATGAACTTCAAGGAGATTCTTGATGCCCGTGAAATAGCAGGTGTGAAGTACCTGATAGTTGAACAAGACAGTACAAAAGATGGTCTGCCCTTTGACGCTATCAAGACAAGTATGACAAATCTGAAAACAAAGATTCTGATTTAACTGCTTTACCTATTTTAAATAAAAACCCGGCTGATATGAGGCCGGGTTTTTTGTATAAACTGTATTTTTTGTTAGATTTGTAGGCTAGTTTTTGGATTTTATGGTTAAAAAGCGTGCTTCTGTATTTTTTGTATTAATTGCCGGTATTATTTTACTGGTACATGCTGTTATTCCACATCATCACCATCATTATCAGATATGTTTTCATAATGATATCTCTGACCATGATCACGGCAATGATAATAAGGACAATTCAGATAATTGTGTATTAAAATTACCGGTTGTACTCCCATCAAACAGAGAAATTCAGGAATTCAAATCTGGTGATGGGACAGATAACCTATTAGTTGTAAATATTTTTCAGGAATATTTGTCAATTAACGAGTCAATTCTTTTTATTCCGCTGATTTCTCTGGAAGATTCTTCGTCTGGAATCTCATTCACTTATTGCTCGTTCGTTAAATCTTCATTAGGATTACGGGCACCTCCGGTTGTTTAAGTTTTTAGTTTATGTAAAGTTTCTATAAGCTTCAGAAGATGATGCTATAGTTATTTACAATTTTAAATTACTACTAAAAATTTAAACAAACATCAATATGGACATCATAAAAGTATTTATTGTACTGTTTGCTATTGCAGTTACCAGTTGCACTCAAAACCAGAAAGTAGTCGTAGCTGATGAACAGGAAGAGATCAAATTTAAGTATACAGCTTACAGTAATGAATTCGAACTATTTGCAGAAGCGGATCCATTTATTGCGGGTGACTCAGCAAATGTTTTATCCCATTTCACTCATTTCCCTGAATTCAAAGCTCTGGTGATAGGCAAGATAACCCTGATACTGACAGTGGATGGAAAACAGACAAGTCAGACCCTTGATGTTCCTACACGCAAAGGAATCTATAGTTTCAATCTTGTGCCAAATGTCCCGGGTAATGGCTCGCTTAAATATGTGATTACGGGAGAAAATGGAACTTCTGTGATCCTGGTACCTGAAGTAACTGTTTATACTTCACATGAGCAAGCCCATACGGCATCAGAAAATAATACAGTACCAATGGTTAATACTACGGTTTTTACCAAGGAACAATCGTGGAAGATAGATTTTTTGACTGAGCAACCGCAGAAAGGTTCATTTGGACAAATAATTAAGTCTACTGCATTCATTCAACCTGCCCCGGATGATGAAGTAATAATTACAGCCAGGACAAATGGTGTGGTCTTACTTACATCAGGCACTCTTCTGTCTGGCAGAAGTGTTAGCAGGAATGAGGATTTATTTACAATTTCCGGAAGTGAATTGGCAGAAGACAACTTTTCGGTGAGATATGCGGAGATAATAAGTAATTATGAAAAGGCGAAAGCTGATTATGAGAGAGCAAAAGAACTTTCAAACGATAGAATTATTTCAGAAAAAGACTTATTATTGTCTAATAATAAGTATGTTAACGCTAAGTCACAATATGATAACCTGAAAAATAATTTTACATCTTCCGGACAAAGTGTTAGCAGCCCTATAGGAGGGTTTGTTAAACAGGTTTATGTGAAAAACGGCACTTACGTTGTTGCAGGTCAGCCTGTTATTGCTATTTCGCAGAACAGAAAGCTTCTTTTGACTGCAGATGTTCCGCAAAAATACGTATCAATTCTTGGTTTGATCAAAACAGCAAATATTTCTACTGCCCTGGATAAGAAGGTGTATACTCTTGAACAACTTAAAGGAAAGGTAGTATCATATGGAAAATCTGCTAATACTGATAATTATCTTATACCTGTAAATATTCAGATTGAGAATAATGGAATGTTTACCTCCGGTACTTTTGCAGTGGTTTATCTGAAAACTGAATCAGGTCCTCAATCCCTTAGCGTGCCAAACACCGCATTGATTGAGGAGCAGGGCATCTACTCCATATATGTTCAGATTACACCTGAACTATTTGAAAAACGCGAAGTGCTATTAGGTGTAACTGACGGTATAAGGACAGAAATACTTAATGGGGTAACTGAAATGGAGAGGGTGGTTTCAAGGGGAGGAATATTTATAAAACTTGCCCAGTCAACCGGAACCCTCGATGCTCATTCAGGCCATGTACATTAAACCTCTGCTTATATGTTAAATTCAATAATAAAATTCTCACTGAACAATAAGTACCTGGTACTGCTTTGTTCCCTGGTGCTTGTGATTTTTGGCGTAAGGACAGCCTCCAATATGGATGTCGATGTTTTCCCCGATCTAACGGCTCCTACTGTTGTTGTTATGACAGATGCCCATGGTATGGCTTCGGAGGAGGTTGAGCGTCTTGTCACTTTTCCTATCGAAACTTCAGTGAATGGAGCTACAGATGTCCGGAGGGTCAGGTCGGCCTCCTCACACGGGTTTTCTTTTGTATGGGTTGAATTCGACTGGGGTACAGATGTGTTCAAAGCCCGGCAGATTGTAAGTGAAAAACTTATAAGTATCACATCACAGATGCCTTTGGGAGTTGGTCAACCTCTTCTGGCGCCTCAATCGAGTGTTATGGGTGAAATATTTTTTGTGGGTTTGCAGGCTGACAGTACCAGCATGATGGAACTACGGACTTTAGCCGAATGGAATGTAAAACCTCTTATACTTGCCACAGGCGGTGTATCACAGGTTACAATCATAGGAGGGGACTATAAACAATATCAGGTACTAGCTGATCCGCAGAGGATGAAATTCTTTAATGTTTCGTTCAGTGAGATGGTGGAAATATGCAAAGGCATTAGTCAGAATTCAGCAGGGGGAGTTCTAAGACAATATGGAAATGAATATGTTGTGCGGGGTATTGCGCGTACGTCAGATATTGAAGCTCTTGGCAGAACCTATATAAAATCGGTTGAAGGAAAACCGGTACTGATCAGCGATGTTGCAGAAGTAACAATTGGTAGTGCCCCCAAAATGGGATACGCCTCGGGAAATGCCAGGCCATCGGTTATAATCTCTATCTCGAAACAACCAAATGCCAATACACTTGAAGTTACCCGAAGGATTGAAGAAAATCTGGTTGTTCTTCAAAAGACACTTCCTCCTGATGTAAAGGTTGATACCAGAATTTTCCGGCAGGCCGATTTTATTGAAACTTCGGTTAATAATGTAAAGAATGCTTTGATTGAGGGAGGTATTTTTGTTGTAATAATTCTCTTCCTGTTTCTGGGCAGTTTCCGGACTACAATAATCTCACTTTTGGCCATTCCCCTGTCGTTGCTTGGTGCAGTTCTGGTTTTAAAATTCCTTGGAATGACAATAAATACCATGAGCCTCGGAGGCATGGCAATTTCTATCGGCTCACTTGTTGACGATGCAATTATTGATGTTGAAAATGTATACAAAAGGCTCAGGCAAAACAGGGTTAAACCGGAAGGTGAGAGAAAATCTGCATTCACAGTTGTTTATGAGGCTTCAAAGGAAATCAGAGCCTCCATTCTAAATGCAACATTAATAATTATTGTGGCTTTCTTACCCTTATTCTTTCTCTCGGGTATGGAAGGAAGAATGTTGAAGCCCTTGGGTATATCCTTCATAGTATCATTGTTTGTTTCACTCATTGTGGCTATGACATTAACACCTTTATTATCCAAAATGCTGCTTTCAGACAATAGGTACCTGGCTAAGAATGAGAAAGAAAAATGGCTGGTTCGTATACTCACCGTATCATATGAAAAATCACTCCTGTGGGCTTTAAAACATAAGAGATTGGTATTATTTTCCACAGTGGGTCTGTTTCTTGTATCCATTTTAGTTTTTTCTACTTTTGGAAGAAGCTTTTTACCTGAATTTAATGAGGGATCACTGACTTTATCCGTGATTTCAAAACCCGGGGTCTCTCTTGAGGAGAGTAATCTTCTGGGTAATCTGGTAGAAGAAGAATTATTAATGATACCTGAAATTTCAAGCACTGCGCGCAGGACCGGCCGGGGAGAACTTGATGAACATTCGCAGACAACCAATAGTGCTGAAATAGATGTTAATTTTTTACTTACGGATCGAAGCCAGCAGGAGTTCCTTGCTGATGTTCGGACAACACTCTCAAGAATACCCGGAATTGCATTTACTGTCGGCCAGCCACTTGGACACAGGATCGACCACATGCTTTCGGGCACGAGGGCAAATATTGCCATAAAGCTCTTCGGAACTGACCTTAATAGAATGTTCTCGACCGGAAATCAGATAAAAAGTGCCATAATCGAAATTGAAGGACTCGTTGACATAAACGTAGATCAACAAGTGGAGACTCCACAGATTCAGATCCGTGCTGATCGCGAAATGATGGCAAAGTATGGCATAACCATTGAACAGTTTAATGAATATATAAATACTGCCTTTGGCGGGGAGAAACTATCTGATGTTTACGAAGGTCAAAAAAGATTTGATCTTATATTACGACTGAATAAAGACTATACAGAATCGATGTCTGGAATGGGATCGGCTTTAATTGATACTTATGATGGCAAAAAAGTACCACTGGAACAGGTTGCTGAAATTGTGTCAGTAGCAGGTCCGAGTTCAATAACTCGTGAGAATGTGCAGAGGAAAATAGTAATATCTGCGAATGTTGCAGGCCGTGACCTGCGGAGTGTAGTTGAGGATATTCAGAATAATATCAATGCAAAAGTGATACTGCCCGAAGGATACAGAGTGGAATACGGAGGTCAGTTCGAGAGTGAGGCCAAAGCCTCCAGAACGCTGATACTCACATCAATAATTGCTATAGTTATTATCTTTCTGCTTTTGTTTCAGGAGTTTAAAGACTTTAAACTTTCCGGAATAATACTACTGAATTTACCTCTGGCATTAATTGGCGGTGTATTTACTATCTGGATTACAACCGGAGTTCTGAGTATCCCTGCAATAATCGGATTCATTACTCTATTCGGTATAGCTACCAGAAACGGGATACTTCTGATTTCCAATTTTAAGAAACTGAGGTATCAGGGTATCTCTGTACATGAAACTGTTACAAAGGGATCATCGGACAGGCTAAACGCAATATTAATGACCGCTCTTACAGCTGCTCTTGCACTGATACCCCTCGCCTTAAGAGGTAACCTGTCGGGTAATGAGATTCAGAGTCCTATGGCTCAGGTAATTCTGGGAGGATTGCTTACATCGACTTTGTTAAATATTTATATTGTTCCGATTGTTTACAGCATTTTCAATAACAGGGGAATCATCAAATCAGAAAAAATATGAAAAACCCGATATTATATTTATTTATATTGTTTGCCACATGCGGAGAACTTTTTTCGCAGACATTCACAGATTCTGTGATAGCGGATATTGTTAAAAATAATTCAACACTTTCGGCACTGAGGAAAAAAGTTGATGCAGAAAAAATTAATAACAAAACCGGTCTTTTGCCCTCAAACCCTGAGGTTGAGTTTAACTACCTCTGGGGTAGTCCGGCAGTTACTGGTGACAGAACAGACCTGAAGATCATTCAGCAATTTGATTTTCCGTCAACTTATATTTACAGGAACCAGATTTCTGATATACGAAACGTTCAGGCTGAACTGGAATATCTTAAGGAAACCAAATCAATAATTCTTAAAGCACGGCTTGTATGCATTGATCTGATCTACTCCAACGCTTTAGGGAATGAACTTAAAGTCAGGGTATCCGATGCGAGGCGGATTGCAGATTCTTATCAAGCAAAGTTTAAGGCCGGAGAGGCGAATATTCTGGAGTTTAATAAAGCTCAACTAATACTTCTTACTCTTTCCAACGATTCTGTTCTGCATGAAGTTGAGAGGCGGGCACTTTTATCAGAACTGACAGGATTAAATGGAGGAGTATCGATTGATTTTCGTGACGTCTTTTTTCAGCCCTCTCAGATTCCAGTTGATTTTGAACAATGGTATCTTCTGGCGGAGCAGAATAATCCATTGCTCGCATGGATAAAACAAGAGGTTTTATTAAGTTCAAAGCAGGTGAAGTTAAACAGTGCCATGAGCCTTCCAAAACTACAGGGAGGCTACATGAGTGAGAAAGTGGTGGGGGAGCAGTTTAAAGGTGTGACGATTGGCATTTCAATTCCCATATGGGAAAATAAGAACCAGGTTAAATATGCTAAAGCCAGATCTATGGCTGTTCAGAGTGCTGAAAATGATATAAGGCTTCAATTTTATGTTAAACTGAAATCACTTCATGAAAAGGCTGTTTATCTGCAGAATAGCCTTATTGATTATAAGAATAAGCTGGCCATTCTGAGTAATACACGGTCATTAAATACCGCTCTCGCTAAAGGAGAAATTTCATTAATTGAATATATCTTTGAGCAGACAATTTATTACGAATCAAATAATAAATTACTTTTATTGGAACGTGATGTAAATAAGGCATTTGCTGAACTTTATCAATTTCAATAATTAGTATTGATCAATTCAGGGGAGTTTGTTTAGAAAATAAAAGTGGAACACAGCCATTCAAATAAAAGCGAACTTAATCTGGGTAATGCTTTCAGAGCCGGCATTGCGATAAATATTATTTATATTTTTATCGAGGCACTTTTTGGATTTTTTTCAAACTCAATGGCTTTGATTGCCGATGCAGGCCATAATCTGAGCGATGTTCTTGCTCTCGTTTTTTCATGGATTGCGATAATAATTTCAAGAAGGGAACCAACACTAAAGTTTACTTACGGGTTCAGACGTTCAACAATCCTGATCGCACTTCTGAATACTATACTTTTACTTTCGGCGGTTGCCTTTATTATTCTTGAAACTATACACAGGCTGAAGAATCCGGTTAAGATTGAAGCTGGCAGTGTGATGATAGTAGCTGCAATAGGTATCGGAGTCAATGCATTTACGGCCTGGCTGTTCCTGAAGGGTAAGAAACACGATCTCAATATCCGCAGTGCATTTGTCCATTTTGTAGCGGATGCGTTGGTTTCCCTGGGAGTCGTGGTAGCAGGTGTCATAATGGCTCTCAGCGGCATTACCTGGATTGATTCTTTAGTATCGTTCACGATAATCGCAGTTATCCTGTACAGTTCCTATAACCTGCTCATTGATTCCGTAAATCTTGCGCTCGATGCAGTTCCTGAAAATATAAAGATTGAGGAAGTAAGGCATTATCTTTCGGCATTGCCGGAAGTAGCAGGTGTGCATGACCTTCACATCTGGGCTCTGGGAACAACTGATGCGGCACTGACTGTTCATCTAACAACTTCAGTGCAAACAGATATTAATTTTATAACAGTAATTCAAAAAGAACTGGAGAAAAGGTTTAACATTGAACACTCAACTATTCAGATAGAGTACGGTGTGAATGACTATGAAACCAGATGTAATTAGCAGGATGGAATTACAGGACTCCCTTGAAAAGTTTATTGCATTAATGAATAGGTATGGTGCTGAAAAAGAGCCATTTATATTTATTATTGATTTTGAGATGAAGTCGCCTGAAATCCATAAAATCAAATACCTGCCTCCTGGCATAAAATTTTCCACACCACTTATTCCGGATATTTTCACGGATCAATTAACTACTAAAATAGCAACCATAATAAAACATCCGGTATCGTTCTCATTGTATTCAAAAGCCTTTTCAACAGTAAAAAGAAACATAGAACTGGGCAATTCCTATCTGTTGAATCTTACATTTCCGACAGAAATTGAAACTGAAATGACTCTTCAGGAGATCTATTCTGCAAGTATTGCAAAATACAAATTGTTGTATCATAACAGTTTCGTAGTATTTTCACCTGAAATATTTGTCAGGATCGGTGACGGGGTGATAAGCTCTTTTCCAATGAAAGGGACAATTGATGCCTCAGTTCCCGATGCTGAAACCTGTCTGCTTAATGATCTGAAAGAGGAAGCAGAACATAATACGATAATTGATCTCATCAGAAATGATCTGAGCAGAGTTGCAGAAAAAGTTAGAGTTAGCAGATACAGATATATTGACAGAATAAGAACTTCGAACAGCGAAATGCTGCAAATGAGTTCGGAGATTACCGGAAATCTGAAACCGGGATATGAAAAACATTTGGGAGATATAATAACAGGTATGTTACCAGCAGGATCTGTTACCGGAGCACCCAGGAAAGAGACAATGCGGATAATAAAGGAGTGTGAAAAATATAACAGAGGCTGGTATACCGGTGTTTTTGGAGTTTTTGATGGTACATCTCTTGACAGTGGTGTAATGATCAGATTTATAGAAAAAACTGGAAATAAACTCCTTTTCAAGAGCGGAGGAGGAATAACGTATATGAGTGATCCTTTAAAAGAATATGAAGAACTAATATCTAAAGTGTATGTCCCTGCTGGTTGAAACGATAAGATTGGAAAACGGGAAACTGCAGAATATCAGTTTCCATAATGAGCGGATGCACAGATCAATATTCGACCTGTTCAAAAAGAAAACAACAACTGATCTTGAAGAAATAATTGATATACCCGACTCTGCCCTTATTGGGATATATAAATGCAGGGTGGTTTATGATGAGAAAAGTATGCTGACCGAATTTTTACCTTACACTGTAAAACCGGTCAGAACACTGAAGATTGTTTATGACGACAATATTAGTTATGCATATAAATTCACCAACAGAACAGCTCTTGAACGGTCAATGAATTTACGCGGCGAGTGTGACGATATACTTATTATTAAAAAAGAGATGATCACAGACAGTTCAATTGCCAATGTTATTTTCTGTGATTATGGCGGCAAATGGGTTACGCCGGCATCCTGTCTTCTTCAGGGAACAAGACGCTCTAATCTTCTGAAAAACAGAAGTATTATCGAGAAAGAAATTAGGATTACCGATCTCAAATCCTTTACTGAAATCAAACTTATAAATGCTATGTTGGGAGTTGAAGATTCACAGGGTATTCCGGTATCCAAAATCTTTTTTTGAATTTTTTTTTAAAGAAATTGGCAGTATTAAAAGTAAAAACTACATTTATTCCTTTTATTTGGGGAATTATTAAGGGGGAAAATTCTAACCGTTTACTTCAACTTGAACCTGACCGATGTCTAATTTTTCTGTCTTGCCCGTAAGTATTTCAGATGCTGAAAAAAAACAATTTCTGTTAAGCCTGGTAGAAGCCGGGGGACCCGAATCGAGGGATTATGACAAGTTCACTTCCCTGATTGATAATATCAGCCCTTACCATGTTGATAATTTCAGGGAACTTCTCTTACCTGTATTAAATGAAAACACTTTAATAGGATATGGGTATAAAAAGCCATTTGGATATCCCGGCGATTTCAATCTGATAAACTCTATTTATAAATTTTATATAAACGAAGATGACAGGTATAGGAACTGGGATCTCTTTTTCCAGAATCAACCAGGTGCCATTGCAGTAAGGAACAGGAAAGATTATTTCATTCGGCATTGTAAAAAACTTACCGAAAAAGGTGACAGGGATATTAAGGTGCTTATTTTAGGTTCCGGCCCTGCAACAGATGTGAATGAGTTCCTGAATGAAAATCCTTCTGGCAGGATAAGTTTCGATCTCATAGATTTTGATCAGAATGCTATTGATTTCTCACGCTTGAAAAATGAGATTTTTAATGAGCGAATTACCTACAACCGCATCAATGTATTGCGTTATAAACCTTTCAAAACCTACGATTTGATCTGGAGTGCGGGTCTTTTTGATTATTTTAAGGATAAACACTTTGTTTTTCTGATACAGAAATACATTAACTTCCTGGCAGAGGATGGTGAGTATATAATAAGTAACTTCAGTACCGAAAATCCCACCAGAAGGCTTATGGAGGTGTTATCAGACTGGTTCCTGAACCACCGGAGTAAAGAAGATCTTTTGAGTATAGCCACAAAAGCCTGTATCGATCCTAAACTAGTTCATATTGATACTGAACCACTCGGAGTTAACCTGTTTTTAAAAATACGCAAATCATAGTATCAGCACCTTATATAAATATAAATCTTGAAAATCGATTTTCTTAAAGGTACAGCACTTAATCTACTTGGTCTTCCATCTGCGTCCCATGGACCCTGGACGTTTGACAAGTTGACTTTATCTTTTTCAGGCACTCTTGCCAGGTATGAGAAAGACTACCTTGAGGATTATTTTAAAAAGTCCCTTATTCCTTTCAGATTCTCACTGGTACTTGCCATGATATTTTATGGTGCATTTGCTTTTCTCGATGCTTCATCTGTACCTGAACTGAAGGAGTTCTTCTGGTTTATACGATTCGGATTGGTCTTCCCGGTTCTAATTGCAGTATTTGCGTTCTCTTTTTCGAAGCTCTTTAAGAAGTACATGCAGTTTGTTATCTCATTCATAATGTTCCTAACCGGATTCGGCATTATTGTAATGATAATTTATGCTGCTGAAGTATCAAATTATAATTACTACGCCGGGCTAATCCTGATCTTTATCTTCGGCTATACTTTTATTAGAGCCAGATTTATTTATGCATCAATTGCAGGGTGGGTGATAGTTGCTGCCTATGAGATCTCAGCTATCTGGATATCAGATACGCCGATGGAGATTCTTATAAATAATAATTATTTTTTTATCAGTGCTAATGTGATTGGTATGTTTATAAGCTACTTTCTTGAATTATCCTCCCGTAATGACTTTTATATGAGGAATTTACTCGAACAGGAGCAGGAAAAGGTTCAGGCTGCCAATAATGCCCTGGAGAAACGAGTCAGGGAAAGGACTGTACAGCTTACCGACGCCTACCAGAATTTGAAAAAGGAGATAGAGACCCGTAAAAAGTTTGAAAAGGAGAGGGGTGAACTTGAAACGCAGTTGTTTCAGCTAAAAAAAATGGAAACTATAGGTACCCTTGCCGGGGGAATTGCTCACGATTTTAATAATATCCTTACACCAATTCTTGGCTATACAGATATGGCACTCGAAGAACTACCCGATGAGAGTACCCTCAGGTTCGATATTGAGCAGATCAATAGTGCAGCTACCAGGGGAAAAGACCTTGTTCAGCAGATCCTTACATTCAGCCGTGAAGTTAATTTCGAGAAAAAACCTATCCAGCTTAACCTTGTAGTGGTTGAAGTTCTTAATCTGCTTAAAGCATCCTTCCCAAACGGAATTGAGGTAAGACAAAAACTTGATCCCAAAATCGGAACCATACTTGCCGATGCCACACATATGCACCAGATCATTATGAATCTGTGTACCAATGCAAGCTATGCCATGATTAACACAGGAGGCATCCTGGAAGTTATCCTTGATGTAGTAACAGCCGACCGTAACCTTATGAAACAGGTTCCTAATCTTAAAAAAGGTAAATATGTGCGACTTTCTTTATCAGATACCGGAAACGGCATGGACAGTAAGACCAAAGAGAGAATCTTTGAACCTTTTTTTACCAGAAAAGAGGTTGGTTCAGGTTCAGGACTTGGTTTGTCAGTAGTACACGGGATTGTTAATAATTATGGAGGTGCAATTACTGTAGACAGTACACCCGGTAAGGGAACTACTTTTACAATCTATCTGCCACAGTATGGGACGAGTCCGGTAAACAGCGATTATTCAATTAAAACAATTACAAAGGGCGATGAGTTTATCCTCTTTGTAGATGATGAACAGGAGATAACCTACATGGGTAAAAAAATGCTTGAAAACCTTGGTTATAAAGTAACCATTAAAACTGATTCCCTTTCTGCTCTTGAGGAGTTTAAATTAAATCCCGGAAAATATTCTCTTCTTGTAACAGACCAGACCATGCCAAGGATGTTTGGTACGGAACTGGCTACAAAAATGAAGGAGATCAGACCTGAACTTAAAGTAATAATAATTACAGGGTACATTGATAAGTTGTCGGAGGAGATGGTTAATGATGCAGGGATTTCTGAAATTATCATGAAACCTCTTAAACTAAGCGATTTCAGCAAAACAATCAGGAAGGTACTTGATGAAAACTAATAAACCTGTGATATGGCAAAGATTCTTATAATTGACGATGAAATTGCTATTGCTGTAATGCTCAAAAGGATGGTTGAGAAGGCCGGCCACGAAGCAAGAACTGCTGTTAACGGGAATGAAGGGCTGCAACTATTTGACGAATTTAAGCCAGATCTTATGATAACAGATATTGTTATGCCCGAAAAGGAAGGCCTTGAGTTGATATTTGAGCTCAGAAGGAAAACTCCGGCACTTAAAATAATTGCAATTTCGGGTGGCGGCCGCTTTCAGTATGAGGGATACCTTAAAAGTGCAAAACATCTGGGTGCCGACAGGGTTTATCAGAAGCCACTCGATCTTAAAGAATTAATGGCAAGTATAACAGAATTATTAAGCTTACGCTAAAGGGAGGAAAGATGGATTTATTTGACATGAGGATGATAATTTTCAGTTTTCTACTTACTTATGTGGTAAGTACAATTGTTATTTTCATCCTTTGGGTGCAGTATCACAAACGTTACAGGGGCACTTTTCACCTAGTGCTTAACTTTACCCTACAGACAGTTGGTCTGTTGCTTATTGTCTTAAGAGGAAGAATTCCCGAATGGATCTCTATTGATCTGGCAAACACATTAATAATTGCAGGTATAATTATTGGATATATGGGTCTGGAAGCATTTACTGCCAGAAAGTCTAATCAGATCCATAATTTTGTTTTACTCGCTGTTTTCGCATTTATCCACACATGGTTTACTCTGGTTAATCCTGATCTTACGGCAAGAAACCTGAACATTTCAGTAACCTCTCTTATTGTTTTCTTTCAGAGTGCATGGTTAATGCTTTACCGAGTATCAAAAAAGGACCTTGGATTAACACATCCGATCGGCCTTGTTTTTGTCGCATTTTGCCTGGTCTGTATTGCTAATATTCTAAAGTTCTTTATCGGGGGGGAGCAGATGCCCGCTGATTATTTTGATTCAGGGAGCTTCGATGTTGTCATTATCATCGTGTATCATATGCTGGTAATTTTTCTTACTTACAGCTTCGTATTGATGTATAGTAAAAACCTTTTGCTTGATATTAAGTTTGAAGAAGAAAAGTGGCTTCAGGCAAACAATGAGAAAAATGAGGCTCAGAAAAAGCATCATGACCTGATCATGCATGAACGAAATCTTCTCAGGACACTTATAGATAATCTTCCCGATCCGGTTTCAATCAAGGATCGCGAAGGACGTTTTCTCCTTAATAATAGCGCCCAGCTTGCCGTTATAGGAGCCGAAAGCCAGGATGAGGCTATTGGCAAAACAATATATGATTTCTTACCTGAAGAAGAAGCTGTGATTCTGGATGAAGATGACTCACTCGTTCTGCGCACAGGTAAAATGAACCTCGATAAGGTAGAGAGTTCCACACACATCGAAACCGGGTTTCCGTATTCACATCTCACAAGCAGGATCCCTATTCTTGACTCCAATGGCAATGCATCAAAATTAATTACAATAAGTCACGATATTACAAACAGGAAAAGAGCAGAAGATGCACTTCGTGAAAGTGCGGAATTCAATAGGTCATTGATGAAGACAATTCCATTTGGAATGGATATCGTTGATGATTCGGGAACTATTCTTTTTCAGAGTGATAATTTCAAAAATATCTTTGGTTCTGAAGCAATTGGGCGAAAATGCTGGGAAATCTACAGAGATAACAAGAAACCTTGCCTCGATTGTCCTCTGACAAAAGGAATTGTGATTGGCAAAACGGAAAAATATGAATCGCATGGATTGCTTGGCGGGAAGGTTTTCGATATTTACCATACGGGTATGAATTATCAGGGGAAAAAAGCCATGCTGGAGATCTTTCATGATATTACTGAGAGAAAAACCACTGAAGTGGAATTAACAAGGTCGAAGGAAAAAGCCGAAGAAAGCGACAGGCTTAAGACTGCTTTTCTCCACAATGTGTCGCATGAGATACGTACTCCCATGAATGCCATTGTTGGTTTCACAACATTACTCCGCGAATCTGATATTACTGACGAGAGCCGTAATTCTTATCTTGAGATAATTACTCAGAGCAGCAACCACCTGCTGTCTATTGTAACAGATATAATCGAAGTCTCAAATATTGAAGCGGGCAAGTTGAAATTAAATATGGGCAAAGTCATTATTAATGTTGTACTTGAAAAGCTTCATAAACAGTTCCAACCTGTGATGACTGCAAAAGGTCTGGAATTCATTTTTGAAAAGCTTCAATCTGATAAGGAAGAGTATTTTTATACAGACAGTACTAAACTTATCCAGGTGCTTTCCAACCTTCTGGCTAATGCCTGCAAGTTTACTCAGGAGGGACATGTGAGGATCGGTTGTTTACGCAATACTGACAATATTGAGTTTTCTGTTTCTGATACAGGAATTGGAATTCCGGAGGATCAGCAAGGAAAAGTCTTCGAACGGTTTTATCAGGTTGACAGTGGAGAAAACAGGCAGTATGAAGGAACTGGCCTGGGTCTCTCGCTATCAAAAGCCTATATAGAATTCCTTGGCGGTAAACTCTGGGTTAGATCAGAAGTGGGCAAAGGATCTTCATTCTATCTGACTCTTCCATGCTGAATTTGTAAAATCTTAACTATTCTCAAGCAGCTTTTTAAGATTTGTCAGACCACCCTCCAGATCTTTCCCCAGCATGGCGTCCATATCCATCAGAAGTAACATCAGGTTCATTGGGTATTTCATTTTACCGTAGAATCCCCATTTTACATTAGTTACACTATCATTTACCGGTGCAAACTGCAAGTAGGCATTGTCCGTTGATTTCATCGGTTTCAGGAATCTGATCTCATAGTCAATTCTCTCGTTCTCAGAAATTTTCAATATCTCCTGTTCTCCCGTGCCTGCCTGTTTCACAGGACTATCCCATGCCGAAACAAAACCAACTGTTCCGTCGGTTCCTCTGAAATCCACTTTCATATTTGGATCAATTTTGGCCCAGACGCTGAAATTGTTCTGGTTTTTCAGATATTTGGTGTAATCAAATACAACCTGGTTAGGCTTGCTTATCGATACATTTCTTTCGACGCTATACTCTTTCTTAACAAATAATGCTGTAACAAGTACGAGCAATATGATTCCGAGAAGAAGGAGCCCGAAAATCTTTAATACTTTTTTCATAGTCGTATTTTATTTGTTTACTGCATTATTAACAAATACGACACCTTAAAAGTTCGCAGCAAACTCCCAAAAAGAATAAAGCGCAAGATCACATGATTATGAAACTCATAAGATCTGCCGGGATTAGAATTTGTCGGTCCGGAGGGGATCGAACCCTCGACCCCATGATTAAGAGTCACGTGCTCTACCAGCTGAGCTACGGGCCGTATTTTCCTGCAAGATTACTCAAAATATCAGAATTATGAAAGCAATAGTCATTTTAAATCTGACTGACAGATACCGACTTTCGCCATTTGCAGATTTTGTCTATCTTAGCAGCTGATGAGTCAAACGATTGTTGCGATTTTTACACAGATTTTTAAAAATACCTTAAACTAAACATTGAAGAAAAATGTTTAAGTGTTATTGATAATGATTTGATAATGGAAAAGATCTTAAATTCTAAAAATATATATGTCAATATTGGTGGAAGCCGAAAAACCAAAGAGTAGGCGCAATTCTAAATCTGATTATTATGAAATCATATCGCTTTTTTTCTGTTGTACTTCTAACCCTGGTAAGTGTGAGTCTGAATGCACAACTTTTCGTGGGTGGAAATGTCAGTTTCAGTGGAGGTAGTTCTGAAGCTGAGAACGGCACAACAATTACACAAAAGGGATCAAATTATAATTTGAATTTTTCACCGATAGCCGGAACTTTTTTGTCGGAAAAACTTGCGGTTGGAATAGGTTTGGATTTTTCTCTCTCGGGAAGCAAATCCGGAGTAGCAACAGAGACAACAACCAGAAATTCTGGTATTGGTGCGAGCCCGTTTTTGAGATATTACTGCATCGAGTGGAATAAATTTTCACTTTTTGGTCAGGGTAACGTGGGTCTGGATCTCACTAATTCAAAAGTTGAAACCGGAGGTGTAACAAACGATGGGCCAAAAGGTACGAGGATTTTTTTCAATGTTTTCCCTGGCCTCTCATATGGTGTTACTGAGAAATTTGCCCTCGAGACTTCCTTCAATGTGTTTAGTCTCGGATATAGTTACATGACAACTAAAAACGGTACCATAAAAAGTAATTCTTCAGGTTTCAATGCCGGGGCAGGACTGGGAAACATTTTTACGGTAGGTTCAATAAATATAGGTGCGATATATAAATTCTAATAGTGGGCGTTTTACTATAATCCCATTTCTATTGAGCCTTTGCGTGGCCACTTCGGTCTTAGGTCGTCCGGTCCGACCTAAGGCCGTATAGCCCCGGGGCTAGCCCCAAAAAATTTATTTCACTCTAAGATCTGGTTTGTTATAAAGCTTGCGATACACAATACATGCAGATTCCCTGTCGGTTACCTTTAATTTTTTATGAATATTTTTATTGTGATTTTTAAGAGTATTAAATTTCATATTTAAACGTGCTGCGATTTTCCTGTTGTTATACTCCAGAATGGTAAGATCCATCACCTCGATTTCTCTGGTTGAGAGTTTTTGATAATAATTGAATGTAGCAACAATAGGTTTTTCCGAAATAACAGATGAAAACTCATTGTGCTGTTGATCATTTTGATCAATGAAAAATTTTAGCTCCTCGAATATTATCTTCCTGATGTATTCTCTTAAGATATCTTCGGCTTTCTTGCCCCTGGCGAGGAAGCGGGAGAGTAAATCGCTGATAGTATGTTTTGAATTTCTTTTCAGAGTACCTGGTGCTTTAAGTACTCTCATCCTCGTCCTTTCACCACTTCCCGGACCATCCTTAGCGGACCTTTGTTTCAGTTTCATAGCACAAAAGATTTAAGTGAGACATAATATGTTGTTTCGGTCCCGATAGCTATCGGGATCGGTTTTCGGATTTATAAAAAAATCGAACTTATTATTCCACAACCAAAGATCCGCAATCCGCAATTTTCTTGTTTAAATCAGCGATTTATTTTTATTATCCGGTCCCTCTTTTAACTGGTTTAGCACAACCGGACGATAAAATTAAATAATTGGAATTTAAAATGCAATAAATCAGATAAAAAAAAGACAAAAAATTCGAAAAATAAGCATGATAAAAGTTTTAGGGGGGCTAGCCCCCGGGGCTATTGTATGATGTTAGATTATGGAATAGTTTCGCAATGAAAAACATATACTGACTCGTGCAAGACAATAAAAACAATAAGTTTACCACCTCTATCAGAGTACATACCAGACAGAAGGTTTCAAAGGGTTTGCTCTCCGTTTCAATAATTCGTAACAGAGTAATAATAATTGACCTAAGCAATAAGAGGACTGATCATTGGAATGCCGGAACTGATCATTGGAATGTCGGTATCGATCATTGGGTTATTGAGACGGATCTTCAGATTGACGGAACTGAACTTTTGTTCGTTGGGATCGATCTTTGGATCTCCGGGATCGATCTTCGGATCGACGGGACTGATCTTTGGATCTCCGGGATCGATCTTCGGATCGCCGGGACTGATCTTTGGATCGCCGGGATCGATCACTGGTATCCCGGAACGATTCTTTCTGTCGCTGCAAGAGACCTTCGGTTTTTTCGACAATATTATCATTCTTCAGACAAAATATTTCATTTATATATTTTTCTTTTATTAACCCTTAATATTTATAATTATGACTACAAATCAGAAGATCAGATTAACTATGTATCTGGCAGTAAGAAATTTTGTAATCCTTAATGAAGGGATTTTAAAGAACATTGTCAGATTTATTGCAGCTTTCATAAAACTGCAGGCATACACCGATGAAATTCAACTCATTGGCAAAATTCAGGGAACAAACAAAACCGGTCTTGCACTGGACAAGAATCGCTTGAGGAAAGCACTTATTGCGATTACTCTCAAGAATGCCAATAAACTGGCAATTCTCGCCAAGTTGATTAATAATGGTACACTGTTAAGAGAGGTACGACTCAACGAATCAGACTTGGCAAGGGTACCAGATGTTACTGTGAAGGATATGGCACAGGTTATTTATGACAGGGTGGAAACCAATCTCAACAATCTTGCGGAACAGGGTATCTCTTCTGAAACACAGAAGAAGTTCCTTGAAACGATTACTGCATATAATAATGCCATTGCAACACCGAGGACCGGAATTACTGAAAAAAGACAAGCAACACAGAAACTGACTGTACTTTTCAAGAGTGCTGACGAAGAAATTGACATAATGGATCTTGCAGTGGGATCAGTAAAAGATGAATATCCCGATCTGTACAACGGGTACAAAAACTCCAGAAAACTTGTTGACACAAGTTCCGGCTCGCTGACACTAATTGCGGCTGCCAAAGATATTACCAATGCGATGCCAGTGAGTGGTGCAACATTTATTTTTAAACACGAGTCCTCTTTGTCATCATCTGGTAATGGAAATGGCGGGATAGTTAAAAAAACTTCTAAAAAAGGAAATTTCCATATAAAGACAATGGAGACCGGAAACTATAAAGTGAAAGTAAGTAGTGATGGTTATAAAGAAAAAGAACTTATGGTGTCCATTCCTGAGGGACGCAGAACAGAGCTTACCGTAGAGCTGGAAAAAGTTTGATAGATCAGGGCTAAAATAGGAGATCATAAAAAGAACCTGCCTGGATAAATGGCAGGTTTTTATTATTATCGCAGGCATATCAGGGCATGGCATGGCAAAATACCCCATCGTTTGTCAGGTTTGTTGAATTGTCAGAATAAGAATTACTTTAGTAGTCAGAAAAAAAGTAAAATGAGCTGTAATACAAATCTTACACAGGATGAGAAAAGCAGATATAGCAGACAGATAAGGCTTCCTGAGATAGGAGTGGAGGGTCAGATAAAGATTAAAGGGGCCTCTGTACTGGTAGTAGGTGCTGGTGCATTAGGGTGTCCGGTACTGCAGTATCTTACTGCAGCTGGTGTAGGTACTCTTGGAATATTAGATAATGACTGGGTAGATGAGTCCAACCTGAACAGACAAGTATTATATTCCGTACGGGACATTGGCAAACCCAAACCTTTGGTCGCCAGAGATAAGCTTAAACTCCTCAACCCTGAGGTTTTATTTAAAATACATTTTATCAGGCTTGAAAAGGTAAATGCCCTTAAAATTATTTGTCAGTACGATATTATTGTCGATTGTACTGATAATTTTGGTACCAGGTACTTAATAAATGATGCATGTGTAATCCTTAATAAACCAATAGTTTATGGAGCAATCCATAAGTTTTCAGGACAAGTAATGATACTTAATTATAAGGATGGCCCCACATTAAGGTGCCTCCATCCCGGACCTCCAAATCCGCTGGAAGTTCCTTCATGTGAAGAATATGGCGTAATTGGTTCTGTTCCCGGATTAATCGGTTCTCTTCAGGCAACAGAAGTTTTGAAGATTATTATCGGACATCCCGGAGTGCTTTCGGGCAAAATCTTTATGATTGATACTCTCAACTTTAGTACTTTGGTTTCTTCCTTTAAAAGAGATCCTGATTTTTCGAAAATCACCGAACTGGGAGAGTATGAAGATCTTAGTTTATATGATAATAGCACGATTAATGAAATTTCCGGAGATACCCTTCAGGAAATGCTTTCAGGGAAACAGAACATTATAGTAGTTGATCTGCGTGATGAAGAAGATAATGAGGACATTGGATTTAAAACAATCTCCATTCCACACTTTGACATCAGCAGGAAGATCAGGCTTTTTTCAGACAAAGACACTGTTGTCTTTTATTGCAGATCAGGCAGCCGGAGTTCTAGTGTTATTAATTACCTGCAGAAAGTGCATAACAAGCAAAACCTTTATAGCCTTGTAATTTAGTTGAATAATTACTTTCCGAAACAAGACATGTACTAATTTGTCAGAATCTGAATTTCAATTGGCGTTACATTTTTCAGGTTATCGTTAATCGGGCAACGATTCTCAACAGCCTTAAGCCATTTTTTTAATAGTTTTGTGGTAACTTCTGCATAAGGTTTTAATGTAACCTGTATATTATTGTACCCGGCTCGTTCCGAAAATGAGGTCCCAAATAGTCTCTCAGGATTAAGGCTGCCATTAATTTCAATTTCAAGTTTTTCTAACTTAAATCCCAACTCTCCTGCAATCAGATGCCCCATAACATTTAAACATCCTGCATAGCTCGCCAGTAAATACTCTACCGGGTTTGCACCATGATCGGTACCTCCTAATGTAGAAGGTTCGTCTATAACAATTTTAAAATTTCGGGCTTCTGCCACAAATTTGGTGGGGTTTTCACTAACTCCTTTAATAGAAAAATTCAAGTCTGACATAATTTATAAGTTTAAAATGAGTGGTAAAATAGACATTCAGAGTTTAGGTCTCTTTATCAGAGATTTCTTTTACACTGGTAAATGCCTGTTCAAGATCATCTTTGATGTCATCTAGATGTTCGATACCCACCGACAACCTGATCAATCCCGGAATTACACCACTGGCTTTCTGTTCCTCCTCTGGCAGCTGCAAATGGGTTGTAGATGCAGGATGAATGATAAGTGTTTTAGCATCACCCACATTGGCAAGGTGGCTAACCAGTTTGAGATTGTCGATAAATGTATCAGCTGCTTCTTTGCCTCCCTTAATAAGAAATGAAAGTACCCCGCCAAAACCATTTTTCAGATATTTACCTGCTAATACATGATATTTGCTCGAGGATAAACCGGGATAATTAACTGCTTTTACCTGCTCATGTTTTTCCAGCCATTGCGCAATGGCCAGGGCATTATCAACATGTCTTTGAACACGTAATGAGAGTGTTTCTATACCCAGAATCAGCAGGAAAGCATTAAAAGGACTGAGTGTTGATCCGTAATCGCGAAGACCTTCAACTCTGGCACGGATAATAAATGCAATATTCCCAAATGATCCGGGAGTTCCAAAAACATCCCAGAATTTAAGCCCGTGATAACCTTCTGAAGGTTCCGTAAACTGAGGGAATTTCCCATTACCCCAATTAAAATTACCTCCGTCTACAATAACACCACCAATGCTTGTACCATGTCCGCCGATCCACTTGGTCGCTGATTCAACAACTACGTTAGCACCATGTTTCAACGGTTGAAATAAATAACCGCCGGCACCAAAAGTATTGTCAACAATTAATGGAATTTTATGTTTTTGAGCTACTTTGGCAATTGCCTCAAAATCAGGAATGTTAAATTCAGGATTCCCAATTGTTTCCAGATAAATTGCTTTGGTTTTACTGTTAACGGCATTGTCAAAGTCTTCTGCTTTGTCACCCTTGACAAAATTCACTGTAATACCCAGTCGTTTAAACTGGACTTTAAACTGATTATACGTTCCACCATACAAATAGGATGTACTGACAAAGTTGTCGCCACTCTCCAGTATATTGGTCAGCGCAATAAACTGGGCAGCTTGTCCGCTGGATGTTGCCAAAGCAGCCACACCCCCTTCAAGAGCAGCAATACGCTTTTCAAATACATCGGTAGTCGGATTCATTAACCGGGTGTAGATATTTCCAAATTCTTTCAGGCCGAATAAATTAGCAGCATGCTCTGAGTTTTTAAAAACGTAAGAAGTGGTTTGGTAAATTGGTACAGCACGTGACAAAGTTGTTGGGTCGACTTCTTGTCCGGCATGTAATTGTAATGTTTCGAATTTCTGACTTGCTGACATGATCTTTACAGTTTAGGTTAAGGCATTAATTATTAAGATACAAAGATCCTGTGCAGCATGGTCCCAAACAATACCGCTCATGTGGTATTGTTGTACCATGTTTAGGGTATGCAATAGAAGTTGAACAGTTTGGATTACTGAGATTTGAAGGGAAACAAGAAAAGTTGTATCTAATAGTAACCCGGTTTGTTGAGACTCTTCTATTTGAAATTGACTGATTGAAAGATATCGGTTTTAGGATACTCAGCCGTGGACATAATCTTCCCGATAAAGTCATTCAGGATATTAAAATAGAGAGAAGTGTTTGTCAGATATTATATTCGAGATAATCAATCAATCCTTTTCGTACAGCGAACTTAATCAATTCAGAAACATTATTAATATCAAGTTTTCGGAAAATATTTTTTCTGTGTGTCACCACAGTGTGAAAACTAATGTGCTTTTTCAGTGCAATTTCTTTTGTAGTATGTCCAGCTGCAATAAGTTTAACTATTTCTGTTTCAGAGAGAGTCAGGCTTGATGGTTCAGGAGTACTATTCTTAATCTCGCTTAATTCGAGAATCATATCAAGAATCTGGTCGCTGAATTGTTTCTTTTTTTTAACCGCCATTTCGATTGAAGAAAGCAAATCTTTCTTTTCATCTGTTTTTAAAGAAATATTACTAATGCCGCATTTCAGAAGTTTTCCCAGTTCTTCATTTGTTATTTGATTTGTAAGAATTAATACCGAAAGAATTTTAAATCCTTCCTTGATAGATTTCACATCCTCCAGACCTTCATAATCAATGAGATTGATGTCTGTAATCAGTAAATCCGGGGAGTGGTGCTTCAAAAGTTCTAACAGACTTTCCCGGTTTTCAGCAACACCACACAAAACATACCTGTTTTCTTCTTCTATAAGATGAATAAGAGATTCAACAATCAGAAATTGTGAGTCGGCAATTACTATTTTAGGTTTATCTTCCATAATGCATTCCCGGAAAACTGCAAACTTCTCTTATTTCAAAGATAGTTACTAAAAGAGATTTATTAATTTCCCTGATAAACTTAATTGAGCAATATTGCCTACACCAAATAATTTTGCAGCTTAATATTTTATCAACTTAATTGATTTCCGGAAGCTTCTATTAAAGACATTGATAATATAGATCCCATTTGGCATCGTAATTATATTGATTGTAGTCTTATACTGGCAATTCATCTGTTTTCTTACTAATTGACCCAAAGTATTAGATATGTGAACATTATAATACATATCATTACTCATGGCTACATTAAATTCATTATTGGTAATTGTCGGCCAAAGGAAAACTTCAGGTTCGGATGTATTCAGGTCTTTACCTACAAAAACATAGACCTTGTTACTTGTTTTGGCTCCGCATGTACCTGTTACAGTAGAAAGGTAAAGACCTGTATTGGATGCATTTACATTCTGTAACCAATATTGGGAATTATTACTATTATCCAGCAGAACATCATCTTTTTGCCATTGGTATATTAAATTATGACCTTCTGATTTAACTTCAAGTGCAATTTCACCTCCAAAAGGAACTTCAGCATCTGGTGAAATAAAGGAAATTCTGGTTAAAGGGTGAACTGTCAGTTTCATGTAATTGGAATATACTGTACCACAAGTACCGGATATCTCTGTCAAATAATCTCCGGAATTATCAGTCAATGCACTTGGAATATTCAATTTATCGGATGCTCCGGCCTCAATAATATTCCCGTTCTGAATCCATTTATAATTCAGATTATATCC
>JANNKF010000241.1:0-4158 GCA_031396165.1 Bacteroidales bacterium | reverse complement strand
CGAGGCCTGCAGGAAGAGGAAAGAGCGGATCGCAGATAAGATGGGATTGCCCGACAATTCCGACCTGTACAATTACATTTCAGGCATTTAGATTTGAGCCTACTCCGAAATGTCATTTCTTGCCACTAAGGCACTAAGTCACAAAGGCCCACAAAGGATATATATCAGATATTCAACACTTTGTGAAAGTTAGTGTCTTGGTGTCTTGGTGGCATTTTTTATTTTTTTAAATTTCGGACTGGTCTTAGTTTTTAATGTCACGCTTTTTCCTACAGGCGTCGCGTTATTTCCCCTTAATTTTGCGTGTTCATATTTGATTAATGCGGAACATTGCGGCTTACAAATTAAACCCCTGAAATTCATGAAAAAACTACTTACACTCGTTTTTGCTATCCTGTGTTGCCTCGGGCAGCAGGTTTTCGCCCAGATGGAAGTCATCGGATCAAAAGAATACGGCAGGCTGTTCGACATCAATTACGATCTGAACGTCCAGAACAAACTATATGCCCTTACGCTGGGGAACCACATCGTAGTGTCGGGCGACAACGGGCTAAACTGGCAGATACTCTATTCCCATCCCGAAAAAGGGACAACACTAAGAACCTTGCGCATGTTAAAAGGGAATAAACTCAGTTTTTACACAAATAATGGAACAGAGGGAGATGCATTGTGCATTTTGGATATTCCAACCTTGATCATAGACAAGATATTCGTTCTTCCATTCCCTGATGGGGCAGGCAAGCAATGGATAGCAAGTTATAGCATATATGAAGACAATACCGATATAGCATTGGTATATCAGGGATTCCAGATCGGTATTGAGAACTTCGCCAAAGTGTATTATACCCGGGATGGAGGAACTTCCTGGCAGGAAATATACTATAATGTTTCATTTGACAATGTATTTCCAGTTAATGTAGCAATAAGCCCCTCAGACCCCAACAAAGTTTTCATTGCCAGGGGACACAGCCCTGGTGATGTAGATGGTGGATTGTTCATATCTCTGGATGCGGGAATTAGCTGGGAAGAGAAAATTCCCGGTAATACTTATGACCAGATTGCCTTTAACCCAAATAACCCGGATGAGATACTTTTAGGGACGAGCATTGGATTTAACATTGGAGTGGAAAATCTATACAGGTCCCTTGATGGTGGAATAAGCTGGAATATTGTACCTATCACCTGGACAAACGAAAGCCTCAACCATATTACCGCAATCAGGTTTAACCCCTCCGATCCAACCAATATCATTGTATGCGAGGAGAATGAAGTTGTCATAACACGCGATGATTTTAATACAGTACAGAATTTCGTTTACCCGGTAGACGATACGCATGGCTATTATGCTGGTTTAACGGCTTCATTCAATCCGTTTAAAGGAAACGAGATTTTCATTAATGGTAATTATCATGTCCTATTTTCAACAGATGGTGGTGAAACGCTTACATGGTCAAAGAATCCATTCTTTAGTACTTCCGGAAACGTTAGTTTAAAATCAGGCAGTGAAAGTCATCTTTATTACGGTGTTCAGTTCGGTTATGTTCACAGGGATTTGGCAACAGGGACCGATACCCCGGTTGAAGTAAAATCGCTTGATTATATGTCAAATTCTCCATTTATTACCGTTTTTTCCGATGAATCAATTCCCGGACGCGTTTTTTCTTTCAAGCAGTCATTCATGGGGGCAAATGTTTATATGAGCAATGATCATGGGGCAACCAAGAAGCTAATCCTTAACCTGTTTTCCAGTACTTTCAATTGTGTTGAAACAGTCCCGGGTAACCCCAATATCATCTGGGCAGCATTCTCTAGTTTTGGCCAAAATGTTGAGGTATATAAAATCGACATTACTGACCCTGATAACACAATAAGCACTTTAGTCACTTTACCCGAAGTTGATCTTGTGACCGGGATAATTATCGATCCACTGGATTCGGAAAAAATTAGGATTGCCCAGGGTACCAGTATATATGAATCTGCAAACGGAGGCATTACCTGGACATCAACAAGTAATTGCCTGGAAGAATTGTTGCCGCTGAATGATCTTATTCTTCATTTCACACAAAACCCGTTAAATCCTGAGCAGTTCACGATTGCCACGAATCAGGGTATTTTTACATCTGTTGATGGTGGGGCAGCCTGGACAAAGATTTACAGTTCGATCATCCATAACATAAGCCATTCAACCGTGACTGATGGCCAGATTGTGGCGACAACGCATACATGGGATAATTCATCCTTCAGGATTATCTATTCTAACGACGGGGGCAACAATTGGAATGAAATTGCAGAAAAGGATTTATGGTATGTCAGATCTTCGGCCAGTGCATTTCGTTTCTTTGGTGATTCAGCAGAAGTGTATATCGGTGCCGGTGGCCTTGGGCTCTTAAAATACGCCATAGACATACACGACCCGAACGTGGGGATTGATGATAAACCGTCAGCCACTCATGAAATATTGGTATATCCCAGCCCTACAAGCGGGGATTTGAATATCAAAACGAATAAAGTTGTTTTATCCATTGAGATTTACAGCCTGACTGGTCAAAGGGTATATAATGTGCTTAACACTTCCAGGATAAATATCTCTCATCTTAACGACGGGGTGTATTATTGTAAGGTTTTGACTACTGATGGTAGAAGCACGGTTGTGAAAGTCATAAAGAAATAGATAGCTGGTCATATTATCCCGTAAGAGCCTCCGGATATATTGTCCGGAGGCTTTTACTTTTTGGCGTAGCGTTAACGACAGGCATGAAGGTTATTGCTTTGCCAAAAATTAATATTATCAGGCATACCTGTCCCGCATTTAGGCGGGAAGTAACAGTCTTGCCAGAGAATAATTCTGTATGTAATAATAAAAAAACGCTTACAAGTCATTGACTTACAAGCGTTTAATATTTATCTAAAGTGATCCCGGAGGGATTCGAACCCACGACCCGCAGCTTAGAAGGCTGCTGCTCTATCCAGCTGAGCTACGAGACCGATTGCAGGTTTCATTTTGTTTCCCGCGGGTGCAAAGATAGGAATTTTCTGTTAAAACCGGTATAGTGGAACGCCTTGCTGGGAATTTCCGTAAGGAACCATCAGCAGAATGAGCAGCATCACGATGGCAAAGTAGATAAAGGTCCTTTTATGCTTCAGGTTGTCATTGTCATTTTTATGAACCTGTATCCTTCCGATCTGCGCCAAAACGATGGCCAGAAGCATCACAAAACCATGCTCTATGGCATAATAGCGCAGTCCGCTGTTTTTCATGGCTTCCGAAAAATGAGAGAGTGCATAGATGGTTTTCGGACTAAGAAAAAAGTAAAGAATCAATCCGAAAATCAATTGCAGGTGCAAGGCACCCATGAATGTGGTTCCCAACAGGTTATCCAGGGAGCTGAATATTCTCTTTGACCGCCATCCGTTATAGGCCATTAAAACTGCTACAATTCCTAAAACCAGAATGAGCCGCCGGTTCCAGGAGTGAATTGTTAGGAAGGTATCATACATTTCGGTTCATTTTAGAGAGATAAGGTTTAGGTAATAGGCATCAGGCAATAGGCAATAGGAACACTGCACTGAGCATGCAGCACGCAGCACTCCCTTGGATATTTTATGCAAATCTAATGAAATACGCTTCATTATAAAATAAAGTTCGTTTACCGGCAATCAAGATTTCAACTGCAATATTTTCTACACAAAGAAAAAATCCATGCAAATACTTGATTTACATGGATTTAATTTTGATGCTGTCGGGGTAGTAGGATTCGAACCTACGACCCCCTGGTCCCAAACCAGGTGCGCTAACCGGACTGCGCTATACCCCGAACTGATAATTTCTTTTCTGCCCCGACGTTCCGGGGTTTTAATCTTGGCGGAGAAGGGGGGATTCGAACCCCCGGTACCCTAATCGAGTACGGCAGTTTAGCAAACTGTTGGTTTAAGCCACTCACCCACCTCTCCCGGTGAGGAGTGCAAAAGTACAAAAAGCATCCACACTGCCAAATAAATTAGAATTTTATTATCATTTGGTCGGGACAAGCACAAAATATGAGAGTGGGAGAGACGGAGAGTGGGAGAGACGGAGAGTGGGAGAGACGGAGAGTGGGAGAGTGGGTCTCCCGTTCTCCCATTCTCCCATTCTCCCATTCATACCTTCTCCGCGGTTAC
>JANNKF010000233.1:0-15366 GCA_031396165.1 Bacteroidales bacterium | reverse complement strand
GAAAGGAAGAAATATAATCCTATTCTTAAAAAAACCACACTTCACAGAGAAATTAAGTAAACAGAATAAACCATGGCAAAGAAAGTTGTTGCAACACTTAAGACAGGCGCTGGTAAAGCATTTACAAAGTGCATCAAAATGACTAAATCGGACAAATCCGGAGCTTACCTGTTTAAAGAAGAGATCGTTCATAATGATCATATTAAAGACTTCTTCACAAAGAAGTAACTGAAGTAGTAAGACCGTTTACTCTTAAGATATTTTAGCTTTCTTCTTAGCAGAAGGAAGCTTTTTTTATAAAATAGGAATAGTATTATAATACAGATCCACTCTATCGCTCAAAAATCAATTATTTGCCCCGGCCCTAAAGCCTGCCTGCCGGTAGGCAGGGGTGTAATTGATTTTCTTCGCCCTCTTTGGGAATATTGCAGACGAATAAATCAAATATACATCTAGATAACTCAATAAAATGGCTTTGTTCGGATTTCTTGGAAAAGATAAGAAAGAGAGTCTCGACAAAGGGCTCGAAAAAACAAAGGAAAGCGTATTTCATAAGCTCTCCAGGGCCGTTGCGGGAAAATCCAGGGTTGACGAGGAGGTTCTTGACAATCTGGAGGAGGTTTTGGTCTCATCCGATGTTGGAGTCACCACAACTCTGAATATTATCGAAAGGCTCCAGGCAAGGGTTGCTAAAGATAAGTACCTCAATACAAGTGAATTAAATATTATTTTAAAAGAGGAGATTGTTGCTCTCCTGGAAAAGAACCAAACTGATCCCGAATCTGATTTTTCAACGCCATTTAAAACCAAACCATATGTAATTATGGTGGTTGGGGTTAACGGAGCCGGAAAAACAACAACTATAGCCAAATTGGCGCATCAGTTCAAAACCGCCGGGAAAAAAGTATTAATCGGTGCAGCTGACACTTTCCGTGCCGCGGCTATTGATCAGTTGCAGATCTGGGCCGACAGGGCAGGAGTTGATCTTGTTAAACAACAGATGGGATCAGACCCTGCATCAGTAGCTTACGACACCCTGCGTTCAGCCGTGGCTGCCGGATCTGATGTTGTAATAATTGATACTGCTGGGAGACTTCATAATAAAATTAACCTGATGACAGAATTATCCAAGATAAAAAGGGTAATGGAAAAAGTCATTGCAGAAGCTCCACATGAAGTTCTTCTGGTACTCGACGGCTCAACCGGACAAAATGCATTCGAACAGGCAAAACAATTCACAGCTGCAACAGATGTAACAGCACTGGCAATTACCAAGCTTGACGGTACTGCTAAGGGCGGAGTTGTGATCGGGATTTCAGACCAGTTTAAAATTCCTGTTAAGTATATTGGAATCGGAGAAAAACTCGAAGACCTCCTGATATTCAACAGGTTTGACTTTGTTGATTCGCTGTTCAGCTCAAAATAAATCATAGAAGCCACTCTTTCGCTTCGCAACATCTCCACTGAAGGGGAGCTAAATCCGTGATATTTAGCTGAATATGAAAAACATAGATAGCATTAGCCCCCCTTCAGGGGGGATGGGGGGCAAAAATATAATAAATGATAAAAAAAATCAATATTGTAACATTAGGTTGTTCCAAAAACCTTGTCGATTCGGAAAAACTTCTGAAACAGCTGAGTTCAGGAGGTTATGATGTTATCTATGATTCGGACGATACTTCAGCCGGAACAGTTATCATAAATACATGCGGATTCATTAATGATGCTAAGGAAGAGAGTGTTGATACAATTCTCAGATTCGTAAAAGCAAAAGAGGCGGGTTTAATCAATAATCTGTATGTTATGGGCTGCCTTGCAGAAAGATATGCAGATGCCCTCGAACACGAAATTCCTGAGGTAAAGAGGTATTTTGGTGTAAATAATATCAACGATATTCTGAATGAGCTTGGTGTAACTCTGAGAGAAGACCTTCTTACTGACAGGACCATTACGGGTCCCGGACATTATGCATATCTTAAAATTTCAGAGGGATGCGACAGAACATGTGCCTTTTGTGCAATTCCGGCCATCAGGGGAAAATACATTTCACGTCCTGTGGAAGAACTGGTAAGGGAAGCAGAAAAACTGGCACTGAACGGTGTAAAGGAACTGATCCTTATTGCTCAGGACCTGAGTTACTATGGTCTGGATCTATATAAGAAACAGGCCTTACCGGAACTTATTCGTGAGATGCTTAAAATAGAATCACTTGAATGGATCCGTCTTCATTATCTCTATCCTGCAAATTTTCCGATGGAACTTATTCCTCTCATCAGGGATAATCCAAAGATTTGCCGCTATATTGACATCCCGGTTCAGCATATTACCGATAGTATGCTTGACATGATGAAAAGATCGCATAACAGGACTGAGACAGAACATGTCCTTAATACTCTCAGAAAAAGCATCCCCGATGCTGTTATAAGAACTACCCTTATTGCAGGACATCCGGGAGAGACTGAACAGGATTTTATTGATCTTAAGAAATTTATCTCTGATTTCAGATTTGACAGACTCGGTGTATTTGCTTATTCACATGAAGAAGATACATATTCATATAGCAAATATAAGGATGAAATCCCTGCAGAAGTAAAGGAATCTAGAGTAGCTGAATTAATGGAGTTGCAGCAGAATATCTCAGCTGAGCTGAATGAAGCATTGGTCGGACGAACTTTCAAAACTATTATCGACAGGAGAGAAGGAGAGTTTTTTGTCGGGAGAACAGAATTCGACAGTCCTGAAGTCGACCAGGAGGTACTAATCCCTGTAGAATACAATCTGATTCCGGGGAATTTCTACAATATTAAAATTACCAAAGCAGAAGATTTTGATCTCTATGGAGTTTTAATTTAACCGCTAAGAACGCGGAGCAGGCGCAAAGCACGCTAAGAAAAACTTTTTAATTCATTTCTTTGCGACCCTTGCGAAATATCTTTGCGAGATTTGCGGTTAATGGATTTCCTTTAATCAAACAAGATTATCCGTCTTTTCCGGCAATTCTTCCTTCTTCTTCTGGATTTTTAGTTTTATCTCTGATTTTACACTGTTAAATCCTACGATTATCTGATCGCCCTCTTTAAGATTAGCTCTTATAAGCAGCTCAGCCATAGGATCTTCGAGATATTTCTGAATAGCACGTTTTAGAGGTCTTGCCCCAAAATTTGCATCAAAACCTCTTTCGGCAATATAATCTCTTGCGGCGGAAGCAATCTTTAATTTAAAACCAAGCTGCTGTACCCTTTCGTATAATCCTTTAAGTTCAAGATCGATAATTTTATTAATCTCTTCTTTACCAAGCGAGTTAAACATTATAACATCATCAATCCTGTTCAGGAATTCAGGAGCAAAGGTTTTCTGAAGTGCTTTTTGAAGGATACTCTTTGTATGTTCGTCCCGCGAAGATTTCTTAGCGTTTGTATCAAACCCTACACCATGTCCGAACTCGGCTATCTGTCTGGTTCCGATATTCGAAGTGAGTATTACTATCGTATTTCTGAAATCAACACGTCTTCCGAGACTATCTGTCAGCTGACCCTCATCAAGTACCTGAAGCATAATATGAAATACATCGGGATGCGCTTTCTCAATTTCATCAAGAAGGACTACTGAATATGGTTTTCTTCTAACCTTTTCGGTAAGCTGTCCACCTTCTTCATATCCGACATATCCGGGAGGTGCACCGACCAGTCTTGATACGGAGAATTTTTCCATATATTCACTCATGTCGATCCTGACAAGGTTATCTGTGGTATCAAACAAAAATTTAGCCAGCACCTTTGCCAGTTGGGTTTTTCCGACTCCGGTAGGACCAAGGAAAATAAAAGTTCCTATCGGTTTATTAGGATCTTTGAGGCCGGCTCGGTTTCTCTGAATAGATTTAACTACCTTTTGAATGGCTTCATTCTGACCTATTACACTGCCTTCAAGCTCATCAGCCATGTTGAGAAGTTTGGTTCCTTCAGTAGTTGCAATTCTCTGAACAGGCACCCCTGTCATCATTGCAACAACTTCAGCAACCTTATCAGCATCAACTGTTTCACGATTAACAGCTAGTTCTTTTTCCCATTTTTTCTTCTCCTGATCAATCATATCAAGCAGATCCTTTTCACGATCGCGGAAACTTGCTGCTTTTTCGAAATTCTGGTTTTTTACCGCAAGCATCTTTTCCTTCTTTGTTTCCTCAAGCTGACTCTCCAGTGCAAGGATTTTTTCAGGAACAACGATATTTGAAATATGAACCCTGGAACCTGATTCATCAAGTGCATCAATAGCTTTATCAGGCAGATGACGGTCTGAAATATAACGGTTTGTCAGTTTAACACATGCTTCAATGGCATCATCGGTATACATAACATTATGATGCTCTTCATATCGCTCCTTTATATTATGGAGTATATGAATTGTTTCTTCAATTGATGTAGGTTCGACTATTACCTTCTGGAATCTTCTTTCGAGAGCACCATCTTTCTCAATGTGCTGACGATATTCATCAAGCGTTGTGGCTCCGATACACTGTATTTCGCCACGGGCAAGAGCGGGCTTAAGCATATTGGCTGCATCGAGGGAACCTGTGGCGCCTCCTGCACCCACTATTGTATGTATCTCATCGATGAACAGAATAATATTATCATTTTTAGAGAGTTCATTAAGAATTGCCTTCATTCTTTCCTCAAACTGGCCACGATATTTGGTTCCGGCAACAATTGATGCCAGATCAAGAGCGACAACTCTTTTATTGAATAGTACCCTCGATACATTCTTTTTGATGATTCTCAGCGCAAGTCCCTCAGCAATAGCGGATTTACCAACTCCCGGCTCACCAATCAAAACAGGGTTATTCTTTTTCCTCCTTGACAGTATCTGAGCTAACCGTTCAATTTCTCTCTCCCTTCCAACTACCGGATCAAGCCTGCCTTCCTCGGCTGCTTTTGTAAGATCTATTCCAAAATTGTCGAGAACAGGTGTGTCGGAAGAAGATTTTGAGGAGGAAGGGGTGGACGACTGGCCTTTTCCGGGGCCGCCAAAACTCTGACCTTCATCATCCTCATCACGTGGAAAGTCAGCTTTGGCAGATGGTGATTCTGCTTCCACCATTCTGCGTACCGACTGGTAGTCAACATCAAGCTCCGACAAAAACCTTGTCACAAGAGCATTTTCATCTTTAAGTATTGCAAGAAGCAAATGTTCAGTGTCAATAGTATTGCTTTTCAATGCCTTAGCTTCAAGATATACAAGTTTAAGTATTCTTTCAGTGCTTCTTAACAATGGAATAACCTCATGATCTGCAACAGGTACGGGGCTTTCCACTTTAATGCTCTTTTCAAGAGATCCTTTTAAAACGGGAAGATCAATGCCCTGATTGATAAGTATCTCTATTGCAACACTCTCTCCATCCCTGAGTATGCCAAGGAAAAGGTGTTCAGGACTTATATGACTGTTACCCAATCGTATAGCCTCCTCTTTTGAATACCCGAGTATATCTTTTACTCTTTGTGAAAATTGTGAATCCATATTTTGTGTTTTCAAATTGCTGATTAATATAGTTAACGACATTTTGTCATAATTGCTTCGACAAAGTTAAGCATAACTACATTTTCAAAGGTAAATTATGCTTAATATCTATATGACAATTTTCATGCCCAATTATGAACAACGAATGTTAAAAAATCAATGGACATAAAGGTCAAAAATAGCCAAATTTTAACTATTTTCGTAATTCCAAACCCCGGAATGGAGGTTTGGTTGTAAATACTTAATTAATAGTCTGTTATGTCAGAGAGAGAGAGAATCATCCAGGTTAATATTGAGGAGGAGATGAAGTCGGCCTACATCGACTATTCGATGTCGGTCATCGTGTCGCGTGCATTACCTGATGTCAGAGATGGACTTAAACCTGTTCATCGCAGGGTCCTTTTCGGAATGTCTGAGTTGGGAGTAATGTCAAACAGGGCATATAAAAAGTCAGCAAGAATAGTGGGAGAGGTACTTGGTAAGTTCCATCCGCATGGCGACTCATCGGTATACGAAGCAATGGTAAGAATGGCACAGGAATGGTCATTGAGATATCCGCTTGTTGATGGTCAGGGTAACTTTGGTTCAGTCGACGGCGATAGTCCTGCGGCTATGCGGTATACCGAGGCAAGGCTTAAAAAAATTGCTGAAGAGATGCTTGCTGATATCGATAAAGATACAGTTGACTTTCAGCCCAACTTCGATGACTCTTTAACTGAGCCAACCGTTCTTCCTTCCAGAATACCCCAACTTCTTATCAACGGTGCTTCAGGTATTGCAGTTGGTATGGCTACAAACATGCCTCCGCACAATTTGTCGGAAGTAATTGATGCTACAATTGCATATATAGACAACAATGAAATAACCAGCGAAGAAATTTTACAGTTTATCAAAGGACCTGATTTTCCGACTGGCGGAATAATATATGGTAGTCAGGGGATCAGGGATGCATGTGAAACCGGACGCGGCCGTATTGTCGTAAGGGCGAAAACAGACATGGAGCTGACTCACTCAGGCAGAGAGTGTATAATTGTGAATGAGATCCCTTATATGGTTAATAAAGCGGAGATGATCCGCAAAATTGCTGACCTGATCAATGAAAAGAAGCTCGACGGGATATCATATATCAATGATGAGTCTGATCGTAACGGAATGCGCATTGTTATTATCCTTAAGAAAGATGCAAGCTTTGCGGTGGTACTGAATAACCTGTACAAATACTCATCTCTTCAGACTTCATTCAGTGTAAATAATATTGCACTGGTTAAAGGTCGTCCAAAGACATTGAATACCAAAGACCAGATTCATTATTTTGTTAAACATCGTCATGAAGTTGTAATAAGAAGAACTAAATACGATCTCGATCAGGCTGAAAAAAGAGCTCATATTCTTGAAGGACTGATAATTGCCAGTGACAATATAGACGAGGTGATCGCTATTATCAAAGCTTCACAGACGCCGGAGATGGCCAGGGAGAGGCTGATGGAAAGATTCGCTCTCTCTGATATCCAGTCAAGAGCCATTGTTGAGATGCGTCTGCGTCAGCTCACAGGCCTGGAGCAGGAAAAACTAAGGGCAGAATATGCTGAGATAATGAAACTCATTGAATATCTGAAGAGTGTTCTTGCAAGTACCGAACTTCAGATGAAGATTATTAAAGAAGAACTTCTGGAGATAAAAGAAAAATACGGAGATAAACGTCGCACAGAAATTATTCCAAATGCGGAAGAATTCAATCCGGAAGATTTTTATGCTGATGATGAAATGGTAATCACTATTTCTCATATGGGTTATATTAAAAGAACACCATTAACAGAATTCCGCAGACAAAACAGAGGCGGTACCGGTGCAAAAGGCGGGGCAACAAGGGATGAAGATTTCATCGAGCATCTTTATGTTGCTACGATGCATAATACAATGCTGTTCTTTACAAGGAACGGAAAATGTTACTGGCTGAAGGTTTACGCTATCCCTGAAGGGTCAAGGACCTCTAAAGGAAGAGCTATGCAGAACCTTATTAATATTGAACCGAACGACAATGTAAGGGCATTTATCAATGTGAAAAACCTTAGTGATGAGGAATACATTAATAATAACTTCATTGTTCTTTGTACTACTAAGGGTATTATTAAGAAAACCTCACTGGAAGCTTACTCGAGGCCGAGGATTAATGGTGTGAATGCAATAACAGTGAGAGAAGGTGATGAGCTGCTGGAAGCAAGAATGACCAATGGACAGACTCATATCATGCTGGCTGTCAAGTCGGGACGAGCCATCCGGTTCCCCGAAGCATCTGTCAGACCGATGGGAAGAACAGCTTCAGGAGTAAGAGGAATCAGGCTTGCAAATGATGAGACTGATATTGTTATAGGAATGATAACTGTTGAGGCCAAGGAAAAAGATATACTTGTAGTTTCTGAGAAAGGATATGGAAAGCGCTCAGATATAGATGGTTATAGAATCACCAACAGAGGCGGAAAAGGTGTGAAAACTATAAACATTACAGAAAAAACAGGTTATCTTATTGCTTTGAAAGATGTTACAGACAATCATGATCTTATGATTATCACTCAATTTGGGAATATTCTCAGGAGTCCGGTTTCGGCTTTAAGGGTAATGGGAAGAGCAACACAGGGGGTAAGACTGATCAATTTAAGGGAAACTGATATAATTGCTTCGGTAGCATGTGTACTTGTAAATGAGGAAGATGAGGCCGGTGAAGTGCCCGAATCCGAAGAAAATAAGAATATTGCCGAGGAAAATGGCAAAGAATTTGATGTTTAGTAAGTAATATTATAAATTTGGAAAAATTTTTAAAGACAATTTAATTAAAATGATAATCATGAAAAAGATTTTCCTGCTGATATCAGCTGTATGTATTTCATTTGGAGCCATGGCCCAGAAGGGTAAAGTAACAAGTGCTTTGAGTTACATCGACCAGGGCCTTCTTGACAAAGCTAAAGAAGCCATTGATCAGGCTTTGGTAGACGAAAAATCTAAAGACTGGTTTAATACCTATTTTGCAAAGGGTAAACTTTGCCAGGCTTCATTTGAATCAGAAAACCCAAAATTCAAAGCTTTCTATCCGGATCCTCTTGAAGAGGCATTCGTTGCATATGAGAAGGCAATGGAACTTGATCCAAAAGGTACAATGAAGAAGAAGATCATAACTAATATGATCTATAACTCTTTGGCTGTTAATCTTTATGCACAGGGAAGTGCAAAATTTGAGGCTAAAGAGTTTGATGCAGCTCTTAAATCTTTTGAAAATCAGATAAAAATAACTGAAAGTGATATGTACGCCGGAGCAATTGATACAGGTATGTATTATAATGCAGCTCTCGCAGCCAGCAATTCAGGAAAACAGGAAGTAGCAATTAAATATTTCGAGAAATGTGCCGAAATGAAGTACCTGGGAATTACCCCGTATTTCCAGATGGCTCAGAGTTATCAGGTTCTTGGCGACACTGCCAAAGCAGAAGCAATTCTGACCAGTTTGAGTACCAAATTTCCTGATGATAAAGACGTTACGCTCAATTTAATTGACCTTTACATCAAAAGTAACAAAACTGATGAAGCGCTTAAGTATATAAAGGTTGCGAAAGAAAAGGATCCAAATAATTTCAGTCTTTACTTTGCCGCCGGTATCATATACCTGAATACAAACAGGAATGATGAAGCAATTGTTGAGCTTTCAAAATCAATTGAGATAAAACCAGATGTGTATGATACACAATACGGTCTGGGAGCAGCATATATTAACAAAGCTGCTGATATGTTTGTTAAGGCAAACGAAATAATGGATGTAAAAAAATACAGTGAGGCTATTGATCAGGCGAACCTTATTTATACAAAAGCACTTCCATCTATGGAAAAAGCTCTTCAACTTAAACCTGATGATGTTTATTCCATGAATAGTCTTAAGGAATTATATTACAGACTCAAGATGACCGATAAATACAATGCGATAAAAGCTAAGCTGGACGTGATTGATGTAAAGTAGTCAATAATCTGATACAAAATAAAGGGATGCTGCGCGTCCCTTTTTTGTTTTATCCAACTTATAAACAACAGGGTAGTGTCAATTTCTGATTTTTATCATTTTCAATGAAACCCGATTATATTCATTATATTCTATTTGACATAATATTAATTATAGGCTTTTTGTAATCACCCTTAAATAATTTATTTCACTCTTTATTGAACCATTCCGTAACCTTTGGGTTGATTAAATAAAACTTTATAACTATGAGCAACACGATAACCAAAAAAAAGGAGTTGCAACCGGAACAACGTGAAGAGCTGCTCAAAGAATTGAAAACCCGGTTTGAGAAAAACATAAGCCGCCATAAAGGTCTTGAATGGACTAAAGTACAGGCAAAGCTTGAAGTAAACCCTGAAAAACTATGGTCAATTGGTGAAATGGAAAGAACCGGCGGTGAACCGGATGTTGTAGGCCAGGATAAAAATACAGGCGAATTCATTTTTTATGATTGTTCAGCCGAAACGCCCATTGGTCGCAGAAATGTCTGTTACGACCGTGAAGCGCTTGACGCGCGGAAAGAACATAAACCGGGTAATAGCGCTATGGATCTGGCAGCTGACATGGGTATTGAGCTTTTATCTGAAGAACAATACCGGGCGTTGCAGAAACTCGGAAAATTCGATACCAAAACATCGAGTTGGGTCAAAACACCTTCGGATATCAGAAAACTCGGTGGTGCTATCTTTGCAGATTTCCGCTATGGCAATGTCTTTATATATCACAATGGTGCTGATTCTTACTATGGTGTCAGGGGGTTTCGTGGCTCATTAAGAGTCTGAAGCCCTGTGCCCCATGCTTATTAGTTCTCCTTTTGTTTCAGAATAAATCTGTAAATAAAAAAGACCACTGTCAGAATTAAAATAAATACCAACATCGCTCCTAACTCCCTTAGCGGAAGATTTGACAAAACCCATAAAATTGTCAGTACACTAATTATCGGAATGGTATAACCTCCCGGAACCATGTAAGTGGAAGTTTCTCCTTTTTTATTCATCCTGAAACGGATCAATGAAAGAATAACTCCAAGATAAATCAAGAGATATGAAGCGCTTGAAAGCATGGCAAGTTGCCGGAACTCTCCTACTGATGCAAATATAAATCCAACTGTTGCGTACACAATTATAGAAATATGAGGTGTCTTAAACCGTGGATGTACCGCTGCAAGTGCATTTGATTTAAGTACTTTATCTCTGGCAGCAGCAAAAAGAATTCTGGGCATATTCAGTATCATGCCGCTAATATTCCCGAACATCGAGAAGGAGGCTCCAACCAGCACAATCGTCAAGCCAACGGGTCCGAACATTCGTCGTCCAGCCTCCGCCAGCGGCGCATTTCGAAAATCAGTGATTGAATTTCCAAGTATGCCCTGAACGGTAAGCTGAATCAGAATATATAGAACAACTACAATAAAAATGCTCAGCATAATCCCTTTTGGAATAGTTTTTTTTGGATTTTTTATTTCCCCGCTTACATTCAGGGCTGTTTCCGCACCAACAAATGCAAAAAGCAAAATGAGAGAAATTTCACCAAAATCTCCAGAAGTATTGGCAACAGATACAGGATCAACCGACGGTCCAAAGAAAAACCAGCCCAGTAATCCAATCATCAGCAATGGTACCAGCTTAGCTATCGTATTGATCTTGACTATCATAATAGCCTTCTTAATCCCGATTACATTAAAATATGCGAGACTTCCGAATACCAGGCCAAAAAACAGGATCCGCACCCATTGAATGTTAAACTGAGGGATAAAATAAGCAAGTGTATCTGCCAGACCGTTTGCTACTGCGGCATTTGCCATAACAGCAGCACCAAATATAAAAATGTTTGTTGTCAGAAAACCGGCATATTTTCCAAATGCAGTTTCAATATAGGAATATGCTCCGCCAGTCCGGGTAATCATAGAGCCGACCTCAGCAAAACAGAGCATTATCAGAATCATCAGTATTCCGCAAATAAGATATGCCCATATACTTCCTGACCCAAGTTTTTCAGCGACTATAACTGGAAGGATAAATATTCCTGCACCTATAACAATGTTTATGGAATTGGAAACTAATCCCCATAGCCCGATCTCCCTCTTTAAACCTTCATCATCATTCATTTTCCAAATCTGAGTATTGATTGTTTATTCTATTTCAACTAAAACGCTTAGGCGCAAAGAAAAGTAGTTATTGTGATTATAATGTATTCAGAATATCTTTCAGCAATCTGTCGAAATCCATACCACCTTTTGAAGTCGCGGAGTATCCAAGTACAACTACTATCAGCTCCTGCGACGGTAAAATGAAAACCCGCTGCCCGTCATGACCTACGCACATATACATATCTTCAGGTGCTGAAGGAAGTTTTTTACCCTTATTCAGCCAGAAAAAGGAACCATATTCTCCATTACTTGCTTTGGCTTCGGATATTGTGTAAGCAACCCAGCCTTCCGGTAAAATTCTTTCACCGTTAAAAACCCCATCATTCTGATAAAGAAGTGCAAATCTTGCATAATCGCGGGCCGTAGCATAAATATAAGACGAACCGACTCTTGTACCATTTGGATCAACTTCAAAAATCACATCAGACATTCCTGTTTTGAAGAAGAGCTCTTTATAGGGAAACTGATAATATGTTGAATCATCGGGGAACTGATTGCGGATCAGCCAGTTAACTATATTTGTAGTTCCGGATGAATAATACCAAAATAAACCCGGAGAATGTTCCAGTGGTTGTTCGAATGAATATCTTCCCATATCACTTTCACAATGCAGCATTACATTAACGTAAGACCGGTTTCCATAATCCTCATTCCATTTCAGTCCACTTTGCATCTGCATAAGGTCATTAAGCGTTATTTTACTTCTGTCATCAATATTCCACTCTTTAATATCTGCAGGTGCATTTATATCCATAACTCCCTGTCTGACAAGTATTCCGACCAAAGCATTAGTAAAACTTTTTGCCATCGACCAGCTCAGAAACCTTGTATTCTTATCAAACTGAGGTTTATAAGCTTCAGCTACAGGTACACCCTTATGTAAAACCATGAACGCGAAAGCATTGCCGGTATAAGCATTATCATTAATAAGACGTTTTGATATTTCGCCAAGTACGGTCAGGTTTATTCCTGTAATACTGTCCGGCAATATATCACCCAGCGGCCACGCAATGGTATCCCGGGAATATCCTGGTGCAATGCTAAGTGGATATCTTTCTTTTCTGAGTTCTGATTCTTTTATGTCTCTCAAAAGGGTGACCCCGAAACCTTCCCTGTAAATTGCTTTTGATTTTCGCCAGAGAAAACGGCTTGTAACGCTCTTATTATCAACGTCTACCTTATTTTTTGTATACTTGATGAAGGAAAAGTTAAGATCCAACTTCTCAACATCTCCTGGTTGTCTGCCCGAAACAAATACTGCTGAACAAAGATTTTTTGCAGCATATCCGGTAATTATCGGCAGTAAGTTATTCAGGTATATACAGCCACCTATTATTATTACCCCGAGAAATGTAAGTACTCCGTAAAGTACACGTTTTGTTGTTCTTGTCATATTAGTTCAAATTAAACTTTAACTACTTATCCGTCATTGCGAGGAGCAAGCGACGAAGCAATCCTTTTATGGTTGATTTATGACTTCCGTTCCCGCTGTAGCGGGATCTCCGCTTCGCTTCGACTTCCGTCTTCTGACTTCAGTCTTCCATCTTCGGTCTTATACCTATCCCCGGCCGGTCTGCCAATGTAATTTTTCCATTCACAACAGTAACTCCATCGAATATATCATTGCTTATCAGCAGGTTACCATCAAGATCTGCCCAATCGACCATTGGAGAAAGCTGTGCGGCAGCTGAAACAGCACATGATGTTTCTGTCATACAACCAACCATAACCTTCATACCAAGGGCTCTGGCCATTCCGATCATAGTATAGGCAGCACGCATGCCACCGCATTTCATAAGTTTTATATTTATACCGCTGTAAGCACCCTGGACACTCTTAAAATCAGCAATATTCTGAATGGCTTCATCAGCAATTATTGGTAATGGACTATTCTGTGTCAGCCAGGCTATATCATCCAGATTGGCTTTCGGCATTGGCTGTTCCACAAATACGACACCCTGTTCCTTCAGCCAGTGTGTCATTTCAAGCGCCATTTTTCTGTCGGTCCAGCCCTGGTTCACATCGACACAAATAAGTGTATCAGTTACACTTCTTACTGTTTCAATCATCTCTTTATCATTACCCTGGCCAAGTTTCACCTTAAGAATCTTATAAGGAGCTGCTTCCCTTACCTTCTCCCTGACTACCTCCGGTTTATCAATACCAATTGTAAATGAAGTATTTGGAGTATGTTCAGGATTAAGTCCCCAGATCCTGTACCAGGGCTGGTTCATCAATTTGCCAACCAGATCATGAAGAGCAATATCAATTGAAGCTTTGGCAGCATAGTTGCCCGGAGCAAGCTTTTCAACATAAGCCAGTATTTCCTCCATAAGAAAAGGTGTTGAAAATCCTGAAAGATCAACCTTACTCAGAAATAACGTGGCAGTCTGATGACTTTCACCCAGATAAGGAGGCATTGAAGCCTCGCCATAACCAACTACATTCTCAAATTCTATCTCAGTAAGCATTACTGGAGTAGTGGTCCTTGATCCGCTGGCCAGGGTAAAAACATGTTTTAATTGCAGTTCATATGGTCTGAACCGCAACTGCATGGCAGATCTTCTCCCTGGTTGGATCTTATAAACAGACGACGGGACCTGAGCTCCCAGAGACAAGTAGGAAAACCCTGCTCCTCCCACTGCCAGCAAACCGCAATCTTTCAGAAATTTTCTTCTGGAATTCATTCTTTACTTTATTACAGATCTATTCACTTAGCTTTTTTTCTTTGCGTCTTTGCATGAACAAAAACTCTGATCTTCAATACCATTCATGTTTTGAAACCGGTACAATCCCAGGATCATTTTCTGTTCCCAGCATCCTCTTTGCCGATAGTAATGATTTTTTCCTGAAACCACTGTAATTTGATTTTGTGGAATCTAGACTGTTTATCATAACTCTCGAAGATGCATGAATAAACTCCATTTTACCTATATATAAGGCGACATGAGTAACATGAGCTCCTGTTTCATTATTAGATCCAAAAAACAGCAAATCACCGCAGTTTAACGCTGAATAATCATGTGATATATCAATAACGGCGCCATGTCTGGCCTGTAATGAAGCATCTCTTGAAAGTATCAAACCGTTTCTGAAGAATACACACTGCATAAAGCCACTGCAATCAATGGCTTTTGACGATGTGCCTCCCCATAAATATGGCAGACCGAGGAAAGTTCGTGCAGTTAATATCAGGTTTTCACATGGGACAATAATGTCATTCCTCCAAAGCAGATAATCCTTCACATCATTTTTTCTTACAACCCCTTCTCTCCCATCCGGAAATGATACAGTAATGTAATTACCTGATTCTCTGATCTTTTTAAGTATGGCACCTGAAACCAGATCACCGACAACAGTTAATTCATCAGCACCTTCATATACCCAACCGGAATTTTCAATACAAATAATTTTTTCAGACTGCTTCCAGACCGTAAACTCATTCTTTCCCATTGGAACTACTGAAGTCGCCTCTGTCCAGGAGATGTATCTGTCAGGGGTCTGAACGAGTATCCATGAATTCTGACGTTTGAGTATCATTAAAGGAGTGCCAAGAACTGCCTGGGAAACAAGATCGGCACTCTGATGTGGCTCCTATGGCAGAATTGCAGAACAAAGTGTTACAATTCCAAAATACTTATTATACAGTGTTGTATCAGGAAGT
>JANNKF010000192.1:0-3655 GCA_031396165.1 Bacteroidales bacterium | reverse complement strand
ACGCGATGAGGCGCACGAAAAGGTAAAAGCGGATTTACGCTCGCTGCGCAACCAGGTACAGGAGATAGCCGATGCCGACCCAGCCTCTGCTGAATCGATCATTGAAAGCGCAGGTATGTCCGCAAAAGACCAGGCCATTCGTGGTAAACGACAGAATACCGCGAAGGATGGTGTTGAAACGGGATCTGTCGATTTAACCGCCGAAGGTGCGGGTGCTCACGAATGGCGCATGAGCATCGACGAAATCGCCTGGATACTTTTGCCTTCAAGCCTGAAAGCTAAAACAACTGTAACCGATCTGACAACAGGTATAAATTATTACTTCCAAAACCGCAGGATGCTTCCAAACGATGAAAAAAGCGAATGGAGTCAGAGTGTTAAGATAATGGTCAGGTAAGTATTACAGAATGGTCAGGGTAGATGACGAAGCATTCCTTTTAACCGAAATACACCGGTTAACCGGAATGCTTCCTTTTTTTTGCAAATTGGAACGATAATTCCTGAAAATGGAACCAAATTTCCAAAGAATGGAACCATAATTCCTGAAAATGGAACCAAACTTTCAAAGAATGGAACCAAACTTCTGAATTATCGTTCCAATTTGCAAAAAAAAGGAAGCATCCCGGTTAACCGGTGTATTTCGGTTAAAAGGAATGCTTCGTAAACCACCCTAAACATTCTATAACACTTACCTAACCATTATCTTTACACTCTGACTGTATATTTCAACCGAAAAGTATACCAGTAGTTCAGTCCAAAAGTATACCATTTTTAATTAATAAATAGCAGTCCTCTTGTGATCGGGGTAACCCGATCACAAGAGGACTGGAGCGCGGATTTTTGGCTGTTTATTTTTCATTTTTTCATCATTTCTTTCGTTTCTCTCAACCGGTAAGATTCTCCATTCATGTTTACCAGATGCGCCTTGTGGGTCAATCTGTCTACCAATGCTGCAGTGAGTACCGGATCACCAAAAATCTCATTCCATCGGTCAAAACCCAGGTTGGTGGTTACAATTGTTGACTTGCGTCCTGCCCTAAGGGAGAGATGATTAAAGAGCAGTTCTGCTCCTTCTTTGTCAAAAGAGATATAGCCAAATTCATCACAGATTACCAGATCATATTTTTCAAACCTCAGTTCCATCTGCCGCAGCGTTCGCTGGGCGTGTGATTCACGCAGTTGTGTCAGAAGTCCGTGTACGGTGGTAAAATAGACTCTGTAACCCTGCAGACAGGCTTTCAAACCCAGTCCGATCGCAATATGAGTCTTGCCTGTTCCCGGATTTCCTGCCAGTATGATGTTTTGTCCCGATGCCACGAAGTCGAGCCGTTCGAGCATGGTGAGTTTTCCTGCTGCATCAATAGGGAGCAAATCACGCTTTAAATCATGAAGATATAGTTTGGCCGGAAAACCAGCCAGCCTGATCTGTGCTTTCTTTCTGTTTTCCAACCGGGTATCATATTCCCGTTCCATTAGCCGTAAAAGGAATGTCTCGTAGTCAGCATTGTCTTTGGCAGACTCCTGTGCTATCTGTTCATACTCATTGCGGAAAGCGGGAAGTCTTAGTTCTTTACTGAACCTGGTAATTTGTACTTTTATTTCGTTTTGTAGTTTCATTTTATTGTTGCCTTAATTCATTAATGCTGTGATCTGTTTAAGTTGTTCCTGAGCCATATGCATCGTTTGATTATTTACCGCCACCAGTTTAACCTCTTCTCTGGGTTTATTGCCCAGAAGTGCGGTTAACTTCTCTGTGGTGATGCTTTGGGTGCAAAGGCCAACCAACCGTGACACGGTGGCTTCCAGATTTTCTGCACTAATTTTATTTTGGCAACAATAATGAAGCAAGTCAATAAAGTCGCGGGGAGTTTGGGTATAAAATTGCAGATATAGTTTTTTCAGATATGGGCTGCATGTAAGGGCAACACTCCCGTCCAATGCCCCGGGCTTTTGCCTCAGAGTATCCAAATAGTGTTCAATGGAGATGATCCACTGATGCTTACCGTAATCACGCTGATGCGACGCAACGAGCTTGTTTTGGTTGTAAGCTTCAAGTGTATTGCTAAATACTTTAACATCAACAAAACACCCAACCAGTTTATCCGATACAGAATATCGGTTGGTGCAGTAACTGATTGTTGCATATTTATCTACCCTCAATTGTACCGAATCGGAACATGCCAGTGGCTCTTTGTATTGCCATAACAGCTTTTTCTCATCAGCAAACATCTCCATAGCTGTGCGGCCGGTTAATTGCTGTTTGGCTTGATTTATACGGATAATAATTGTTGCCAGATATTTTTCGGCTTCTTCCATGTTGGAAAAGTCGCTTTTAAAACCAAAGGCTTTTCTTCTGATGTATTCCACACTGCGTTCAACATGCCCTTTTTCATTTCCGCTGTAGGCATTACAAAAACGATGGCTAAACTGGTAATGGCCCTTCATTTGAAGCAATGCCTGGGTGGGCTCTTTCTCGTGTTTGCCAACAAATTTGGAAACAGCAACGCGCATATTATCATAAACCATCTGGTGGTAAACACCCCCTATATGCTCAAAAAAGGAAACATGTGACTCCATAAAAGCCAGGGTATCCTGACGCTTGTATATAACAGCATAACGATAATTGCTGTAAGCCGAGGTAAATACGGCAAGTTGAAAACCGTTCACTTGTCCCTCTATGTTTAGTTTTATCTCGCCCCAGTCAAACTCACAGGATGATCCCGGTTGGTACTGCTGCCGGATAAATGTCTCCTTGCTCACAGCTGACTTTCCTCGCTTTTCGCAGATGTAATTGCAAACAGTGGTATAGCCTACCTCCAGGCCTTGTTCTTGTAGTAATTGCAAAATATCTATTTTCTTCAGGATTTGCTTTCGCATACCCTGTTGTATCTTCCTGTCGTTTTCTTCAAGCAAAGTGTTTATAACAGACTGTACTTCCTGAGTCAAACGAACTTTGCTCCTCGTCCCAACATTGTAAACAGGAGGACTTGACAGATATGTCGAAAGAACCGTTTCCGGCTTCGATGATTCCTTTTGAAGATTCTCGTAATCCTCAATATACTTTCTTATCGTCTTGCGGTTTATTTGTAGCTCATGTGATATTTTTCGCTGACTCTTTCCTTCACGATGACTACGGATGATGATCTCTTGTTTTGTATACATACTTATCATGCTTTAAAAATGAGGTTTTAATCTCATTTTATTTTGACTAAGTGGTATACTTTTCGATTGAAAGGTGGACTACTTCCTGGTTGAAATATACATTCTAATCTCATTTAGTTCACTTGCATTAAATCTTTTGGACCTAAGCAATTCTGCATTTTTCAACGAAAACTTTGCCGTACATCTGTCCTTTTCAACGTGAATATGCGCAGGATGGTGGTCATTTATATAAAAGAAGAACCGATATCCGCTAATTCTTAAAATTGTAGGCATATTATTTATTTCAAAGATAATGAAATTTCCCCAATAAGTTATTCGCTGTTTTTCTGCTCTAGTACCCTTACACCGTTGGTGTGAAAAGATGAATAGATGGTTAAAGATAATTTGTACGTAAGCACAAACTAATTTTCCTTTTTTCGTGAGAATTAGTGTAATTAGTGGACAAATATTTTTGGTGGTCCTCCGCTTGTCGTTTCAAATCAGTTTGTTGATC
>JANNKF010000218.1:0-3373 GCA_031396165.1 Bacteroidales bacterium | reverse complement strand
CCTGCCACATGGTCCATACTCCCATCAAACACTTATCCAACGGTATACACTCCTGAAGATTGCCTAAAGTCATTCCAAAACCATTTTGAACTTCAGGAACGGTGTTAATTCTTATGCCATCAATTTGGTATTTATTCACTAAAATTTTAAAATTAGTTTTTTATTGGGTTCTAGTAAAGAAAAATTGAATGCCATCTGTAATATTTCTCCCGCTGAAGGCTAAAGTATCATTATTAAAAATACTTATGTCGAGTTTTTCATCAATAGGAAAGAAAAGCTTGGGATCATAGGTTGATCCCTTTTTAAATATAACATAGAATGGTTCATAGTATTTATTGTCGTCGTATCCGGAATCATATAAAGAAAAAGTACCACTGGCTTTTAAAGTGTCATGGTTAAATATCGAATATTGGTTGTTCTGTTTCAGACTTAAGTGGGTAAAATTAGTTTCACTCTCACTTGAAGAGTCTCCACCGCCAGCATGAAGAATATACCATGTTCCTTTAATGTCTTTACGAAATTCCATTTTTTCGCAAGAGATGAGAAAAATTGCAACCAAAATTGCAAAGAAAAAACTAAGTTTTGTTTTCATGGAGGTTGATATTGTCAGGGTTAGGAATTCTGTTTTTCTAATAGGTTTAGTGTTAATGTTTCCACAGCAAAAATTGAACCAGTCATATAAAGGCTAAGTTACTTAATTCTGATAAACGTACGCAAATTTTCATGTCTAGATAAAGTAGTCAAGGTTACCAATCCCAGCGGTGAAGTAGGATTTGTCAAGGTATTTTAAGCTGGCCATTTTTGTTATAGTTAGTTACTCAAAACTCTCTAACGTGCAGAAACTCAACAATTAACTATAACGGCCCGGTGGTATGGGGAGTTGCCGTCTGTGTCGGGGTTGGCATGTGTTTTTGCACAGTCCCGATAAATGGCGATAAGTTTCGGCTCACGGTAAAGTTGTCCAGATGACTGAGTCCCGATAAATGATGCGAAATACTCACGGTACAAGAAATTGGCAGACGAAGATGCAAAAACCATGACAACGGCGCGTCGGCCAGCAGCCCCATAGACTTTGTCACGGTAGCAGGAATAGTCACGGTACTGAAATATTGGTAAGTGAGTTAAAGCTTGCGATTAATGTATTTCGTTGATTACGAATGTGTCCGGGCTGCTGAAGGCAATTACCTATACCATCCGTGTTAGCATTTGTGAAAATTTTAAAACTGTCCAGATGCTGAGAACTTGTCACGATAAATAAATTTGTCAAGGTTATCAGTCCTGAATTAGGTGCAGGATTTGTCATGGCGCTATTATTTTATTAACAGCTGAAGCAGCCAGGTTAAAAGTTATAAACCATTATTTAGCAATTGTATTGATCATTATATCATTGAATTTTTTTGCTTCTTCGTCTAAGGGATTATGCCCTGAATATTCAAACCAGATTATCTGCTTGGAAGGAGCTGATATATTTTTGAAAAAAGTTTCAACCAAAACTGATGGTACATTCCAATCATATCTGCCTTGTATGAAATATATTGGAATACTTATTTGCTTTATATCTGTGAAGTCTATTGAGAACAAGTCTTTTTCAAGGTGCATGATAGAAAAACCATATCCTTTGATCCAATAATTTTCTTTATAATCCTTATAAGCAGCGAAAGCTTTTTTCATATCTTCATCAATCTTGTTATTAAAGGCAGTCCCCTGATACTTTGTTAAAAGTTCATATTGTTTACAGAAACAATTAAAATCTCCACTGCATAAAGTAGGATCCTTCAAGTATAATCGTCGGAGTACATTCAAAGTTGAAGTGTCATGATTTGATTTTGCTTTGGCTTCTATCCATCTCTGGCTAATTTCCATTCCCTTTTTCATATTGATAACCTGCGAGATACCAATATATGCGATATAATCCTCTGGGTATTTTAAAGCCAACTTCATTCCAATAATAGACCCCCAAGAAAAACCTGTTAAAAATATTTTATTCTTATTGTATTTCTTTTTTAACAATAAGGTTAATTCATGTGCATCTGAGATTAATTGATCAAGAGTCATGTTTTCGGGATTAGGATTATTCTGAAAAGATTTTCCAGCGCCTCTTTGTTCCCATATTACAAGAGTGAATGCATCTGTTAGTTCTGAATTGAAATATCTGAGTAGTGGAGTCTCCGGCAAGCCAGGTCCTCCATGGATAAAAAGTAGTATTGGGTTGTTATTTGATTTTGAGAGAGTCTCGACATATTGTTTTTCTCCACCAAGTGATACAAAGCCACTATCAATATTTATATTAACCAATGAACTATAACCGTTGGTTAAATTTCGCGACAATCTGTTTTGACAGGATACTATGACAAATATAAGTGCGGCTAACAAGAAGGACTTTTTCATAATCGTTTAAATATTGGTTTTCGGGATATTGTCTGTTTCTTGTTAGGGAGTCAACTTGCTGAATTGTTATTTGCAGTTTGGCCTAAGTAGCCAATAGCTCGTATTTATAATTTATTTAAATCAAATTTACACTGTTTTTTGGATTATGGGTGTTATCGAATCCTTGCTTTTATGTTAGCATTTGTGTTATTTTAAAACTGTCACGATGCCACGAATTTGTCACGATATCTGAAATTTGTCAAGGTTTTCAGTCCTAGCTGTGGAGAAGGATATGTCAGGCTAGTGTTATTTTGTTAACAGTATTTGTGGTCCGGTTAAAAGAAATAAACCATTTTTAGGTTTAGGATTAATTTTAAAACTGTCTATATGTGCGAGAACTTTATCGTCCAGTCCTCAATCGTTACATTCTAGCGAGCTCTTTCTACAATCTCTGAAATTGGCACTATTTTTATTGTATCTATTACACGATCAGCCTGACAGTAACTTAGGGATTATGATTTCATTGGTTAAGTATTATTTTCTAATATTTTATTGTCAAGGTTACTGAAGGCATAATGGGAAATAATGAGATATTTTTTAGATAATATCTTTTATCTCTTTCATCATATGTCTCCCTGAAGTAGAAAGTATTTTTTCTGTTGTACACATTATAAATATCCAAATCGAGGAGCATGGTAACTCTTGTTTTATAGATGATCTTTCGGAATGATAAATCAAGTCGGTGATAGTTCAGATAACGAATATTATTTTTGGTTTCAAACCACTCTCCATATGAGGTGTTGTGCATATAAATTGTTGCCGGAGCTCCGGAAGTATAAATCCAGTTAAACCCAAAACTTATCTTTTTGTTTAAGAAATATTTCATAGTAAGAATGACATTATGTGGCCGGTCAGCAGAGGTCGGTATCCAGATCAAACCCTCTGGAGAGCCCCATTCTCTATTTGATCTTGAATAAGTATAGCTTGCACTGCCGGTTAATTTCCC
>JANNKF010000060.1:0-2371 GCA_031396165.1 Bacteroidales bacterium | reverse complement strand
GTATCAGCAAGTTTTAGAGCATCCTGAATGCTCATCACCTCCGCTTCAATTTCTTCACCTACAACTCTGACCACTTTTGCTGTGATCCTGTTATTAATTTTGTGAGCCGGCTGGGTAACCCTTGCCGGGCTTCGCCTGATTGGTAAAGCTATAGCTCTTTCCTCCTAATTTTTGTTTATACTAAAAATTCCTATCGTGCATCAAACTGTAATCTCTTTCTTAATCTCTGAGTTGATAAAATCAATAAATTCTTCAACTTTCATGCTTCCTTTATCACCTTCCCCCTGCTTACGGACAGCGATTGTTCCGTTTTCAACCTCTTTTTCACCTATTACAAGAAGGTAGGGAATTCTCTTTAATTCATTATCCCTGATCTTCTTACCTATCTTTTCGCTTCTTTCGTCAATTAGAGTGCAAATATCGGAATTATTTAGAGTTTCCAAAACTTTTCCTGCATATTCATTGAATTTTTCACTAATAGGCAAAATGACGGCTTTTTCGGGAGCAAGCCAGAGTGGAAATTTCCCGGCAGTATTTTCAATTAGTACCGCAACAAATCTTTCCATTGAACCAAATATGGTTCGGTGAATCATCACCGGTCTATGCTTCTGGTTATCACTTCCGTTATAGGTAAGTTCAAATCTCTCTGGAAGGTTATAATCAACCTGAATTGTACCAAGCTGCCACTTTCTTCCGATTGCATCCTTAACCATAAAATCGAGCTTGGGACCATAGAACGCTGCCTCTCCGGTAACAACAGTCGTTATAAGGTTTTTCTCTGCAGCTGCTTCTATAATATCACGTTCTGCTTTTTCCCAGTTTTCATCTGATCCGATGTATTTTTGCTTGTTATCAGGATCACGAAGCGATACCTGAGCAGTGAAATCATTGAAATTCAGGATTTTGAAAACATACAGTATAAGATCTATTATGTTCTTGAATTCTTCCCTCAGCTGATCCTGTCTGCAGAAATGGTGTGCATCATCCTGTGTAAAGCTTCTTACTCTTGTTAATCCATGAAGCTCACCGCTCTGTTCATACCTGTAAACAGTACCGAACTCAGCCATTCTGAGTGGCATATCCTTGTAGGAGTGAGGCGTAGCATTGTAGATCTCACAGTGGTGGGGACAATTCATCGGTTTAAGCATGAACTGTTCACCTTCCTGTGGTGTTGAGATTGGCTGGAATGAATCTGCTCCGTATTTTTCAAAATGACCGGAAGTCTTATACAGATTAACATTTCCGATATGTGGAGTAGTAACTATTTTGTAACCTCTTTTCCTGAGCTCCTTTGTCAGGAATGTAATAAGATTCTGTCGTACATCGGACCCTTTTGGAAGCCATAATGGCAGTCCCATACCTACTTTTGGAGAAAATGCAAATAATTCAAGTTCTTTGCCGATTCTGCGGTGATCTCTTCTTTTAGCCTCCTCGAGAAAAACCAGGTACTCATCAAGCAGTTTCTGTTTCGGGTATGTTATGCCGTAGATCCTGGTAAGCATCTTGCGCTTCTCGTTTCCGCGCCAGTAAGCGCCGGCAACACTGAGTAGCTTTATGGCTTTAAGAGGCTCAGTTGAAGGCAGGTGTGGCCCGCGACAAAGATCCGTGAAGTTTCCCTGAGTATATAATGTTATTGTACCATCCTCAAGCTCGCTGATGAGTTCGGTTTTGTAATCATCTCCTTTTTTTGTAAATAATTCAAGTGCCTCTTTCTTGCTTACAGCTCTGCGATTATAAGTTAGATTTTTAGCGGCAAGTTCCTTCATCCTGTTCTCAATTGTAATGAGGTCAGCTTCAGTGATTACCTTCTCTTCACCCGGATCAACATCATAATAGAAACCGTTCTCAATGGCCGGACCAATTCCAAATTTCATTCCGGGGTATAACGATTCAAGGGCCTCAGCCATCAGGTGAGCCGATGAGTGCCAGAAAGCATGCTTCCCTTCATCATCCTCCCATTTGTGGAGCTTCAGTGTAGCATCTGTTTCAATAGGACGCATCAGATCCAATAATTCGCCGTTTACGGTGGCAGAATACACCTCTTTTGCCAGCCTCGGACTTATCATTTCGGCAATTTCCAGACTGCTTGTACCTTTTTTGTACTCTCTTGCAGATCCATCGGGAAAAGTTATCTTTATCATTCTGAACACGTGGTTTTATTGGAGTGCAAAGATAATAATATATTTTTATATTTTTAACTGAATTAGTGCAAGGGTCGGAAGACGGGAGACGGAAGTCGGAAGTCGGAAGTCAGAAGACGGAAGACGGAAGTCGGAAGTCGGAAGTCGGAAGTCAGAAGACGGAAGTCGGAAGTCGGAAGTCAGAAGACGGAAGTGTTAAACAATATACTTTGGTCTTCAGTATGCTGAGC
>JANNKF010000032.1:0-2541 GCA_031396165.1 Bacteroidales bacterium | reverse complement strand
GCTGCAAGACAGGTAGGACTCACAATGTTGTCTACAATTAAAGCTCATTTCGGTGATCTGAAAAAAATCAAACGCATTGTTAAGGTTCTCGGTATGGTAAACAGCGCCCCTTCCTTTGAACAGCAACCGGCTGTAATAAATGGATTCAGCGAACTGATGGCTGAAGTTTTTGGGGAAGAAAACGGTGTTGGTGTAAGAAGCGCTGTTGGTATGATCCTTCCTTCAAACATACCTGTTGAAGTTGAAGCAATTTTTGAACTCTATTAATAAAATGGAAAAAACAGATCTGCTGAATGAGCAATGGTATCAGATTGAAAATGAATCTGATGTAAGTTCCCCGTCTCTTCTTGTATATCCCGACAGAGTTGAAGAGAACATCAGAAGAATGATTAAAATTGCCGGACGCAAGGAAAGGCTCAGACCACATGTAAAAACTCATAAAATGGCTGAGGTGGTTAGGTTGCAGATGAAGAACGGTATAAACAAGTTTAAATGCGCAACGATCTCTGAAGCTGAGATGGTGGCAAAGTGCGGAGCCGAAGACATTCTGCTGGCTATGCAGCCCGTCGGACCAAATATGGAAAGATTTTTCATGCTGAAAAAAACATTTGGAAATTCACATGTTTCCTGCATTGCCGACAATGAAGAGGTTGTAATTGAGCTGTCGGAAATGGCACGAAAAACCGGTCTGGAAACACATGTCTGGCTGGATATAAACAACGGAATGAATCGAACCGGTATAATTCCAGGGAAAAAAGCAGCAAGACTTTTCAACAGAATAATTGATTCCCCGATGCTGATTGCGGAGGGACTGCATGTATACGACGGACATATTCATGAGCACGATCCTTTAAAACGGAAACAGATCTGTGACGATGCTTATGCTCCTGTAACTAGTATGATTGAGGAACTTGAACATGACGGTATTACTCAGGTTAAGATTATTGCCGGTGGAACACCTTCATTCCCTGTACATGCTCAAAGGGAGGGTGTTGATCTGAGCCCTGGCACACTACTTCTGTGGGATTATGGCTATAGCAGTTCATTCACTGACATGGATTTTCTTCATGCTGCAGTATTACTAATGCGCGTTGTGAGCAAACCGGCCAATGATCTGTTATGCCTCGATCTGGGCCATAAAGCTGTAGCTTCTGAGATGGCGCAGCCGAGAGTTAAAATCATGGGGTTAAGCAACTATGCAGTAACAGGACACAATGAAGAGCACCTTGTGATCAGAACAAAGGATGCTTCAAAATTCAAGACCGGAGATCCGCTATATGGTATACCATGGCACATTTGTCCGACTGTGGATCGTCATGAAAATGTAACAATTGTTACAAATCACAGTGCTTTGGGTCAGTGGAATGTTGAAGCAAGAAAAAGAAAAATCTCAATCTAAATTTCATTTCTCCCAATGAAATCAAAACCTTTTATCCTTGATGCCCACCTTGATCTTTCAATGAATGCCCTGGAATGGAACCGTGATCTGAGATGGACAGTGGATGAGATCAGAAAGTGCGAGGTAGGGATGACTGATAAACCGGACAGGGCAAATGGTACTGTGAGTCTGCCGTCGATGCGCGATGGAAATATTGGTATTTGTGTTGCCACTCAGATAGGAAGATATATAAAGCGGGGAAACAAACTGCCGGGGTGGAATTCACAGGAACAGGCATGGGCACAGACACAAGGACAGCTCGCTTGGTATAAGAGTATGGAAGATGCTGGAGAAATGAAACAGATAAAGAGCTCCACAGAACTGAAAAACCATCTTAAATTATGGGAAAATCCAGATTCCAAAACACCTGTAGGTTTTGTTCTTAGTCTTGAAGGAGCCGATTCTCTGGTCTCAGTAAATTATCTTGAAAAAGCATATGATTATGGCTTAAGGGCGATTGGTCCTGCACATTATGGACCAGGCACTTATGCACAGGGAACAGACTCGACTGGCGGAATTAATCCTAAGGGTCGGGAGCTTATAAAAGAGATTGAAAAACTTGGCATTATCATGGATGCCACACATTTTTGTGAGGAAAGTTTCTGGGAAATGCTTGATGTTTATAACGGACCGGTATGGGCCAGTCATAATAACTGCAGAGCCTTTGTAAATCATAACAGACAATTTTCTGATGAACAGATAAAGGAACTTATAAGACGTGAGGCTGTAATCGGTGTTGCTCTCGATGCATGGATGATGGTTCCCGGTTGGGTAAGAGGAAAATCGGATCCGGTTTCAATGAATGTCACTCTGAAACAGATGATTAACAATATTGATCATATCTGCCAGCTTTCTGGAAATTCCCGGCATGCCGGTATTGGCTCCGACCTCGATGGAGCTTTTGGAAAAGAACAGTGTCCTTCAGATCTCGATACGATAGCCGATCTTCAGAAAGTGCCGGCTATGCTAAAAGATATTGGCTATTCGGAAGATGATATCCTTAATATAATGAATTTTAATTTTATTCACTTCCTTGAAAAAAACCTCCCAACATATTGAATAAAAACTTAGGCCATTGTTCGGCGAAGTCTCTGACTTCGTCG
>JANNKF010000004.1:0-5040 GCA_031396165.1 Bacteroidales bacterium | reverse complement strand
GGTTTTCGTGCTAAATATTAATTTACCAGTTGCTGCATTTTAAAGTGGAATAATATGGACCTGATCCCTTATTCAGTTACCACAATGTGTCTGGAAAGTTATTTTATCAAGATCACTTCCCGGAGCAAAATTATCTATTGGATAATCATCGGAATAATAATATCCGGTATAGCAATTCTCCCTTTTATTTATGTCAATGTCTCAGTCCAGGCAAGAGGTTATTTTCAGTCAGAAATAGAAAAACAGGTTGTTTATACCCCCTTCCAGGGAAAAGTAGTGTTTACCTCATTCCGCAATGGCGACAGGGTTTCGAAAGGCGATACCCTTCTTATCATTGATTCTGAAGCGATCAGGGCACAACAATCTGCTCTTAATAAAAGGACAGCCGACAATGATGCCTCAATTAATGATCTCGAAAAGCTCACTGCAATCGATTCATCTGATCTTCACCCCGGAGAGGTCATCTTAATCACCAATAGGTATAAGGCTGAATTTGAATCTGTAGTTAATCAGCATGCCATTCAGCAGCTGAAGTTTCAGAAGAGAAAGACAGAGCATCTGCGAAACGAACTTCTTTTTAAACAGAAGATTATCCCCGAAACAGATTATGAAAACAGTGAGTTTGCATTGAGTTCTGAAAAAGATAATCTGAATCAGATCCTTATTTATCAGAAATCAGTCTGGCAGAGCGATCTTACAGCCAGAAAAAATGATGCAGTAAGGTTTAAGGCAGATGTTGAGCAATGCACCGAGGAACTCAATAACAGGATAGTGCTGGCGCCCACAAGCGGTGAGATTATTCAAACCTCCGACATTCAGACAGGTAGTATTGTTAGTCCCGGACAAAAAATCGCAGAGCTGTCACCCGATGGAGAACTGATTGCAACCTGTTTTGCCCGACCCGCTGATATAGGTCTTATCAGTGAGAACCAGAAAGTTAAGATCCAGGTAGATGCATTCAATTATAATGAGTGGGGAATGCTCACCGGAGAAATCATTGATATTTCAGACGATATGATCGTTGAAAACGGTTCAACGGCATATTTCAGGATCAAATGCAAACCCGATAATACATTCCTCACACTAAGAAACGGACATAAAGCATATATAAAGAAAGGTATGAGTCTCAATACCCGGATTTTTGTTATCCGCAGAAGTCTCTTTAACCTTCTCTTCGATAAAGCAGACAAATGGTTCAATCCATATACATATAAACCTGAATAGGAATTTATGAGAATGATTAAGATTTTTTTAACCGCAAAGATCGCAAAGCAAGCAGTCGCAAAGAACGCAAAGTCAGGCTATTGTATTAATCCTCTTAGCGTACTTAGCGTGAACCTTAGCGGTCTTTGCGGTTAATGGATTTGAAGCAAATAAAAGTATGCAGATAAAAGTAAAACAACGGGATATTACCGATTGCGGCGCCGCCTGCCTCGCCTCAGTTGCTGCACATTATAATCTTGCCTTGCCCGTCGCAAAGATCAGACAGTTTGCCGGCACTGATAAAAAAGGAACAAATGTACTGGGTCTGGTTGAAGCAGCCGGAAAGATGGGCTTCCTTGCAAAGGGAGTCCGTGGTGAATGGGATAGTCTCTTTAAGATACCTAAACCTTCCATAGCTCATGTTATTGTTAAGGAGGTTCTTCATCACTATGTGGTATTGATAAAGACAACTGAGAAGTACATAGAAATAATGGATCCTGCCGATGGGGAGCTTCATAAACTATCACATGAAGAATTCAAAAAGCAGTGGACAGGTGTTCTGCTTCTTATAGCTCCCGGTGAGAAATTTACAATTGGAAATGAAAAGATCTCAATCTCTGACCGGTTCTGGCGACTAATAAAACCTAACAGGGGAATTTTATTACAGTCACTCATCGGGGCGCTGGTATTTTCTGTTCTTGGTCTGGCTACCTCGCTTTATGTGGGAAAGCTCGTCGACAATGTACTTCCGGGTGGAAATCTGAGTCTTCTGAACCTCCTGGGAATAGCCATGGTACTAATTATCCTCCTGAGGTTAGTGTTAAGTTTCTTCCAGACTATTTTTATCCTGAAAACGGGCCAGCAGATTGATGCAACACTCATTCTGGGATATTATCAGCATCTGCTTAAACTTCCTCAGACCTTCTTCGACAATATGCGTACCGGCGAGATTATCTCCAGAATTGGCGATGCTGTAAAGATCAGGGTATTCGTAAACGAAGTCTCGGTTAGTTTTATTCTTAATATCTTCATTCTGATTGTTTCGTTTGTCCTGATGTTTACCTTTTACTGGAAACTGGCTCTCATCATGCTTTTTGTTGTCCCATTATATACCTTAATATATTATATCTCGAACAAGCTCAACAGGAAGGTGCAGCGGAAAGTTATGGAAAGGGCTGCCGATCTGGAGGCACAGCTCGTTGAATCCCTTAATTCAGCAGGTACGATAAAGCGATTCGGATTAGAAGATTTTTCCAATCTTAAAACTGAAACGCGGTTCGTGAATCTTCTGGAAATAATATATAAATCAGGATTGAATGGAATCTTTTCTTCCAGCTCGACAAGTTTATTATCACAGCTGATTACAATTCTCGTTTTATGGATAGGAGCAGGGTATGCCATCAGTTCACAGATAACACCGGGGGAACTTCTCTCATTTTATTCTGTTGTCGGGTATTTCACTGGTCCGGTAACAGGCATCATTGGCTTTAACCGCACATTGCAGGATGCCAGGATTGCCGCAGACAGGCTCTTTGAGATCTTCGACCTGGAGATTGAGGATGAATCAGATAAGATTGAATTAAAACCTGAAATGGTAAATGACATCCATTTTGTTGATGTTAAATTCCGTTACGGAACCCGTGTCGATGTTTTTGACAATCTGAATGTCACAATTAAAAAAGGCGATATAACGGCTGTTGTTGGTGAAAGCGGATCTGGAAAGTCTACTCTCATCTCCCTGCTTCAGAATCTGTATCCGCTTCAGACGGGGCACATCAGTATTGGAAGTCACGATCTCATGCATCTTACTAATCATTCCCTTCGAAAGGTCGTCTCTGTGGTACCGCAGAAGATCGATCTTTTTGCCGGGAATGTCCTTGAGAATATTGCGGTTGGTGAGTTTCATCCCGATATGGAGAGAGTGCTCGACGTCTGTGAAAAGCTCGGCATGACAAAATTTATTGAGCAACTCCCCAATGGCTTCAATACATATATAGGAGAGAATGGCGCCACACTCTCGGGCGGTCAGCAACAGCGTATTGCCATTGCGAGAGCATTATACAGGAATCCCGAGATCCTTATTCTGGATGAAGCAACCTCTTCTCTCGATTCCATGGCTGAGACCTTTGTTCAGAATACAATTGAACTGATGAGAAAATCGAATAAGACGGTAGTTATTATTGCACACCGCCTGTCAACAATAAGTCTTGCTCAAAGGATAATTGTCCTTGACAAAGGTGTGATCGTCCAGGATGGCACCTTTTCAGAGCTTGCAAATATTAGCGGACCGTTCCGCAAGATGTGGATGCATCAGACAATTGAGATGTATGAAGAAGCAAAAGATGAAACCAAAATACCAATAGCATGAAAGTATTTGAATATCTCGAACGCATCAGTATGATGCATAAACTTGTGTCGAGGCAGAAAACCGGCACCCCTGAAGAGTTTGCCAGTCAGCTGGGAGTAAGCAGAACCACGCTTTATGAACTTATAGATGAGCTCCGTTCCCGTGGTGTTCCGATCACCTACTCAAAATCTTCAAAGACATTTTTCTACAAGCAGCCATACGACATATTAGTCACCTGCTCCCTCAGGCCATTAACCAATCCTGAAGCAAAAGAAAACAATGGCGGCGCAAAACTTTTCCCCAAAATCCTTTTTTTCCGTACGCTACCCACCGACCTTAGTACTGTAACGTTACCATGCTAAAACCCCGGGCATTCAAAATAAATGGGGGAAGAATTTGAAAAGTGACTTTAAAATTTTAAAACATGAAAAACTTAAATGAGATGGAAATGAAATCCATTAATGGTGGTCAGGTTCCAACAGCTTTTTACATGGATAGTGATGTAATTAAGGAGGTAGGTAACCAAAATCTTATCTTTATGGAAGTTGTTGGAAGAACTGTGCTTGGATTAGGGAAAGAGCTTCTTAAAGCTTTATTTCTATAGGTACTTACACGGCTATCGAAAATATATTAATTTAATTAATGATAATTTTTTTCAAGTAATCGTTGATTTTGAAAAGTAATTTATAGTTGTCATTTTAAAATTTTCGATAGCCATTGTAAATATTTTACTTATTTTATGAAGGAATGGTTTAAATTTATAGTAGAATTCAAGTTAAATTTAAAATTATGACATCATTTTTTGCTTTTCTAAAAAGACCATTCTATTTAAAAACGGAGAACATAAATTGGTATTTTTTTTTAATTTAATGTTATTGTATTATTTTTTTTCCTTGCCAATAGGAATTCTTGTAGGTCTATTTATAAAATTCTTAAATTTTTCAGAAACGGAATTTAATTATAATGCTATCAAAATAATTCTAGCTGGACTTATAATAGGTCCAATAATTGAAGAAATACTTTTTAGATTATTATTAAAACCTAGATATTGGAATGTGTTGTTGTTTTTTGCCTTTTCCATTTCTATGATGATAGTTTCCATTATTAAAAGTAATGTATTGTATTTACTAATATTTACCTTCTTGGGATGCATTACTCTAATTCTATGCAAAAAAAAGACTTATTTGAAGGCTGCACAAAAATTTATTCTAAGGCGATTTTATTTTGCATTTTACTTAAGTTGTTTTCTTTTTAGTTTAATTCATTTTACAAATTATCATCCAGCTAGTTACAAGCTATTATTGTCAATGCCATTAATAATATTACCTCAATTTATTGGAGGTGCTTTTTTGGGTTTTGTCAGAATGAAGTATGGGATAAAATACTCATTTCTTTTTCATTCGATAACTAACATTTTTCCAGTACTCGTATTAGTATTTGACAAATGATATTTAGAATTATTATGGTAAGAATTTATGACTACTAACCCC
>JANNKF010000431.1:0-1583 GCA_031396165.1 Bacteroidales bacterium | reverse complement strand
ATGCCGGTGCGCTCGTTGACGGTCACGTTGGTCGCGGGTGAAGGCGTGTTGCCGGTGAGGGTGAAGCTGGTGTTGCGGGTGATGCCGGTCAGTTCGTTGGCATTGTCCACCGTGAAGGTTTGCAGCAAGGCCGCGTTGGTGCGGAAGTGCAGGTTGCCCGCCGCGTCGTAGTTCCAGCCGCGTTGTTCGTTCATCCGCAACGCGCCGCCGGCTTCCTTTGCGCTCCATCGGGTGAGTTGCACGACGTTGTCATAGCCGGCGGTGGCGGTGGTGGTCGCGAGGCCGAAGTCGCGCGTGACGTTGGTGCGCAACCCGAGTGGATCGTGCGTGTAGGCGTAGCCGTCGAGGACGTGGCCCCACGGATTCTTGAGGGCAGTGTGGTCGAGGCGGCCCAGGGCGTCGTATTGCTTCGTGATCGTTGCAGCATTGGGGAGCGTGATGCCGACGAGTTGCGTGAGGCGTGAGGCGTGATACGTGAAGCCGAACGCACCGGCGGATGAAGTGACGTTGGTCAGGCGCCAGGCGCCGTCGTAAGCGTAGGTTTGCGCCCAGCCGCCGCTGACACTTAGCGCCGTGCGCAAACCTTCCGTGTAACCGTAGCTCACGGTGTCGCTGGCCCACGGGCCGTCTTCGCTGGCGAGTTGGCCGGCGGCGGTGTACGTGAACTTCGTCGTGCCGGCGGCGTCCATCACGTTGGTCAACTGATTGAGCGCATCATAGGCGTAGAGGATGGAAGATTGAGGATAGAGGATGGAGGTCAGGTTGCCGACGGGATCATAGGTGAAACCGGTGGTGCCAAACTGCGGCGTGGTGCGGTTGGTCAGCCAGCCGTTGGCGTTGTAATCCCAACTCGTCGTGCGGCTCGAGGCGTCGGTCTTGCTGCGCTGGCGGCCATACTCGTCGTACGTCCAGCTCGTCTGATGGTTCAGGCCGTCAAATAAATCGGTCACTTGCCCGAGTGAGTTGTAGAACGCGCGCGTGACTTCCAGGTTGGCGTTGGTGACGGCGGTCAACCGGCCGGCTGCGTCGCGGGCGAAGCGCTTGATCTGGTTGTTGCGATTGGTGTGGGCGACCAGTCCGTTCGTTCTCCAGCCGAAACTTTCGCTGAAACCGTCCAGCCAGGTCCGCTTGAGCACGCGATTGAGCAGGTCGTAACTGTTCGTCACCGTCACGCCGTCCGCGTCCGTGATTTCCAACGGGCGATCCACGGCGTCATAAAGCACGCGCTCCAACGGGCCGTAGGTGTTGCTGACGGCGGTGACCAAGCCCTGATTGTTGTAGGCGAACTTGAGCGAACGGCTGAGGCCGTCCAGCACATTGGTCATCCGACCAGCGGTGTCGTGGAAGTATTTCACGCTGCGGCCGTCGGCGAACAGCACGTTGGTCACCGTGCCTTGATTGTTGTAGAACAGGCTGGTGGTGTTGGTGAGCGCGTCGGTGATGCTGTTGAGCGCGCCGCATCCGCACCAATCGAGCGTGGTGACGGCGTTGTTCGCATTGGTGAGCGCGGTGAGGCGTTGCATCGCGTCATAGCCGGCGTGGGTCCAGTGGCCGAGCCGGTCCCGCGTGGCGACGAGATCGAG
>JANNKF010000429.1:0-1879 GCA_031396165.1 Bacteroidales bacterium | reverse complement strand
GGGTTGCTTTTTTATTGCGCCATGCATGGCGAATAACGGATCAGTTGACCCCGAGTACTCGGGGTGGGGAAGAGTTTACCCCAATTATTCATGTATTATAACTATCCTTATGTATGTACTTTTACACCTTCCTGACTACTTTTCAAAATAAGCAATCGATCCGGGATTTCTCCCCTGTTCCTTTGGGATGGGTTGGTGTTTGAGCCTCTGTATTAGATACCCGTTTGTTACTCATTTGATACCTTTCTGTAAGGTAGGGTTACAGAAAGGTATCAGAAAGGTATCAGAAAGGTATCAGAAAGTGACAGGGAGAAGCAGGGAGAAGGCAACTGTAAAAGCAGTTCAAGGGATCTGCTATCCACCATATAGTCGTGTGACACGGCAAGACGCTCCTGGGATAGATTTGAGGTATATACAGAATTTGCGGGCCATGAAAACTCCAAGACTACCTGGATTTATCTTCGTAAATAATGACAAGGCTGAAGGTATTATTAACGTGCTTTCAATTCTTTCCCCACCCCGAGTCCTCGGGGTCATGTGATCCAAATTTCACCCTCTGCCTTAAGAGTTATTGTTGCAGATTCAGGTTGTTCCTAAATTTTTCTTTTAACAGTGCTTGTATGTTTTTTAGTTCTACTGAAATCATGTGTAAAAACTACTTTGATGAAAAGCGCTAATTGGTTTCGATGAGCTGTCTATCTGTTTTTACAGAAACGATGTTCTGGGTAAGCCAGTTTAAAATATAGTCAGCATCCTCTTTCCATGTTGATTGTCCCAGAACAAAATGATTGCGACCGGGAAACTCTTTGTAATCCAATACCGAATTATTTCTTTCATACTTCTTGTAATTTCGCAAATTAAGATGTGCTGGTATGATCGTGTCTTCGCTTCCGGAAGTAAGAAGTAAAGGAGCGTGAGGTTTACTGAAATCTACTTTTGCTGCGCTTGTCAATCCGCCTCTTGCCACAGTTTTTGATTCGGGAATTGTAAAGCTAACGAAAGCTCCGGTAACAAATACAATGTTCTTTGATTGAATATTTTCCATTTTATTAAATTTTAAATGGTTATAAAATGAATTTCAAATTAACACAATACGTTTTTCACCTATCAGCAGGAAGTGATTATAATCTCTACCTTCCCGTAAAGCTTTGTATTACAAATATATTCTTATACGAAAAACTGATCAATACGTTCGAGCCAAAGGGAGAATTGTGAAAGTTCTTTTTTTGTTTTCGAACACTATATTTCCCGTATTGGGAAAAATAATTGTATCTTTGAAAATAAAACCAATGAGGGTAATTGTACATCTATGGAACATCGGGTGATAAAAACAGAAGTAGAATACAAGCTTGCAATGGAAAGGTTGGAAGTCATTTTTGATGCCGAGCCGGATACGCCGGAAGGAGATGAGATGGATTTGCTTTCATTGTTAATTGATAATTATGAGAAAATACATTTCCCGATTGATTTGCCTGATCCGGTTGAAGCTATTTTATTCAGAATGGAACAACTCAATTATCAACCTAAAGATTTGGCGGAAGTTTTAGGCTCGCGAAGCCGTGTAACCGAAATTCTGAACAAAGAACGTAAATTGTCACTGGACATGATTCGCAAAATCAACAAGAAAATGCACATTCCAACCGATGTGCTCATTCAGGAGTACTAAAATTTAGCACAGCAGGTGATCATCCTTCCAACCGACAATACAAGACCAATCGGAATTCTCCAGCTTTTTATATAGGATCACCTCTCCGTGACTCTCATTTACTTTAAAACCTATTAAAACTTTATTCAAGGTCTATATAAAGTCTATTCTACATATAATCACACATAGAGTTTGTATAGCGTTTTAATAGGGTTTGTATAGGGTTTGTCTTAA
>JANNKF010000382.1:0-3055 GCA_031396165.1 Bacteroidales bacterium | reverse complement strand
TCTGAACAAAGACAAGTAATATTATAGGCAACACAATGAAACATCCTTTTGTTCCGCAAAACTTGCCGCTAGGCTCTATGGACTGGGTTAGGTTTGTGACGCTTATTGGTCAGGCGAATGCGGAAATAGCCCGGTATGACGGCATTCTCCAAGGGATTAGCAATCCCGGCATACTGCTTTCCCCTCTGACAACGCGCGAAGCGGTTTTGTCCTCGAAAATAGAAGGGACACAGGCGTCTCTTGAAGAAGTTCTTGAATACGAGGCCTCCCCGAATGTCAATGCCGAGAAGTACGACGATATTCAGGAAATCATCAATTACAGAAAGGCCATGCGCTTTGCTGTGCAGTGGCTCAATAAAAAGCCCATAACGCTCAACCTGATAAAAGAGATGCACGCGATACTGCTAGACAGCGTGCGTGGCAAAGACAAGGCGCGCGGTCATTTCCGGTCTACCCAGAACTATATCGCCAAAGCGGGAGACCCAATTGAAAAAGCCTTGTTTGTGCCCCCTTCCCCGGCGCAAGTGATGGCATCGCTGTCCAACTTTGAGAAATACTTCCACTACGAAGAGAAGGACCGGCTTGTGCAACTTGCGGTTCTTCACGCTCAGTTCGAGATAATCCATCCTTTTTTGGACGGCAACGGCAGAATAGGCCGCTTGCTGATCCCGCTTTTCCTTTTTGAGAAATCCGTCCTGAATTCTCCAATGTTCTACATAAGCGAATACCTGGAGGATAACCGTGCCGAGTATTATGTTCGACTACGGGCTATTTCAGATGAGGGCAAGTGGGACAACTGGATAGAGTTTTTCTTAAAGGCCGTGATTGCCCAGGCCAAGGCGAACAGCGCGAAAGCTAAGGCGATTCTAGGACTCTACAACACCAAGAAGGAGCGCATAACCGAGATTACCCACTCACAGTATGCCATCAAGATATTAGACACGATTTTCACGCGCCCTATTTTCAATTCCGCTGATTTTATCAAGACCTCCAAAATCCCCAAGACCAGTGCCTTGCGATTGCTTGCGCTGCTTAAGAGAGGCAAGGTTATAGACACCATAAAACCAGGCGGCCCAAGAAAGGCCGAGGTTTTTGCCTTTGCTAAGTTGCTTAAAATAGTCGGTTAGGCTACCTGCCCTACATCTCATAGATAAAACGTAGGTTACTCTACGCACCATATATGGTATAATATGGAGCGTAACGGGTTTTACAACTATTTCATGGGACGTGAGGTATTCTGCATCCTATAACAGCAAGATTTATGCGCGCGGGGAATAATTTCTGCGTTGTACGGACGCCGAAGGCGGACGGGAGCGGCCAGCAGGCCGCGCACAGGAGGTGGCAATAAGATGCCGCCTACCTTGGGAGCAAGTGCGAAGGCGCGCAGTGCCGAGCCTTGCGAACCCACTTCTCGCGGCAAGGAGCAGTGCGGGGCCGCGCTTCGTGGCCACGCCTGCGACGACATCTCGCGGATAAGCTCGGGACTCCTTCGCTAAAACGGATCGAAAGTGGTATTTACAATGTTTCCTCGGGGTGTTGCGCGAAGTAGCCTCGAACTTTGATGGTGAAGCTCCGAACTTTTTTGCTTTTAAAAAATTCTGCCGAAAAAAAATTCTTTTCCGCGCGCGCAGAATTAAAATTAAGTAGTAATTCCCAAGGTTTTTTGTATTCGACGGAAAGCCGCCGCCTGCCCCTACGGAAGTTTCAGGGCTGGCGCCCTGAGGAAACGAAGAGCGTTTCCCGAACCGATCTCTTCTTTACCGCCGCATGTAAGGCCGTCTTAGCTTTGGTAAGCAAAGCCGGCCTTACGCGCGGCGGAGAGTTGCAGAGTTAGCCCTTAATGCCGGTTCCGCCCTGCTGGGCCAAACCGGCATTAAGCGCAAGGTATGGGAGGTCTTATGCAAAACCAGGACATGCGGTATTTTCTTTATGCCAGAAAGTCCACGGACGAACCTGACAGGCAAATCCTATCAATCGAGGGGCAGCTCGCTGAACTCCGCGAGTACGCCAAGAAAGAGAACCTCATAATCGTAAAAGACTTTATCGAGAGCAAGACGGCTAAGGAGCCTGGGCGTGAAATCTTCAATGACATGATAGCCTCTATTGAAGACGGCAAAGCCCAAGGCATTATCGCCTGGCACCCGGACCGCCTCGCAAGGAATAGTATCGACGGAGGCAGACTTATATATTTGGTGGACACTGGCAAGATAACCGCCCTTAAGTTCCCTACCTTTTGGTTTGACCCTACGCCGCAGGGAAAATTCATGCTTTCAATAGCGTTCGGCCAGTCCAAATACTACGTTGATAACCTCTCGGAAAATATCAGGCGCGGTTTCCGCCAGAAACTCCGCAATGGTATCTGGCCTTGTTGCGCCCCGCTCGGCTACCTGAACGACAAGAACACCCGCACAATCTATCCGGATAAAGACCGGGCGGTCTTTATCCGGAAGACCTTTGAACTGTATTCGTCAGGCGATTACCCGCTGGCCGAGGTCCGCCGCATAATGAACGAGGTTGGACTGAAAGGGCGGCATACCGCCCTTTCAGTCAGCAATTACCAATACATGCTCAAGAACCCCGTCTACTACGGTCTTATAAGGTATAAGGGCGAGCTCTACGAGGGCAAGCACGAGGCAATCATAACGAAAGACCTCTTCGACCTTTGCCAGGCTGTAATGACGCGTAAGAGCAAGCCCAAGGGGCCTAGGTTGAAGTCTTACACCTACCGTGGAGTATTCCATTGCCAAGAGTGCGGTTGCTTCATAACCACGGAAACACAGAAAAATCACAATTATTTGCGGTGTACTAAACGCAAGGGGCCTTGCGCCGAGCCTTATGTAAGGGAGGAACTGATCACGGCCCAGATAAAAGGTGAACTAAAATCTGTTTCCTTACCCCCGGCCCTGGCAAACGGGCTCATCCTTATGGCGGAAAAGGAACGAGCCGCGTTTGCCCAGGCCGGGGAAAGTGCCCGGCAAAAGCTGCGAGATAATTTGATTCCCCTTACAGACCAATTGGGCAAGTTGCTGGACTTGGTACTGCAAGGTCATCTTAC
>JANNKF010000281.1:0-3808 GCA_031396165.1 Bacteroidales bacterium | reverse complement strand
TAAAATACAATGCAATCCTTAGGCTCGGCGAAGTCTCCCGACTTCGTCGTAAAAAATACAATTCAGTCTGGAGACTGCGGCTTTTATAAAGCGAAGTCATGAGACTTCGCTTAGCAGGGGTCAATTTTGAACCTGGAACTTGGAACCTGGAACTTGGAACCTGGAGCTATTTGAACAGTGCCGGATCTGTAACCCGTACATTATTCTTAAACGCAACAACGAATGCCTGTGGGTAGGCCGATTGTCTGACAATCTTTTGGAACTCCAAAGCTGACTTAAAGGTCTTGAATTCTCCGACAGTTGATCTGTATGCCCCGCTATATGAATATTCCCATGTACTCTGTTTCTTTCCACCGATTGTTATCTCATAACTCCCTTTTTTCGCAGTATTGCTGGCGAATTGAACCCTGTAAACCACCGTATTCTGAGCTATTGTAATACTGTCTGCTTTAATTTTTGCAAGTCTGGCAGCCTCTTGTGCTTTTAAGTTAGCTGCCATTACCTTTGCAGCCTCGATACTGTCTGCCTTGGCTTTTTCAGCCCTTAATCGTTCTTCATCAGCTCTGACAGCAGCAATGCTGTCTGTCCTGACTTTTTCAAGACGTAGCCTCTCTGCTTCGAGAGCGGCAGCTTTTTTGCCTTTGGTTTTGCCTGAAGTTTTTCCGACATTTTCAACTGGTTTTTCTTCTTTGGCTGGTTTTCCCGGTTGGCTTACAGATGCCGATCTCACATGTTTTCCAAACATGTAACCAACCGATATACCTAAAACACTGTTGCTGATCCTGGACCCTGCTTTGCTGGCTGGAGATAAATTCGCTAATCCCAGATTGTAAGATAGGCCGGCCTGGAAAGATTTAAATATTACTCCTGCTCCAAAAGTTACTCCATAATCAGAACTTTTGAAATCATCTAAACCTTGTTCAGTGCCCCATTTAATGCTTCTATTTTCGGATTCAACCAGCGCTCCATAAGTCGATTCTGTCTTTTTAGATCCCGTCAGACCGAAGCCGAAGTATGGTCCGATGGCTCCAAAAATATTTAAAGGTACAGCCGGAACAGTTACTTTAGCGGTTAAGGGGATATTCAGGAACCCCGGATTATATGTCTCGGATACTTTGAGGGCTTCCGGCCATATTGTCTCTTCATAGGATTGCATATATCCGGTGCTTGAATAAATCACACCTGTTTCTACCGAAAATATTTTGTAAAGAGGAAATTCAACTGTTCCTCCAAAATGAAAGCCTGAACCCATTGTAGTAGTTTTCGTATATGTTTCGTATGGAATAGCAAATTGACTCTTTTCTATAACCATGAAAGGTAAATTATAGCCGGCTTTTATTCCGAATGTCTGCCCGAAGGAAGTTGAAGAAACTGTAACTAATAAGGTGATAATGCTTAGTCTGATCGAATTATTCATAGGGGTCTTTTTTTTTAATCGGCATGAAAAATAAAGTATTAAGATACACAATTTTGACTAAATGAAAAAAGAACAACAGTATATTCTGAAATTCTGGATTGCAGAAGTGCCTTGTCACTAATCATATAATACTCTCAAAAGCCTTTATTTTATGAGTATCGGGAATCATAAATAAGATTTCATTGATTTTGGCTTCACCGAGCCCCGTAGAGATTATCCAGCCTGGCGGGGCTCCGGTTCTTTGTTTACCCCTGCCTTCTTTGCTTCACTGAAGCTATACGAAAGCAAGGAGTGAGTAATTGATTTTCCTCGCTCCCTTTAGGGTCAGGGGCTAACGAGAAAAATCAATAGGGTCTTATACATGATCCTTGATACTCATTTAATAAAAACACTCTTAAGACTCTGTTTGTCAGAAGTAAAGTTAGCGCTACAAAGATGATTGATTAGGAGAAACGATTTGCTGATCTTTTTTGATCAGATCAGGTATTAGAAAATAGCCCTTATCTGGTAAAAAGTCTTGGCTGCAACATGTGTGGATGCAACTTTCTTCTGAAAATCGTTCTGCTTAGTGAGACTATTTGTGATTGTTGTTGAGACTCTGTCAAGATCTTCGTATGTCAGGTTTGAACCCGATGGAAGACAAAGACCCTGACTGAAAAATTTTTCTGAATTTCCGTTTAAATATGACGGACAATGTGCAAATACCGGTTGAAGATGCATGGGTTTCCACAATAGCCTGGATTCAATATTCACTTGTTCCAGATCTTTCTGAATATCATAAACTGTTTTACCCGATTTAGCAGGATCAACCATTATTGCCGTTAACCAATGATTTGAATAATAAGAACTATCCGGCTCGTCCAGAAATGTTATACCTTCAAATTTCTGAAGGTTTTCTTTATAGAAGAAATGATTATTCCTTCTTGCTCTGACGCGATCCTCAATAACTTCCATCTGACCAAGTCCTATTCCGGCTAATATATTGCTCATCCGGTAATTATATCCGATCTGAGTATGCTGATAATACGGAGCTTTATCTTTTGCCTGACAGGCAAGGAACCTTGCTTTCATTATAAAATCCTCATTATTTGAAAGAAGCGCACCTCCTCCTGATGTTGTTATAATTTTATTGCCATTGAAGGATATAACAGACATTTCCCCATATGAAGCAGCTGGCTTGTCCATTAACCGACTTCCCAATGCTTCCGCTGCGTCGCTGATTACAGGTATGTCATAACGATCAGCAATCTCCATAATCTTTATCATGTTGGCAGGCATGCCGTAAAGATGCACTGGGATTATAGCTTTTGGCTTACTGCCTCTGAACATACGATCCCTGATAGCTTTTTCGAGGAGTTCCGGGTCCATGTTCCAGGTTCCGGGTTCGCAGTCAACCAGAATAGGTAAAGCGCCCTGATATACAATCGGATTAACTGTAGCGCAGAATGTAAAGGTAGATGCAATTACCTCATCGCCCTTTCCAATACCCAGAATAATAAGTGCAAGATGAATTGCTGCTGTTCCGGAGTTCAGAACTGCTGCATCTTTAACACCACAATACCTGGCAAGTGATACTTCCAGATCCACAACATTTGGTCCCAAAGGGGCAACCCAATTCTCGTTGAAGGCTGCATTTATATACTTCATTTCGCCTCCCGACATATGCGGACTTGAAAGGTATATTTTTTTCATTGTTTGTTATTGTAATTTCCGTTAAGTAAAAATAAGTAATAGGTGAATGCGATACAAATCCTGAAAAGCTGTCAATGGCAATTCCCGGTTTGATGAACTTAAGTTAGTCAATGAAAAAGGGTATATTATTGATGAAAACAATCTGTTTATGGTTAGAAATAATATGTTCGTCAAAACGGTTAGGTTTTTTATTAACAAATTTGCATAAATAGTCAAATATTTTTCGAAACTATAGCTTAATGTACTGATCTATAGGTTTATGGCGTGGTCATAAAAAATAATTTCTTCAAAATTTTATTAACAATCGGTTTTGACTAATGAACCTTTTATTTTGATGAATTTTAACGGGTTTATATTATTTCATTGATTTTGTGATTTTATGTCTGATATCCGGTTTTGGTTAAAGCTCCAATTTTTAAAATGGGTGAGGTATTTTAATCCATTTCATTAAGTTTTCTTCGTTAGCCCCTTCCCTAAAGGGCATAGCCTTCAACCTCAGGAGTTGGAAATGAATGGGATTACATTAAACAATTTTCCCATCCTTTTGAATGAGGGGTGGTCGGGAACCATTGATTATCTCATATATACAATATCTTATTTCCCGACCGGGGTGGTTGACTCATTGATTTCTTTTTCCCTTTATTGGTATGAAAAACAAAAGCTTCTTCAATAGAAAAGGCCTGACTTGTCCACCTCTTT
>JANNKF010000177.1:0-14992 GCA_031396165.1 Bacteroidales bacterium | reverse complement strand
GAACTTTAGGCACTCTAGGCACTTTAGGCACTTCGAACTTTTTTTTAATTTGATAACTTAAAATTTGAATTATGGGATATTTATTTACTTCAGAATCAGTTTCAGAAGGGCACCCCGATAAGGTAGCCGATCAGATATCAGATGCTTTGCTTGATGAATTCCTGCGCTGGGATAAGGAATCAAAAGTTGCGTGCGAGACTTTCGTAACAACCGGTCTTGTTGTTTGTGGCGGTGAAGTCCGTACCAATGGATGGGTAGATGTTCAGGAAGCAGCACGCGGCGTTATCCGTAAGATCGGATACACAAAAGCAGAATACCGTTTCGACTGCGATTCCTGCGGACTTATTTCAACCATTCATGAACAGTCGAGCGATATTAACCAGGGTGTTGTTCGGGAGAAACCTGAAGAGCAGGGTGCAGGCGATCAGGGTATGATGTTTGGATATGCATGTCGCGAGATGGACAATTATATGCCACTTACCATTGAACTGGCACACAGGCTGCTTCAGGTACTTGCAGATATAAGACGTGAAGGCAAACAGATGAAATACCTCCGTCCCGACAGTAAATCGCAGGTAACTGTCGAATATGATGATAACAATAACCCGCTTCGTATTGATACCATAGTAATAAGCACACAGCACGACGAGTTTGAGATGCCGAAAGACAAATCGCGTAAAGCCGAACTAGTTGCCGAAAAAGCAATGCAGAATAAGATAAAGGAAGATATTGAGAAATATCTTATTCCCAGAGTAAAGAAAAGTCTGCCTGCAAGGATACAGAAACTTTTTGCGAATGATTTTAAACTACTTGTCAATCCAACAGGTAAGTTTGTAATCGGAGGTCCTCATGGTGACACGGGGCTTACCGGACGTAAGATCATAGTTGACACATACGGCGGTCATGGTGCACATGGTGGCGGAGCATTCTCAGGAAAAGATTCATCCAAAGTAGACAGGTCGGCAGCATATGCAGCACGACATATTGCCAAAAACCTTGTGGCTGCTGGTGTATGCGACCAGGCTCTGGTACAGGTTGCTTATGCAATTGGTGTTGCCCAGCCGGTTGGTTTGTATGTGAATACATATGGAACTGCAAAAGTAAAAGACAAGAAGGGCAATACCCTCCGTGACGGAGAGATAGCCCAGACAATTAATAAGTTGTTCGATATGCGCCCATATGCAATTGTTGAGAGGTTCGGACTGAAGAACCCTGTTTTTCTTCCAACAGCATCCTATGGTCACTTCGGACGTGAAAGCTATTCACAGAATGTTGAAGTATATTACCCTGTAGCAGGAAGTAAATCAGTACCTGTAAATGACAATGGTAAAAAAGTTTCTCTGAAGAAAGTAGAATTCTTCGCATGGGAGAAACTTGATTACGTGGAGAAGATAGAGAAGGCGTTTAAACTCTAGAACGAAGCCTTTACAATTCTTGCGACATTATCGGATCGGCCGAGGGTATAATAATGTATGCCTGGAACTCCTTCTTTTATCAGTTCTTTAGACTGTGCGGTTGTCCATTCGATACCCACTTCGCGCGCATCTTTATCGGTTTTACATTTTTGAACGGCGGTAACAAGATCGTTCGGAAGGTCAATATGAAAGGCCTGGGGCAGTAACTTAATATCATTAATAGCAGAGATTGGTTTTATTCCTGCTATAATAGGAACAGTAATTCCGGCTTTCCTGCATTCATCCCTGAATCTGCAGAACTTTCTGTTATCAAAAAACATCTGGGTGACAATGTAACTTGCCCCTGCTTCAACCTTAATCTTCAGATTTTCAATATCTACCTGTCGGTTGGGAGCTTCGAAATGTTTTTCTGGATATCCTGCCACTCCTATGCAGAAACTTGTTGGAGCAGTATTTTCAAGTGAGTCCTCAAGATACTTTCCGTTATTTATATTTGCGATCTGTTTTACCAGTTCGGTCGCATTTGCATGGCCATCCTTCTCAGCCATAAACCTGCGGCTTCCCTTCTGAGGATCGCCCCTGAGCGCAAGTACATCATGAATTCCAAGAAAATTCATTTCGATGAGTGCATTTTCCGTCTCCTCTTTTGTGAAACCTCCGCATAGAATGTGCGGCACAACAGTTATGTTGTACTTATACTTTACAGCTGCAGCCAGAGCAATTGTCCCTGGCCGGATACGTACCACCTTTTTTTCGAGGAGGCCATCGGGTCTTTCATGGTATGTAGTCTCATTACGATGAGACGTAAAGTTTATATATGCCGGATCAAATTCAATAAGTCTGTCGATGGCTGTGTAAATCCTTTCAATACTGTGGCCTTTAAGAGGGGGTAAAAGTTCAAATGTGAAAAGTGGTCCTTTTGCGTTGTTAATTTTTTCAATAACACTCATCTTCAAATCATAAGTTAGGTGCAAGCCATCTGGCTGCCTCGTTAATATTCATTTTCTTTCTTTCAGCATAATCTTTAAGCTGATCGGGGCCAATCTTTCCGATATTAAAATAAGTTGAACCCGGATGGGAGAAGACATAAGCGCTTACAGAGGCAGGTGGGATCATAGCGTAGTTTTCCGTAAGTTCCGCGCCAACCGTTTTTTCCGCTTCAAGAAGATCGAAGAGAACTCTTTTCTCGGTATGATCGGGACATGCAGGATAACCCGGGGCCGGTCTTATTCCTTTATATTTCAGTTTCAACAATGCATCAATGTCAAGTTTTTCGCCGGATGAATAACCCCAATAATCGCGCCTGATTGTTTCGTGAAGCCATTCAGCTGCAGCCTCTGCCAGACGATCGCTCAGAATCCTTATCATGATAGTAGCGTAGTCATCATTTTTATACCTGGCAAACGCATCCTTATCAATATCAGCAGTTACGACGAAAGCCCCGATATGATCTGTAAGACCTGAAGATTCAGGAGCTATGTAATCAGAAAGACAAAGATTAGGAACACCTTTTTCCTTTATTTCCTGATTTCTTAAAAACCTGAAAACCGATTTAAGTTCTTTATGCCCGTTTTCGGAGAAAATCTTCACATCATCACCATCAGAGACAGCAGGATATAAACCGAATACAGCCCTGGCAGTAAGTAGGCGGTGGTTGATAATTTCCTTCAGATAGAACTGGGCATCATCAAACAATTTCTTTGCCTCCTCCCCTTTTACAGGATCTTTGAAAATTGCAGGATATTTCCCGGAAATTTTCCACGAGAAGAAAAAGAAGGTCCAGTCTATATACCCTTTAAGTTCATTCAGATCAATCTCAGTTATCTGATGACGACCCGGTTTAAGTGGTTGGAATGGACTTACTTTTGTCCAGTCAGTGGCCAACTTATTTTTCCTTGCTTCATTCAATGAAAGAAGGTTTTTCTCAGTCTGCCGTGAAGCATGATCGTCCCTCTGTTTCCTGTATTTATCCTTTACGCCTTTCACATAAGCACTATTGTCTTTTTGCAGTAATGCAGAGACCACACCTGCCGCCTTTGAGGCATCCTTTACGTGAATTACCGCATTGGAATATGCAGGATCGACCTTAACAGCAGCATGTATTTCGGATGTTGTTGCACCTCCGATAATAAGCGGTAAAATAAATTTTCTGCGTTCCATCTCAGAAGCTACATGTACCATCTCCTCAAGAGAGGGAGTAATTAGTCCGCTAAGACCGATGATATCTACTTTTTCTCTTATGGCAGTATCGAGGATCTTTTCAGCCGGGACCATTACGCCAAGATCAATAATCTCATAATTATTGCAGGAGAGAACCACACCGACAATGTTTTTGCCGATATCATGAACATCGCCTTTAACAGTAGCCAGAAGAATCTTACCGGCAGTTTTTTTCTCCTCTCCCAGGCTTTCCAGTTCAATATACGGGGCGAGTTTTGCAACTGCTTTTTTCATCACACGGGCACTCTTGACTACCTGGGGAAGGAACATTTTCCCCGATCCGAAGAGGTCGCCTACCTCATTCATCCCTCCCATAAGCGGCCCTTCAATCAATTCAATTGAACGGCTGAAAAGAGATCGGGCCTCCTCAACATCCTGTTCAATAAACTCATCGAGTCCCCTGATAAGTGAATGCTTTATTCTCTCTATTACATGGAGCTGACGCCATGCATCTTCCTTTTCAACTTTTTTCCCTTCATTCCTGATACCTTCGGCGAATTTTACAAGCCGTTCAGTGGAATCTTTTCTCCTGTTGAGTACAACATCCTCTGTAAGATGAAGCAACTCCGGGTCTATCTCAGTGTAAACCTGCAACATACCCGGGTTGACAATACCCATATCAAGTCCGGATTTTATTGCATGAAAAAGGAATACAGAGTGTATTGCCTCACGGATTTTATCAGTCCCACGAAAAGAGAATGAAAGATTGCTGATTCCGCCGCTTATCTTTACATGAGGCAGATTTGCCTTGATCCATTCTGCTGATCTGAGGAAATTGATTGCATAGTTATTATGTTCTTCTATTCCGGTAGCAATGGCCAGAACGTTAGGATCAAATATTATATCTTCAGGAGGGAAATTCAGTTTATCAACAAGCAAACGATAGCATCTTTCGGCCACACTGATCCTTCTTTCGAAAGTATCTGCCTGACCGGATTCATCGAAAAGCATAACTATAGCCGCGGCCCCATACTTTCTGATCTTGCGTGCATGTGAAAGAAAGACTTCCTCGCCCTCTTTCAGGCTTATTGAGTTTACAACCGATTTACCCTGAATGCATTTGAGAGCAGATTCAATCGTATTCCAGCGTGAAGAATCGATCATCAGCGGAAGTTTCGAGATATCGGGCTCAGCCATGATCAGGTTAACAAACTTAACCATAGCTTTTTCCGAGTCGAGCATGGCCTCATCCATGCAGATATCGATTACCTGTGCACCCCCGTCGACCTGATTCCTGGCAACAGCCAGAGCTTCATCGTATTTCTCTTCCTTTATGAGTCTGGCAAACTTAATCGATCCTGAGACATTTGTACGTTCTCCGACATTAACAAAGTTTGTTTCCGGAGCAATTGTGAGGACCTCGAGGCCGCTCAACCTCGTAAACTTCTTTATCTCAGGCTTAATCCTGGGTTTATACTGTTTAGATAATTCTGCAATTTTCTGAATATGAAGAGGTGTTGTTCCGCAACATCCACCGATAATATTCACCCAACCTTCTTTCATAAAGTCCTCAACTATCGAGGCCATGAATGAAGCTGACTGGTCATACTCTCCAAACTGGTTGGGCAGGCCGGCATTAGGATGAACCGAAACATAGAAACCTGTTTTGGCTGACATCTCTTCAACAAAAGGGCGTAACTGTTCAGCACCCAGTGCGCAGTTGAGACCGATACTCAGAAGGGGAAAATGTGATACAGAGACCATAAATGCCTCGAGAGTCTGGCCGGTAAGTGTCCTGCCACTGGCATCGGTAATTGTACCCGAAACCATAACAGGAAGACGCTTAGCCTTCTCCTCAAAAACAGAATCGATGGCAAAAAGAGCAGCCTTGCAATTAAGCACATCAAATATTGTCTCAACCAGAAGGATTTGAACCCCGCCATCAATCAAACCACGAACCTGTTCCGAATAAGCCTCAACGAGCTGATCGAATGAGACTGCCCTTGCACCCGGGTCATTAACATCAGATGACATAGATGCGGTGCGGTTAGTGGGGCCCAATGTGCCTGCAATGTAATGAGTCTGAGGCTCTTTTGAGTTCTCAAATTCTGTTATAGCATCAGCTACGAGCCGTGCCGACTGAAAGTTCATCTCATAAACAAGGCTCTCCATTCCATAATCCGACATTGAGATCCTGTTGGAATTGAAAGTATTTGTGGTTACAATATCTGCTCCTGATTCGAGATATTGTCTGTGAATGGCTTTAATGATGTCCGGTTTTGTAACAGACAACAAATCATTATTGCCCTTTTGCAGCATTTTATGATCCTTAAACCTCTCGCCCCTGTAATCATTCTCCAGTAGCTTATGTTTCTGGATCATGGTGCCCATTGCCCCATCGAGGATGAGGATTTTGTGTTGGATAATATCTTCTAAAGGTTGTTTCAATTTGTTAAGTAATTAGTTTGCAATTTTTCGGCCGGTATTCACTATAAAAACATCCAGAGTGGGAAGTTGTTCCCGTAGAGTGTAAAGTTTTTCGAGATTAACCACTCCGATCACATATTTATAAAATCTTCCGCTAAAGTATTCCGAGACTTCCTCAAATCCAAATAATTCCCTGTCCTTTTCATCGTTATACCTCAGGTAGACCTCAAGTTTATGATTCCGGGTATAGTTTGAGACAGTACCCTGCTGAAATTTCTTGTATTCGTACCGGTAGCCGTACGAGTTGGCTGAAATATCTGAAAGAACAGCACTTCCTGTAGCATGTCCTCCTGCGCCTTTACCACTGAAAAACTGTTTGTCGGCAAATGCTGCTTCAGTTATAACCCCATTATATTCGTTATCAACATTATAAAGATATTTATCAGAAGAGATGAACCGCGGCAGCACAAAGCTCGTAATAGTATTTTCATTTGTTTTGCCGACATAAGGCACCAGTTTAATTTTAAAACCTTTCTCTTTGGCATATTGAATATCAAATTCTGATATTTTATTAATCCCGTAGTGAAATACCTCTTCCGGTTTCAGAAACAGACCGTAAGCATGGCCGGTTATTATGCAAAGCTTGTACTTCGGATCCCATCCTTCAACATCTAGAGTAGGATCAGATTCTGCAAAACCTTTTTCCTGAGCCTCTTTCAATGCCGTTGAGTAGGCAATGCCTTCATTATGCATTTTAGTAAGTATGTAATTTGTTGTACCGTTCAGGATCCCCCGCAGCGAGTAAAGAAGCTCATTATCATAATACTCCTCAAGGTTACGGATAATAGGAATGCTTGCTCCGGCAGATGCTTCATATAACATTGAAACCTTATATTTTGCCTGAAGATCAACAAGCTCTTTAAAGTGGTTCGCAATCATCATCTTATTAGCCGATACAACATTTTTACCGCTCTTAAGAGCAGTTGTTACAATGCTGAATGCCTCATCAGCATCGTTGATAAGTTCAACGACCAGGTTAATTGAGGGATCATTGAGAATCTCATCTTTATCGTAGGTGAAATTCTCCATAGGGATCCTTCTCTCTTTGGTGTGATCCTTTACGCAGATCTTTACAATATCTGCTTTAAATCCCTTACTGCTGTTCAGTACATCATGAAGGCCCTGGCCAACACAACCATAGCCGAATAACCCAATTCTTAATTTAGCTCTTGTCATTTCAAAATTCTTTTATTTCGTCTGTTTTTTGAGTTACCCCCTTCCCAGCCTTCCCCCAGGAGGGAAGATGTAGAAAACAAAGCTTCCCGCTAAGGCGGGACGGGAAAGGGGGTACATTATATCTATAATACCTTACTGAATGCCTGTTCGAAATCATAAATAATATCGTCGATATGCTCAATGCCGACAGAGACCCTGAAGAGTCCCGGATCGATTCCGATGGCAAGCTGTTCTTCTGCTGACATTTGTGAGTGAGTTGTTGCTGATGGCTGAATGATGAGTGTTTTTGCATCACCTACATTGGCAAGATGGCTGACGAGCTTCAGGTATTCCACCAGTTTTACCGATTTTGATTTCTCGGCTTTTAGGATGAAACTCAGAACTCCACCTGCACCTTTCGGAAGATATTTCTTTGCAAGTGTATAATGAGGATTTCCTTCCAAACCGGGATAATTTACATTCTCTACCGCAGGATGAGCCTGAAGCCATTTTGCGAGTGCAAGAGTATTCTGAATATGCCGTTCCATTCTCAATGACAGTGTTTCGAGTCCCTGTAACAAAAGAAATGAATTGAACGGACTTATAGCAGGACCAATATCCCTGAGACCCTCAACCCTTGCTTTTACAATAAATGCAATATTTCCTGAGGGTGAAGTCTGTGAGAATATATCACCAAATATTTTTCCATGGTAACCCTCTGCAGGTTCAGTAAAAACAGGGAAGTTGCCATTGTTCCAGTTGAAATTACCGGCATCGGTAATAACCCCCCCAATACTTGTACCATGTCCACCGATCCATTTGGTAGCCGATTGCACAATAATGTCTGCACCATATTCAATCGGACGGCACAGGTAACCGCAAGCCCCGAATGTATTATCAACAATAAGTGGCAGGCCATGTTTAACAGCCAGTTTCGAAAATGCATCAAAATCGGGAACATTGAAACCGGGGTTTCCGATGGATTCAACGTAAATGGCTTTAGTCTTTTTATCTATCAGCTTTTCGAATGAAACCGGGTTGAGGTCCTTTGCAAATCTGGCATCGATACCGAAATTGGCAAGAGTAACTTTGAACTGGTTATGGCTTCCACCATAGAGAAACGGAGACGTTATGAAGTTGTCCCCCTGTTTCATAATTGTAGTCAATGTAATAAACTGAGCAGCATGTCCGGAGGAGACTGCCAGAGATGCAACACCACCCTCGAGGGCGGCAACCCTCTTTTCGAAAACATCTGTTGTAGGATTATTTATACGAGTGTAGATATTACCCCATTCTGCAAGATCGAAGAGATCGGCAGCATGTTTTGCACTTTTAAATACGTAAGAAGTAGTCTGGTAAAGAGGTACGGCTCTTGACAGGGTGTCATTATCGGGCTGATGGCCGGCATGAACCTGAAGAGTTTCGAAATTTATTTTTCTTGTTCCCATTTTTTTAGTTTTTAGAATTTGCAATTTACCGGTCAGACAGATACAGCTATCGCTACCTGACCTCCGGTTGTTGATTAGAAAATGTCGGATTACAGATCAAAGTGCTACCTGCACATGCACATAGGCATGAGTGGCATGATAAAGTTGTTGTGGGACAGATGAATGTAATTCATTTTTTCAGTGTTAAAATTTTTATCATCTCCCGGCTTTCCGGGATTAGGTTTTGGCACCGTTCCCCGCCGGTTGGCGGATTGGTTGCCAGGGTTTCGCAGAGCCTAATCTCTTCACCCTTCTTAATAAAAACCAAACACCCTTTTTAAGGAAGGAATATCTGATTTGTGGGGTCAAAGATAAAAATGATTTTTGGAAACACAAAAAAAATCACCCCAAAACCGAAGAAGTCAATCCCAAAATTAAAATTTAACCGCAAAGGTCGCCAAGGATGAACCGCAAAGATCGCAAAGGGAATATATACAGAAATATATCTTTGCGTACTTTGCGCCTACTTTGCGTGCTTTGCGGTTAATGGATTTTACTCTATTTTTGCATATCAAATAATAGTATAATGCAGAACAACTTATCCATTTTCAACAGTCTGACGAAGAAAAAAGAGCTTTTCAAGCCGCTTCATGCTCCTTTTGTGGGAATCTATGTGTGCGGGCCGACAGTTTATAGCAACGCTCATCTTGGTCATGCCCGTCCGGCAATAATCTTCGATCTTCTTCACCGGTACCTTCTTCATCTTGGTTATAAAGTAAGATATGTGAGAAATATAACAGATGTCGGACACCTTGAAGACGAAACAGCAGGAACGGGCGAAGACAGGATAACAAAAAAGGCACGTCAGGAGCATCTTGAGCCGATGGAAGTTGTTCAGAAATATCTGAATACATATCATAAAAATCTTGAACAGCTGAATACTATTCCTCCTTCAATTGAGCCGAGGGCAAGCGGACATATTATTGAACAGCAGGAGCTTATAAAAGAGATCCTGCAGAAGGGTTATGCATATGAAGTGAATGGCTCAGTGTATTTCGATGTTCTAAAATACAATGAAAAATACAAATACGGAAAGCTCTCGGGGCGAATCCTTGAGGATCTTCAGAGCAATACAAGAGCATTGGAAGGACAGGATGAAAAGAAAAACCCCTTCGATTTTGCACTCTGGAAAAAGGCTGCACCGGAACATATAATGAAATGGCCGTCGCCCTGGAGCATAGGCTTTCCGGGATGGCATCTCGAGTGCTCGGCAATGAGTGTGAAATACCTGGGTGATGTGTTCGATATCCATGGTGGAGGCATGGATCTTCAATTCCCGCATCATGATTGTGAGATAGCACAGTCGACAGCGGCGCATGGAATAGAATCTGTTAACTACTGGATGCACAATAATATGATCACGATCAACGGGCAAAAGATGGCCCGTTCGATTGGGAATTTTATAACCCTTGATCAGCTTTTCAGCGGTGATCATCCGGTATTGAAACAGCCTTATAGTCCGATGACAATAAGATTTTTTATCCTTCAGGCACATTACCGAAGTACGGTTGATTTCTCCAACGAAGCACTACAGGCTGCGGAAAAAGGGATGCAGAAACTGATGAAGGCATTTGAAACACTTAATAAACTTAAACCATCTGCAACATCAACTGTCGATGTTGAGAAACTCAAACAAAAATGTTATGAGGCCCTGGATGACGATCTGAACAGTCCGATAGTTCTATCGCATTTATTTGAGGGTGTAAGGATAATTAACTTAGTTGCTGATGGAACAGAGAAGACAGATGCGGCAGGATTAGAGTCGCTTAAGTGGTTGTTTAATACCTTTGTTTTTGAGATCCTCGGACTGAAAGATGAATCTGCCGGAAAGGGAAATGAGAAACTCACAGAGGATCTGATGAAGATAATTATTGACCTGCGGCAGGATGCAAAGAGCAACAAAGACTTTGGAACTTCAGATAAGATTAGGGCGGAACTTGGAAAGATCGGAGTTACACTCAAAGACAGAAAAGATGGTGTGGATTGGGAGAGGTAGGACTATGCGAAATCCAAATCCATATTTATCGTCTGTTGTAACTATCGGATCTACTCCATTGGGTGGAGATAATCCCATCCGTATTCAATCTATGACGAACACTGATACCCTTGATACAAAAGCTTCGGTTGCCCAATGTATCAGGATTATTGAGGCGGGTGCAGATTATGTAAGGCTTACTGCTCAGGGGATCAGGGAAGCTGAAAACCTGGCGAATATAAAGAAAGAGTTAAGGAAAGCAGGATTTTTAACACCTCTCATTGCCGATATACATTTCAATCCGGTTGCGGCCGAGGTTGCAGCAGGAATTGTGGAAAAGGTGAGGATCAATCCCGGGAATTATGCCGACAAAAGAGCCTCATTTGAGAAACAGGAACTTACAGAAAAAGTGTATGGAGAAGAGCTTGAAAAGACACACTCCAAACTACTTCCCCTTATTAAGATCTGCAGTGAAAATAAGACAGTGATCAGGCTCGGGATTAACCATGGGTCTCTCTCCGACCGGATTATGACCCGCTTTGGAAACACGCCTGCAGGGATGGTGACCTCGGCAATGGAGTTTATCAGTATTTTCAGATCTGAGAACTTCAATGACCTTGTACTATCGATGAAATCATCAGACACCTCAATTATGATTGAATCGACACGTATGCTTGTCGGCAGGATGCAGAGTGAAGGGTTGTCATATCCGCTTCATCTGGGAGTTACAGAGGCTGGAGAAGGTGAAGATGGAAGGATAAGATCAGCAGCGGGTATTGGCGCGCTGCTTTCTGAAGGTATCGGGGATACGATAAGGGTTTCGCTATCAGAAGATCCAGAGAAAGAGATTCCTGTTGCCAGAAAACTCGCAGATTACTATCCCAGGGGGTTCTCAGCTACAATGCCTGAAAAACCAGTTACTTTCAAATCTCCTTCCATAAAGCCGGATGTGCTCCGGAAAATAAACGGCCCGGTTGTAATTGCGAACATGTCATCTTTTGCGAAAATTGATACAGAAGAATACAGGGAAGCCGGATTTAGTGTTAATTTATTAACAGCAATTGTGCAAAAGACAGATGGTTCAGCCGATCTTATAATTGCAAAAGAACAACCTGTTTTTATTCCGGATGATGCGTTGATTGTCCTGCCATATAAAAAATGGTTTGAGAAGAAGGAGAATGAAAAAGTAATTCCACTTTTCTCACCGGAAACGTATCATGAAAAGAGATATGATTCAGACAGGTTAAATCTTTTGCTAACCGGATCGCACTATGATATTGAGTATCTTAAAAACCCTGATCCGGATAAAGTTCTTGTATTATTCACATTTTATCCTGATAAAGAGCAGTATGCGCCACATCGGTTTATGAATGATCTGACTGAAAATAACCTGAAACATCATATAATCCTTAATCCGGTATTTCATGAAAACAACCTTGAAGAGCTGCAGATAAAAGCTTCGGCACTTCTGGGAAGATATGTTACTGACAAAAGGCTAGCAGGCATTTCCATAACAAATACCGGGGAGGTCTCATTCAGGGATGTTACTGCTCTCTCGTTTTCAATTCTTCAATGTACAGAAACCCGAATAACCCGTACTATGTACCTTTCGTGCCCTACATGCGGCAGAACAAAATTCAATCTACAGGATGCAGTAAAAAAGGTAAAGGCGGCGACCGCGCACCTGAAGGGGCTTAAAATAGCTGTTATGGGATGTATTGTTAATGGTCCGGGGGAGATGGCAGGAGCTGATTACGGGTATGTAGGAGCTGCTGCAGGGAAGGTGAATATCTATAAGGGTACTTTACCGGTTCTGAAGAATGTGCCTGAGGAGGAAGCTGTTGGAGAGTTACTCAGGATTATAGAAAATGATAAGTTATAGCACCTCACCCTAAATCCCTCTCCTGTTTTACGAAAGGACCTCACCCTAAATCCCTCTCCTGTTTTACCAAAGGACCTCACCCTAAATCCCTCTCCTGAAGGAGAGGGACTTAATTAACTCATTATGTTTTGGTTACCCCCTTCTCCTTCAGGGCAGGGGGGAATGAGGTAAAATTCTTATACAAGCCTGTAATCCAGCTGCTTTTTCTGAAGATCTGCTTTCACCACGACAATGTTAACACGATCGCCGAGGGTATAAATCTTTCCGGTTGAGCGCCCCTTGATGCAGTAGTTCTCTTCGTCATATTCATAGAAATCGTCGGCGAGTTCACGGATATGAATCATTCCTTCACACTGATTCTCGATTATCTCAACATAGATGCCCCATTCGGTAACACCTGAGATAACACCTTCAAAAACCTTTCCGGTTTTGTCGCTCATATACTCTACCTGTTTGTATTTCACGGAAGCCCTTTCAGCCTCAGCCGCGAGTCTTTCCATCTTTGAAGAGTGGTCGCACATCTTCTGATATTTATCAGTTGCATTGGGATTTTCATGGTCAAGATATGCAGTGAGCAGCCTGTGAACCATCATGTCGGGATAGCGGCGGATCGGTGAAGTGAAATGGGTGTAGTGTTTAAAGGATAATCCGTAATGGCCGATATTATCAGTTGAATAGATCGCTTTCGCCATCGATCTGAGAGCAAGTGTTTCAATAATGTTCTGTTCCTTCTTTCCGGCAACAGAGTGCAATAGTTTATTCATAGCCTTCGGAAGGGAAGTCTTGTCATCTTCGATCAGTTTATAACCGAAACGGGTAATAAAATGACTGAAGTTACTGATCTTCTCAGGATTTGGTTTGTCATGAATACGGTAAACGAATGTTTTACCTTTCAGCTTTTTCCCAACATATTCTGCTACCCGTTTGTTGGCCAGCAGCATGAATTCCTCTATCAGCTGGTTAGCAGTACCCATCTCGCGGAACTTTATCCCAAGTGGCTTACCTGCCTCATCAAGATCGAATCGCACTTCAATTTTTTCAAAAGCGAATGCTCCCGAGGCAAATCTTTTTGTACGCAGCTGCTGGGCAAGCCTGTGAAGAATGAGAACTTCTTCCTTCATATCCCCATCGCCGGTATCTATCACCTGCTGAGCTTCACCATATGAGAATCTTTTGTCAGAATTGATAACTGTTCTGCCAAACCACTCCTCTATAACCTCCGATTTATCGTTCAGCTCAAAAACAGCAGAATATGTGAGCTTGTCCTCTGAAGGTTTTAGTGAACAGATATTGTTTGAAAGTCTTTCAGGAAGCATGGCCACCACCCTGTCGACAAGGTAAATTGAGGTAGCTCTCTGTTTAGCTTCCTCTTCAACAAGTGATCCTATTTTGACATAATGAGTAACATCGGCGATATGAACACCAACTTCCCAGTTTCCGTTTTCGAGTTTCTTAAGAGAAAGAGCATCGTCAAAATCCTTTGCATCGGCAGGGTCGATCGTGAATGTTGGTACCCCGCGAAAATCGCGACGTTCGCTGAGATCTTTTTCAGTAATCCCTGCAGAGATCCTCTCTGCATCGCTTTCAACCTCCTCAGTAAAATGGTACGGAAGCTCAAACTCAGCAAGGATGGCATGCATCTCTGTTTCATGCAGACCGGGATAACCCAGAACATTGATTATCTCTGCAACCGGGTTCTTTGATATAGGATCCCAGTCGACAACTTTTGCAACGGCTTTCTGACCCTGGAGGGCACCATTCAGTTTGGATGTAGGGATATAGAGGTCGAAAGGCATATTCTTATTATCGGGAATGAGGAATGCAAAATTCGGCATTATCTCAACTGTTCCCACAAAGGAAGTACGCCATCTTTCGATGATCTCCACAACCTCGCCCTCGGGACGTGCGCCCTTCCGTTTAGCATAAAGCCACACCTTCACCTTATCGCCATGGAGAGCTGTTTTAAGATTTTTAGCGGTGACAAAGACATCATCCTCGAGATCTTCAGTATTTATAAAACCATATCCCTGCCTTGTCATATCGACAGTTCCTGTAATATAGCCACGGGTTTGCTTCGCCCTATACTTTCCGTGAAAAAGCTCCTGAACACTACCCTGTTTTGTAAGATCACGAAGTATGTCCGAGACCATCTGTTTTTCAGCTGTATCGGTAATATTTATTCTTTTAGCAATCTGTTTATAGTTGAAGGCCTGATCGGGACTTTTTGAAAATGCTGCAAGTATCTGTTCTGTTAATGTTTCCTTTGAAACTGAGGCTCTCTGATCGCCCCTTCCTTTTTTACTCATAATTCAGTTTTTGCGAAGGTACAAAAAGGAAGTAAAAATTTAATACATTTGGTTTATAATTAGAATGTAATGACAGGCTTGAAATCAGTACTTTCCCATTCAACTTCAGTAGTTACCCGAAAAAC
>JANNKF010000249.1:0-34355 GCA_031396165.1 Bacteroidales bacterium | reverse complement strand
AACCCTTCTAATAAAGGAAATTATAGCGACCCTTATGAATTACTCGATGCTATGCGCTACCAGGAACTCGACAGATGGAGTTTTGCAGCTGACTATGACCAGTTTAACGCGGAGATGCAGGGTGAATTCGTAGGATTCGGTTTCAGGATCGGTCTTGATAATACAGCAAAAGCCCGAATTGCAATGATCTATAAAAACTCAACACTTTATGCAAGTGGTGTTCGAAGAGGATGGATAATTAAAACTATCTCAGGAATTGATCCGGCACCAATTTTACTTGCCAATGATGGTGCAGCTTATACAAATCTTATTGGACCAAGTACAGCAGGAATTTCGAAGGTTTTCGTGTTTACCAAGCCCGATGGCACCGATGTTACCCTTTCTGCAACCAAATCCACCTTCATTGTAAATACAGTACTTGCATACGATACTCTTCATCTGAAAACTGGTATAACAGGGCATCTTGTATTTGAATCTTTCATTACTCCCTCTTCAGCTGAGCTGGCTACTGCTTTTGCTTTTTTTAAAGCAAATAATATTACAGATCTGGTTCTTGACCTGAGATATAATTCCGGAGGCTATCTTAATATTGCACAAACACTTGCCAGCTATATTGCCGGCGATGGCAAACAGGGTGCCATTTTTGCCAAATTACAGTATAACGATCAGCATCAGGATGCCAACAACTCCTATAATTTCAAAACAACGCCCTATTCATTGTCTCTAACCAGACTGGTAGTAATAACCACACGCTCCACTGCATCAGCAAGTGAAGCTGTAATGAATGGTCTGAAACCGCATGTAAATGTTATCAGTATTGGCGATACTACGAATGGAAAACCTACCGGGATGAATGGATGGGAAATAGGCAAGAAATACTACATGTGGCCTGTAACATTTAAGATGGTGAACTCCCAGAATCAGGGTGACTATTTTGCAGGTATAATACCTTCTAAAGTTTTGCCTGACGATATTACCCATGATTTTGTCGATCGTAATGAGGCCTGTCTGAAAGAAGCTATTTACTATCTTGAAAACGGATCGGTTTCAGCAAAAGGAATTCTGGAATTCAGCCGTTATCCTCAATTTTCAGAGAAACCTGCTTGGATGAATAATGCGTTTGTAATGGAAAAATAATATCATCGCGATAATCAGATTTTTTTGAAAGCGAAACCAAAAGAGAGGATAATACTTGGTATCGATCCGGGAACCAGCATCACGGGTTACGGCGTTATAAAAACACTGGGCACAATCCCTGAGCTTATTACTATTGGCCAGATCGATCTTTCAAAGTATGCAGACCATTATATTAAGCTTAAGCATATCTTTGAGTGCACCATCGAAATAATTGATAAATATCACCCTGATGAACTGGCAATTGAAGCTCCGTTTTTTGGAAAAAATGTGCAGTCAATGCTAAAACTCGGAAGGGCACAGGGTGCTGCCATTGCAGCAGCACTTTCCAGGTCTTTGCCGATATTTGAGTATGCCCCCAGGAAAATTAAGATGTCTATTACAGGTCAGGGTGCAGCATCAAAAGAGCAGGTTGCAGCAATGCTTATGAACATCCTGAAATTCAAACTTACAGATATTAAGCTCGATGCAACGGATGGCCTGGCAGCAGCCTTATGTCACTTTTATCAGACAAATAATCCCACTCAGGAAAAAGCCTATAACAGCTGGAAAGATTTTATGAATAAGAATCCGAAGAGGGTTAAAGCAAAAGAATAAATTCCGGTCACATTACAGCATACGCCAGTGCCACAACGCTCACCCTTACTCCTTCTATCTTTAAAAGTTCATTTGCACACGATTCTATTGTCGAACCGGTAGTTATTACATCATCTACCAGCAGGATATGCTTTCCAGCGAGTGAAGAAGCATCATTCAGACAGAATATGCCTTCAACATTAGTCCATCTTTCATAACGCGATCGTTTTGTTTGAGTTTCTGACCGCGTGGCCCTGATCAGTGTAGTTATATCAACAGGGATCCCGGATGCTGCAGAGAGTCCGTCTGAAATTACTTCACTCTGATTGAAACCGCGCTTCCGTCTTTTTAAAGGATGAAGCGGAACAGGAATTATTATATCAATATCAGCTGTAAAACCTGAGGATCTGAGCGACTTTCCGTAAATAGAACCAAGCTCCACACCTATCTCCTTAATACCCTTATATTTAAGATTATGAATAAGGTTCCTTATCCTGCTACCTTTGTTATAATAAGAAAAGGCTGCTACACGTTCCAGAAGACATCTGCCCCAAAAAAGCTGTGCAACCGGATTTTCAGGAATATTATGATAGCCTGTTCTGGGAATTACCACATAACATTCGGTGCAGATAAGGTTTTCATTCCTCATCAGGTGGTTTCCGCAACCATAGCAAAGCCGCGGAAAAAGAAGACTTAAAAAGTCATCCCATAAATCATAGATGTAACTCATGCAGCGGGCAGAATTATATCTCTAAGATAATATTTATTTTTAAATTCGAAGGTTATGCCATGGCATGACCCTACAATAATACAACAGAATGATCGTAGGGACACGCCATGGCGTGTCCCTACATGGCATGTCCTCCCGTCATGGCGTGTCCCGTCATGACATGTCCGTTATGCCCTAAGATTTATTGGATTTAAAGAATTATTTTATGGTTGATTCTGGCAGCTATCTCCTTAAATTCTTCAGGTGAAAATTTTATTTTAGGATTCCTGAAGTTAATATCCTCCATGCTATCCATCGGAACGAGATGAATGTGGGCATGAGGTACCTCGAGCCCCAGAATTGCTACACCTATACGATTGCATGGATAACCAGATTTGATGGCTGCTGCTACCTTTTTTGAGAAAAGGATCATTCCTGATAGCTGTTCATCGGTAAGATCAAAAATGTAATCTGTTTCAGTTTTAGGAACTACCAATGTATGTCCCGCCCTTAACGGATTTATGTCGAGAAATGCAAAATAGTTTTCATCCTCAGCCACCTTATAGCAAGGAATCTCCCCATTAATGATCTTCGTAAAAATGGTTGCCATGATAACTTAAGAATAAGAATATTACATCGAAATAGAAATTATCTCAAAAGGTATAACTCCCGAAGGAACCTTGATATGCACAACATCACCCACCTTTTTTCCAATGAGACCCTGAGCAATTGGTGAGCTCACAGCAATTTTTCCCTGTTTGAAATTAGCTTCACTTTCAGGAACAAGCTGGTATTCCATGACACTATTAGTAGCCTGATTTTTAATCTTTACCTTGTTAAGTATCTGAACAGTAAATATATCTATTTTTGATTCATCAATAATTCTTGCCCTGGCCACGAGATCTTCGAGCTTATTAATCTTCATTTCGAGCATACCCTGAGCTTCTTTGGCAGCTGCGTACTCTGCATTTTCAGAAAGGTCCCCCTTATCTCTTGCCTCCGCTATCTGCTTTGATATTGAAGGACGCTCAATATTTCGTAACTGTTCGAGCTCCAGCTTAAGCTTCACCAACCCATCCGCAGTAACATAAATAACCTCTGACATTTTTCTCTCTAATATTAAAAAAATAAGAAGAATTCCGGGGTTGCCGGAACTCTTCAAAAGCAAATATATTAAATTTTTTAATAATCCACAAATAAAAAAATGTGTGAACAGGTGTTTTACAAGTATTTAAAAGAAAAAATAATTATTTGTTATACTTCCTGCCTGCACTTTTATTACTAAGGCGCGATCGTTTCTTTTTTGCCTTGTCCCTTACTTCCAGGTTTTTTTTATTTTGTTTCATACGTTCCTGTACCTCAGGGGTTTGAATCTCAATCGTTCTCTTCTGAGAGCGTTTTACGAAAGCTGCATAATCTTTTTTAAGCTTCCTTTCGTTTGCCTCCTGCTTCTTCTTTGCCCTCACTACGCTCCGGGGCTCCCTGATTTTAACCTCCTTCTTCTTGTTTAATGATTTGCCAAACAATCCCTTTTCAGCCCTGCGCGATGCATTTTTATGGAAAAGCTGACCATTAGCTGAACCGACAGCCAATGTTAAAATGAAGAGAATAAGAAAAAGTCTTTTCATAGTTATATTATTCATTTTCAGCTACTACAATAATTACATCGGGATAACGTTAATTTCACTGGGTAATACTATTTTTGCATTACTAATTCATCTCAGGTGACATCACTTTCAAAAATAAGACTTTTTTTTATCACATTGACACTGGCAGTCATAATAGGCTCCTGCAGCAAAAAAAACGATGTGATACCTGATGTTGATGTGGATTTCTACATCAGGTTAACTGATCCGCAGTTTACTATGCTTAATGCCTTTGGCAATGCAGCTCTGATAAACAGAAATACCAATAATATCGGAAGATTTGCTGCCGGTTATGATAATAATGGCATAATTATTTTCTCATGGGTAGATTATGAATTTTATGCTTACGACCGCACTTGTCCTCACGATTTTGCCATGAACCAGTTAAGTATAGCAGTGGAAATCGATCCTTCAAACTCAATGAATGCAATCTGTCCTGAATGCGGTACCAATTATTCACTGGCCTCAGGAGGAACACCTCTGGAAGGGATAGGCAGGTACCCCCTGAAGAACTACAAAACAGGTTTCGACGGGCTCAATGTCCATGTCTGGAATAACTATTGATAATTTATCAATGTTATTTTTGAAGACTTTAACCACACAAAGGAAACACAAGAACACAAAGCAAAAAATTTGTTTTTATTCCTTTGTGACCTTCGTGAATCCCGATAGCTATCGGGACTTAGTTCCCTCGTGGTTAAAAGATTTAGTATCTGTAATGATCAGGTTTATAAGGTCCTGTCTGACTTACTCCGATATAATCTGACTGCTCTTTTGTAAGGATCGTAAGTTTAGCTCCGAGCTGACCCAGATGCAGTCGTGCAACCTCCTCATCAAGATCTTTCGGAAGACGGTAGACTCCAACTTCGTATTTCTTTGTCCAGAGTTCAATCTGGGCAAGGGTCTGATTACTGAATGAGTTGCTCATAACAAATGAAGGGTGCCCGGTTGCACAACCAAGGTTCACAAGTCGTCCTTCTGCCAGCATAAAGATTGAGTGTCCGTCAGGAAACTGATATTTATCAACCTGAGGTTTGATATTTATCAATTTAACATCTTTCAAAGAATTGAGTTTATCAACCTGTATTTCGTTATCAAAATGGCCAATATTACATACGATAGACTGGTCTTTCATTTTCTTCATATGCTCAACAGTTACAATATCTTTATTACCAGTAGCTGTAACAAAGATGTTGCCTTCATCGAGCGAGTCTTCAATAGTCTTAACTTCAAAACCTTCCATTAATGCCTGAAGTGCACAGATTGGATCTATCTCAGTAACTATTACCCTGGCGCCATATGATTTCATCGATTTAGCGCATCCTTTTCCAACGTCACCATATCCGCAGACAACAACAACTTTACCTGCAAGCATCACATCTGTAGCTCTCTTAATACCATCGGCAAGAGATTCACGGCATCCATAGAGATTGTCGAACTTTGATTTGGTAACCGAATCGTTGACATTTATTGCCGGAACCAGCAACTCACCGGCTTCCATCATCTGGTATAACCTGTGAACCCCGGTTGTTGTCTCCTCTGAAATACCTTTAAGATCTTTAACAGTACGTGCCCACTTTCCAGGCTCCTTTACCAGGAGATCCTTAAGCGTGGCAAGAATTATCCCTTCCTCCCTGTTCTCAGGTTTTTTGTTAAGTATTGATGGATTTTTCTCGGCTTTATATCCCCGATGTACCATGAGTGACGCATCACCACCGTCATCTACAAGAAGATGAGGGCCTTTGCCATCGGGAAATGTCAAAGCCTGTGCAGTACACCACCAGTATTCCTCAAGTGTCTCGCCCTTCCAGGCAAAAACCGGGATGCCTCTTGCAGCAATTGCAGCTGCTGCATGGTCCTGTGTTGAGAAAATATTGCAACTGGCCCAGCGTACATCTGCACCCAGTTCTTCAAGGGTCTCAATAAGAACCGCTGTCTGAATTGTCATGTGAAGCGAACCGGTAATGCGCGCTCCTTTTAAAGGTTTTTCCTTTGAATATTTTTTTCTGATCGCCAGAAGTCCCGGCATCTCTTTTTCAGCAATCTCAATCTCTTTTCTTCCAAAATCTGCCAGAGATATATCTTTAACCTGGTACTGAATTGCGTCAATTATAGTGCTCATAGTTTACATAAATTTAAAGTTTGCAAATATAATAAAACAATTGTTATTTCTGCGACAGAAGCCTGATTGCATCCTCTTTATCGATCTCCATTTGCTTTGCCAGATCATTCAGATTCATGTATTTCTTTTCATCACGCAGCCTTTTCCTGAAGAGAACAGTTATCTCTTTCCCATAGATGTCCTTTTCAAAATTTATAATATTAACCTCAATGCTTCGAATTGAAGAATTTTCATTTACCGTTGGATTTGTTCCGATACTCAGCATCCCAGGGTACACATCTTCCTTAATCAAAACTTCAACAGCATAAACACCATTTCCCGGAATAAGTTTATTTTTATCATCAGGATTTATATTTGCAGTCGGAAATCCGATCGAACGGCCAATCTTCTTTCCTGAAATAACATTACCACTTAAGGGATACGGATAGCCCAGCATATTATTGGCTGTGTCGAGATTGCCATCTGTAAGTGCCCTGCGAATAACAGATGAACTTATTGCTCCTTCCTCTGTATGGAAACCCTGTACCTGCTCCACTTTAAAATCAAGTGATCTGGAACATTTAACAATGGTATTGAAATCTCCTTCCCCTTTGCTTCCGAAGTGATGGTTATAACCTACAAGCAGATGTCTTGTCCCTATTTTGTTTACCAGTACCTCTTTTACAAAATCACATGCATTTATCCTGCTGAACTCCGCATTAAAATCAAGAATAATCAGGTGGCTAATCCCTTCCTTCTCCAGAAGTTTCTGCTTTTCCTTCATTGTAGTAAGAAATGACAGGTTTGCCTGATCTTTCGAAAGCACCAGTCGCGGATGCGGAGAAAAAGTAATCACAACGGATTCCCCATTGGCCTCTCCGGCCTTTGAAACAAGACTTGACAAAAGGGTTCTGTGTCCACGGTGAACTCCGTCAAAAATACCAAGAGTTACAACAGGGGAAGTAAGTTTAAGATTCTCACATCCATCGTGTATTATCATAGCTGAAGATTATGGATGCAAAATTAGCAAAGCACATTGAAATTGAACAATATAATGATTTTGTTTTTGTACTTTTATGGAAAGATTTCCTTTATTGACATCCGAATGAATCCGTCAGCTTTTTATAATTCCGATCCATGGCTTAATCCTTTTACAGAAACCATAGATAATCGCATTGGGAAGTGTCTGACAAAAGAGATGCAACTTTCCGGTAATGGTACGTTATCTGATTTTGCAATGGGGCATCACTACTATGGCTTGCACCACACCGGCAACTCATGGATTTTCAGAGAATGGGCTCCAAATGCGAAAAACATTTATGTAACCGGCATATTTACAGGATGGAAAGAAATTGAAGCATTTAGGATGAAGAAAATAAATGCGAATGGTGACTGGGAGTTAATTCTGCCTGATAACTCACTTAAACATGGCGATCTATTTAAACTATTAGTGCATTGGGATGGTGGTAATGGCGAAAGGATCCCATCCTACGCGCTAAGGGTTGTTCAGGATGATATTACCAAGATTTTCAGTGCACAGGTCTGGCATCCTGAGAAACAGTATAAATGGAAAATAGATTCATTTAAGCCAAAGCAAACGGCTCCGGTGATATATGAAGCGCACATCGGGATGGCTACCCAGGAAGAAAAAACCGGGACTTACCGTGAGTTCACTGAAAATATTATCCCTGTCATAAAGAAGGATGGCTATAACACTATACAATTAATGGCCATTCAGGAACACCCGTTCTATGGTTCTTTCGGCTATCACGTTTCAAGCCTTTTCGCTGCTTCTTCAAGGTTTGGTACTCCGGAGGATCTGAAAGAACTGGTTGATAAAGCACATATGTCGGGTCTCAGGGTTATAATGGATCTTGTTCATTCCCATGCTGTTAAAAATGTAAATGAAGGATTGGGATTGTTCGACGGATCGCCAGGGCAGTATTTTCACGCCGGTGAAAGAAGAAATCACAGGGCCTGGGACTCATTATGTTTCGACTATGGAAAAGATAACGTCATACATTTCCTTCTTTCAAATTGCCGCTTCTGGCTTGAGGAGTATAAATTTGACGGATTCCGTTTCGACGGAATTACCAGCATGATTTATTATGATCATGGACTTGAGAAGAACTTTACATCATATGATGAATATTTTGATGGGAACCAGGATGAAGATGCACTCATATACCTTTATCTTGCTAATAAACTGATACATAGCTTTAAACCCGGCGCTCTTACTGTTGCAGAAGAGATGAGTGGTATGCCTGGAATTGCTTCCGAAACAGGAAAAATGGGCTATGGTTTCGATTACAGGCTATCAATGGGGGTTCCCGATTACTGGATAAAACTGGTTAAGGAGACAATTGATGAAAACTGGGACATGGGTAAGCTCATACATGAATTAACCCAACACCGTCCGGAAGAAAAAATTATATCATACTGTGAATCACACGATCAGGCGTTGGTAGGAGATAAAACGCTTATTTTCAGGATGCTTGATGCAGAAATGTACACCTGCATGGACAAATCGATTCATACTTTCACTTCCGACAGAGGAATCGCATTGCACAAGATGATACGGCTCATAACATTTGCTGCTTCGGGAGGCGGTTATCTCAATTTCATGGGAAATGAATTCGGACATCCGGAATGGATTGATTTTCCGAGAGAGGGAAACAACTGGAGTTACAAATATGCCCGTCGCCAGTGGCATCTTGCAGAAAATAAGGCGCTTAAATACCACAGCCTTGGCGAGTTTGACAAGAAAATGGTGAATCTCCACAACGATTATAAATTACTTGATAATCAGCATGTTAATAGATTATACGAGAATAATAATGATAAAGTAATCGCATTTATTAGAGGAGAACTGCTTTTTGTTTTTAATTTTCACCCTTCCCTTTCATTCACAGATTATGGAATCCCTGTCCAGGGCAGATTCAGGATCGTTCTCGATACCGATGATCAGTTATTCGATGGTTATAACCGTATAGACAGGAAACCTGTTTACCTCTCTATTAAAAAAGCAGAAAGGAACATTATAAATGCCCCTTTATACCTTTATTTATATCTTCCCTCACGGACAGGCATAGTATTTAAAAGAGAACCTGTCAGGAGAGCAACCGATATTTAATCTATCCAACGCAGAAGCGCAAAATCCTGTTTGTGTGGCAGGTCAACATGCCTGGGATAGATTCTGATTCCATAAAAAAACGATCCCGCCTTTTCAGGTACAAGGCTGGCCCGGTAAAGACATTTCCCGCTTTTACAGCTCACCAGATGAAATTCCTCACTCGCAACAAATTCATGTTGCCCCTGTTTACCCATATGTGTTATAATAAATTCAACACCAACATTTTCCTTTGGGATCTTTTTGACATCAAGGGCAATTTCAGCACTATAATCATGACCTGAACGGTATACATTTTCGCCTGCTTTTTCAAAACTATAGTTAATAACCTCAATATTATCCCATTCTTCCCTCATTGTCTGCTTCCAGGCTGCCAGTTCCTTGGCCTTCTCAAAATTATTGCTGATCAGGTGTTTGTTGCGCTCAAAGAGTTTAAGATAATATTTTTCATAATAGTCGTCAATCTGTCTCTTCATTGTAAATTCGGGAGCAATCTTAACCATTGTATTCTTGACCAGGCTTATCCACTCAACGGGGACACCCTGATCATTAAATGCATAGTAAGCAGGAACGATCTCATACTCAAGCATATTATAGATGGTTTCAGCATCGATATCATCCTGAAGATCCTGATTTTCGTAAGTTCTCTTCTTGGGCAATGCCCAGCCTGCAAATGCTCTGTACCCTTCAACCCACCATCCATCGAGCACGCTGAAATGTAATGTTCCGTTCATAACGGCCTTTTCTCCACTGGTTCCGGAAGCTTCCATCGGTCGTGTAGGTGTGTTGAGCCATATATCAACACCCCTGACCAGATATTTTGCCAGCTCGATATCATAATTCTCAAGGAAAATTACTTTCCCTGAGAACCTCGGCATCTGTGATATTTCAAAAATCCTCTTTATCAGATCCTGCCCTCCGCCATCATTAGGGTGGGCTTTTCCGGCATAAATGAACTGAACGGGTTTTTGCGGGTTATTTACTATCCGGTCAAGCCTGTCAAGATCCCTGAATAGCAATGATGCTCTTTTATAGGTTGCAAATCGTCTGGCAAACCCTATTGTGAGGGTTTTTTCATCCAGATGATTGCTTATATTCAACAATGTACGCGGACTGACATGTTTTTCAATCATATCCGACTGAAGCCGTTTTCTGATATTTGAGAACAGCCTTTTCTTAAGAAGAGTCTTTACCTCGTAAATCTTCTTATCTTCAACTGTATAGAGTTTTTCCCAAAGACTTCTGTCGGTCTGATCGAAATTGACCGTACCCGTGAGATCTTTATAAATTTCCCGCCACTCCGGAGCAGTCCAGGTAGGATGATGAACACCATTTGTTACATGTCCGATAAAAAGCTCCTCCTTAAGATATCCAGGCCACAGTTTATTAAACATCCCACGGCTTACCTCACCGTGAAGTTTGCTGACTCCGTTAACTTCCTGCGACATCCGTGTTGCCAGGAAACTCATATTGAATTTCTTATCGGAATCGCCTTCGCACTGACCTAATGCCATCAATTCTTCCCAGCTTATTGAAAGCCGGCTGTGATAATGTGAAATATATTTACGAAGCAGGTCTTCATCAAAAGCATCATGGCCAGCAGGTACAGGAGTATGAGTTGTAAATAAGGTTGATGATCTTATGGCTTCAAGTGCCTGGTTAAAGGTAAGATGATGATCGCTGATCAGCATCCTCAGTCTTTCGAGACTAATAAATGCAGAATGGCCTTCGTTGCTGTGAAATACATCGGGACGTAAACCCATTGCTTCAAGGGCTCTAATACCACCAATTCCAAGTATAAGCTCCTGTCTTAATCTGTTTTCATTATCGCCTCCGTACAAATAATGTGTAACTGTACGGTCTTCAGGCAGGTTATCGTCAAAATCGGTATCGAGAAGCACAAGTCTGACTTTACCAACCATAGCCTCCCATACCCTGATTTTTACTGAACGCCCGGGCCACACCAGGCTCACTACCAGATGATTGCCAGCAGCATCCTTCACTGCACTTATCGGAAGTCTTGAGAATTCTTCAGCAATATAAATGGAAAGTTGCTCACCTCTCGGACCGAGCTTTTGCTTGAAGTATCCAAATCTGTAAAGTAATCCTATTCCTGTAATATTAAGGTTTGAATCGCTTGCCTCTTTGAGATAATCACCTGCCAGAATTCCCAATCCTCCGGAATATGTTTTAAGACAGGGGTGTATCCCGAATTCCATGCTGAAATATGCGACTGAGGGGTTGGTTGTGTCATTTGGGCGATCTCTGTATGCACAGAAAAGGTCATATATTTTTTTAAGCTCAATTATAAACTCATCATCATCCTCAAGAACCATAAGTCTCTTATAATCAATCTTCTCAAGCAGAAGTTTTGGATTATGCTGAACCTGTTCCCAGAGAGAGGGGTCCATATTATTAAATAACAACTCTGCTTCAGAATTCCACGACCACCACAGGTTATTAGCCAGTTCTTTCAACGTGGCTAATTTTTCAGGAACGTCGCTCTGAACATAGATATCCTTCCAGACAGGAACCTGATGCGGTTTACGTGAGAGTATTCCGGGGGATTCAACAAACATTGCAAATTCCCTGGGCTCTTCCCGTCTTTCACTGCTTTTTGCCAGAGCCATTTTATAAGCATAAAAATAATGGTCTACAAGGGTGTCCCACATAGCGATTCTCGAAACTTCATGAGCTTTCCTGCGTGCCTCAGCTATTTCGTCGTTGCTTAAACCGATAAACTTCGACATGAAAGCTCTGATTTCGTCAATTACAATAACTTCATTATCATCTGTTCTCTCAATAACAGCGATGCCATTGCCCGGATCTTTAAAATATGTTTTAACCCATAGCCCAAATCCCGACAGAGAAGTTGTAACAGTTGGGATAGAGAACATCAGACTTTCAAGCGGAGTATATCCCCACGGCTCATAATATGAGGGAAAAACTGATAGATCGAAACCTATAAGCAGGTCAAAGTATGGAATATTAAAGATCCCATCGTCACCATTAAGATACGAGGGAACAAAAATGATCTTCACTTTTGAGTCCTTCTCATTATTAAGATTATTTGCCTGTATGCGTTGCATAACAGGATCAGTCTGTGGATAATGCAGACTATGAGTCAGATACCTGTCACCTTCGTGTACCGAATTATTATTATTAAGGATGTCGACGATCTCCTGCCGGGGGCCCTTATGATATGCAGGGACAAGGAAGAAGGCTACACATTCTTTTTCTATTTTGTCATCCTTTTTAAGTTGCCCGAGAGAATCTATCAGGATATCAATCCCCTTGTTTCTGAATTCATATCTTCCACTGTTAACAACAAACAAACAATCGTCTGACAATGAATATCCAAGTACTGCTTCCGCAACTTTTTTCAGAGCGATCCTGGCATTTGCTCTCACCTCATCAAATCTGTCAGCTGTGGGTACAAAGGAATCTTCAAAGCCATTAGGAGTTACAATGTCCACATTCTTACCAAGGAAGTGGCTGCATTCTCTTGATGTTATTTCACTAACAGTAGTAAAAACATCAGCTACTGCTGCTGAAATTTTTTCCAGGGATTGTTTGGCTATAACATTGAATTCGCGGGAAATCTGCGTTGGGTTATAACTCTCCATTTTGCCATATAAAGGACGACTATTCCCGGCTATGCATCTGCCAAGGACAGTGGCATGAGTTGTAAAGGAAGTGGCAATCCATGGAGCATATTTTTCAAGGTACAGCACCCCGGTTCCGGTCATCCATTCATGAAACTGAGCAATAATATTATGATACCCATGATGAAACGTGGTAAAACTTTCAATAAGCTTCCCGGCTGCATATCCGAAAAGTGCCGGTTCCAGATAATCCCACTGCCCTGAAATACTATCGAGTTTGTAAGTTTCCCAGAAGCCTGCAAATATCTCATTCTGCTGTCCGAAATATGGTGTAAAATCTAATAGTATAACAATAGGTTTCCCTGCAATATTCCACCTTCCCGTCTTTACTCTTAATCCCTCCGATGAAGCACTTCCTTTCCAGTCGGCGAAAAGAGATTCATCAGGAATGAATTCAGGATTTGTAACGTCCTCCCTCCACACATCTGGTCCTATCAGTATATAATTATCTCCAATCTCATTTACTATCTTGAGTGCTTTGGTAGATATAACTGTATGTATCCCACCTACTTTATTACAAACTTCCCAACTGGTTTCAAATATAAAATCAACCTTCATTTTTAGTCTTTATTAATTACAGAAAATTATTTTGTTGTTTTGCTCTTTTTTGCTTTTGCAGCAATTTTAGAAGGTGTTATTTTTTTTGGTGCCACAACTTTCTTTAAAGAAGTTTTGGATTTTTTAACTGGTTTTTCAGCATTAGCTTTTTTAGTGAGAAGCTTAGCTGGCTTCACTGCTACTGATTTTTTCGCTGTTTTAGCTGCCGGAATTGTCATCAGTTTGGTTACCGGTATTACCTGTTTTGTTACAGGTTTTGCTTTTGGCTTGCGAGGTGGTTTGATTACAGTTTTAACAACAGGTTTTAACTTACCGGCTTTTTTCTCCAGTTTCTTTATCTGTGCAGCCTGATCTTCTATTAGCATATCCTTTTCAATCACCTGGGCTCCAAGTTTAAAGATCTGATCCTGCTCGGCAGTATCGGGGAACCACTTTTGTAACCTTATCTCAAAATCACTAAGCACATTCATATAATTCATAAATGCATCGTAAGGTGTTTCATAAGGATTGAAATATGCATGTACCGCTCCGTCTGAAAAAAACTTTGTGGCCATATAATAAAAATGGTCGCTCGATTGCAGATATTCCCAGTCTTTTTTAATTGTCTCATCTCCGCACTTGTTAACTTTCGTTGCAAGGCTGTAAAGTTTATCGAGAGCTGCAACCTGAAGTTCATTTCCATGCCAGGCAGTAATATCCCTTTCCTCGTCTGCCCAGGATATGGGCGAGGGGATGCTAATCGCAGATACCGGTTGCAGAGTATCAGCGATTTCAGTTGGTGTCATAAACCGGAATGGTGTCTTTTTGAGTATAGCCCCCGGCATATGATAAAGAAAATCGAAGATTCCTGACTCCCTCCAGTTATGTTCTCCGAATGTTTCGTAGTCGAGGAATACATTCAAAAGCTCACTCCTGGGAGCGAGTTTGTTTATCCAGGAAGCGTATTTATCGGCAGTTAATGGCCATTCAATCCAATCCCTGTTTGAGAACCGGAAAGCGATATCATCACTTAACACAAAATTCCGAAGCAACACTTTAAGCCGCGGATTGAGTGAATTGCAATAGAGAAAATTAGGACTTTTCCATCCCAGAACATGTTTTGCCCCCTCAGTCAATATCGATTTAAACCCCATGTCAGCAACCCACGAACCTATTGAATCTGAATATATTAACTCAGTATTACGAAATGAAGTAGCCTCATAGCCGAGGAACTCTTTTAACATTTCCTTATGCCTCGAAACCTGTCGTTCAAATTCGCTCCGGTTTTTGATTGAAGCCAGTGAATGGGAATTGGTTTCGGCCAGGAACTCTACCATACCTGTCTGTGCAAGAGCTTTGAAAGAATCGAGAACTTCGGGAGCATATAACCTGAACTGGTTAATTACCAGACCCGAGAGCGAAAAGGTAACTTTAAACTTCCCCTTATGCTTCTCAATAAGTTCAAGAATAATTTTATTTGCCGGGAGATAACATTTATCTGCCACTTTTCTCATGATCGACTCATTCGAATAATCATCATAATAATAGTGGTCATGCCCCAGGTCAAAAAACCTGTAACGTTTTAGTCTGAAAGGTTGATGAACCTGAAAATAAAGGCAAATTGCTTTTTTAGTAGAAATACTCATATACTAGTTCTTATAATTTTCAGTGACTCTGTAATAAATATCGCGCACATGTCTGGCTGAATTATCCCATTTCAGTCTGATTACCTCTTCTTTACCATTTCTGATAAACATGTTTGATAGAGCCGGATAATTCAGTATCCCATAAATTGCATCTGCCATGGCATCAATATCCCAGAAATCTGTTTTAACTGCGTGTGTAAGAATTTCTGCCACTCCCGATTGTTTGCTTATAATAACCGGGACATTCGATTGCATTGCCTCAAGAGGAGAAATTCCGAATGGTTCTGATACCGAAGGCATAATGTACACATCGCTCATATCGAGCATTGTAAACACATCGGATCCTTTCAGGAACCCCGTAAAATGGAAACGGTCAGTAATTTTCAGGGCAGCTGCCCGACGCATCATCTTTTCCATCATATCGCCGGAGCCTGCCATTACAAACCTAACATTATCCATGACTTTGAGAACCTTATATGCAGCTTCAATGAAGTATTCAGGGCCTTTTTGCATTGTAATTCGTCCAAGGAAAGTAACCACCTTCTCGTCAAAGCCTTTTCTGATTATGAGATTCTCTGAGATCTTGACAGGTTCAACGGCATTGTATACTGTTTCAACTTTGTCGGGATGAATGTTATACTTATTTATTACAATATCCCTGGTAAGGTTACTTACTGTTATAATCTTGGAAGCAGCATCCATGCCGCTTTTCTCTATACGGTATACCTCCGGATTTACACTGCCGCCACTACGGTCGAAGTCAGTTGCATGTACATGAATAACAAGTGGTTTCCCTGAAACCTCCATGGCTGCCATCCCTGCAGGATAAGCAAGCCAGTCGTGGGCATGTATGATATCAAACTCATTTTCTTCAGCAATTACAGACGCCACTACGGCATATTTGTTGATCTCATCTAGTAATGAGCCATCATACCGTCCTGAAAAATCGACCATTCCCTTGCTATTTGTCTGAACGAAAAGACTGTACCCCGAGACCTCAGATCTGGCTACTTTCCAGAAATCTTCAGGGTCGGTATATGGAACTATCTTTGAAGTTACCTCAATTTTTTCTATCGGATATCTGAATCCTTTGTAATATACTTTTTTATAGGCAACAGGTACTTTATTCGCACCAACAAGTTTAACAACAGATTGATCCTCATCGCCCCATGCCTTTGGTACCACAAAGATCACTTCAAGATCATCAAGCGTTGCCATACCCTTTGTCAGACCATAGCTGGCTGTACCTAATCCTCCGGAAATATGAGGAGGAAATTCCCATCCAAACATTAAAACACGCATATCCTTCCACTGTTATTCGTTCGCATACTTTGTTTCCAGAAGATCCATTATCCGCAATACCTCCCCAACACTCCATGCCTGTGAAATAGATCCCTGAGGTGCATGGGGCGGATCACCATCATATATTTCAGATATTGTACTTACACCGTGTTCATTCATCACAGCTTCCAAACCATATATCAGGTTCTTTACCTTCTGGACACCCTGTTTTCCATAAACTTTAAGCCACCCTTCACAGAATGGTCCGTATAACCATGGCCACACTGTACCCTGATGATATGCATTGTCCCTTTCTTCCTGATTCCCGGTACAAACACCTTTATATAATTTATTTCTTGGCGATAAGGTCCTGAGCCCTCTTATTGTAACAAGCTCCTTATCTGCAATGTCCAGAACAAGTTTCATCTGATCCTTATCCAGCATTGAGAAAGGCATTGAAACAGCTATTACCATGTTTGGTCTTACGAACAGGTTGGCACCTTCTGTATCATTTACATAGTCTGCGAGTGTATTCAGCCTGGTATCCCAGAAGAGATCAATGAAAGATTTTTTTATGAGTTCAGGCAATTTTTCGTATTCCTTTATGAACTTTTTATCATTATTCTTCGCTGCCATTTCAAGAGAAAAACAAACAGCATTATACCAGAGGGCATTGATCTCAACAGCAAAACCCCTTCGCGGGGTAACCGGAACGCCATGCACAACAGCATCCATCCAGGTAAGTGATTTTCCCTGTGCATCGGCATAGATAAGTCCGTTTTCCCTCATATGGATATTAAAAGCCGTACCCTGCTTAAAGGCACTCAAAACCGATTTTGCTGCATCACCATATAGCTCCCAGCAATCCACTCCACCCTGTTCGAGGTATTGCTGAACAGCCCAGAAGAACCATAGCGGAGCGTCGAGCGAGTTAAATGCAGGATTACTCTCTTCCCCCATATTTGGGAACAGGCCATCCTTCATTCTTCCTACCTGTGTATTCAGAACCTCTTTATAAAGAGCAAGCTTGTGCCTTGCAAGAGCAATTCCGGGAAGTGATATGAATGTATCCCTGCCCCAGGCTCCAAACCAGGGATAACCAGCAATAATAAGCGTTTTACCCCCACGTTTTTCAACAAATTGTTGTGCTGCATTTCTTAAACAGTTTTTAAAACTGTCTCTCTGGATTTTGCCGGTAACAGTCTTCGTGAATTTGTTAATAAATCCTGAGGTTTTCTCCTCTTTCGTGGAAGCCGAGAATACAATAATATCACCCTCCCTGGCTTTTACTTCGAAGAAACCAGGAGTGAACAGATCCTCGGAGTAATCATATCCTCTCTTTTGTTCTTCAATGTATTCAACACCAAGATACCAGTCGGGGACATGAATAAACTCAGTTTTGGTGGAAAACTGCATATGGAGTGAAGGAAATCCTTCGTACATCTTTGATTTAATTCCATTTTCAATAAAATCCACCTTTGTATCCGCAGCCAGATTCGCATGAGTCAACTGATGTATATTCCTGAATGCCAGAAACGGGCGAAACTGAAGTTTCATAGGTTCGGGAGCCTCAAGAACTGTTATGCGTGCCATATATTGTTCCTCATAATGAACGAGAAGTCTCTCCACCTTCAGAATAACCCCACCTACCCTGTAATCTCTTGATGGTATACTCTCTGTACTGAAATCCTCAATGTACTTATGCCCTTTTGGGTTAAAATAATCTCCTTTATATTTTCTGAGGCCGGTATTAAAACTTTTGTCATTATTCACAACGGTAAGATCCAATGCAGATAACAGCACATATCTCTCACCACCAAACTCATCCACAGGACACACAAGTAACCCATGATATTTCCTGGTATTGCAGCCAACAATAGTAGTTGAGGAGTAGGAACCTGCCCTGTTTGTCCTGATAACTTCTCTCCCAAGAGAATACTCCAGATTTACCAGCTGACTTTTTTCAAATTTTATGTAACTCATACGGATTCTGTTTATTCGGTCTAATAAATTTATGGAAGTTAACACTTATTTATAAACATTCCAAATAAGGAGTTTATTATCAATGAAAATTAATAAAAATTCACAAAAGTAGTGGCAGATAAAAAAAAGAATAACTTTGCACTTCAAATTTATAAAATTATTATCAATTAACACCTAAATTAATGAACAGAAAGTTTTTGCTTATCTTATTGGTGATGGTGGGTTTTGCAGGTTGTACAAACGATACTGTTCATATTACGGGAACGCTTTCCAACCCCGTAAAAGGCGAATACATTTTCCTTGATGAGCTAAAGGCAAATGAACTTGCAACTGCAGATTCTGTCTTGATTTCAGACGATGGGACCTTTAACTTCAAACTGGATGTAAAAAATCCGGCATTTTACCTTATAAAGATTAGCGACGAAAACTTCCTTACTATGCTGGTTGAACCAGGCCAAAAAGTAGCAATCAACGCAAGATTTGATTCTTTAAACTACCCGACGGCCGTGACAGGATCAATAGGAACTGAATTAATGGCTGAGTATAACATTCATCTCCGCAGAACCATTAATAAACTAACCGGACTGAACAATATTTATATGCAAAATGCAGATAGTCCTGAGTTGACTGAAATTATAGAATCGCTTGACAGCCTTGCTCAGCTCTATCTGGCAGACATCAACCTCTATACAAAAAGTTATATTGATAAAAATATTACTTCACTAATCAGCCTGGTTGCTCTTTATCAGCAGGTTGCCCCGAATGTCTACGTCCTGAACCCATCGGAAGATATGAATTATTTTATAAAGGTAGACTCAACTTTGTTCAACCTTTATCCTGATTATGAGCCTGTTGTAACACTTCATACCCAGGTTAAGGAGTTCATTGCCGGCATGCCCGGGAATGCAAAAATCACTCCTGTTGCAGAAGGCGGAGCAGAAGCTCCTGAGATCACACTTCCTTCTCCTGAAGGCGACACCATAAAACTCTCATCTACAAGAGGATCGATAGTTCTTCTCGATTTCAGGGCTGCCTGGTGTGGTCCATGCCGACAGGAAAATCCTAATCTGGTAAAAGCATTCGACACATATCATAAAAAAGGATTTCAGATTTTCCAGGTATCACTCGACAAAACAAAAGACGCCTGGATCAAAGGCATAAACGATGACAAACTCGAGAGATGGATCCATGTGAGTGATATTCAGTACTGGAATTCTGTGGTTGTTCCCCTTTATAAAATTGAGTCTATTCCATCAAACCTTCTTCTGGATAGAGATGGAAAAATAATAGCATCAAATCTCAGGGGTGAACAATTGCAGGAAAAACTGGCAGAAATTTTCAACTAGTAATTATCAGAAGTACATTAAACAATAATACGGTTTTAATGAAAAGGATTCTATTTATACTGGCACTTGTTGTAGTTTTTTCAGGATGTAAGGACAAATCAAAATTCTCTGTAAAAGGACTTATAAAAGGAGAGACAAAAGAGCATATTTATCTTAGCAGGCTTGATGTAAATACGCCAATCTTTGTAGACTCTGCCAGGATCAACAAAAAAGGAGAATTCAATTTCAGGGTGAAAACTGCTGAAACTGATTTTTACCAGATTGGATTTTCAGAATCTGATTTTGTAACTATTCTTGCTGCCCCAGGTGAAAAAATAAACCTTCAGTTTGAGGGAAAAAATCTGTATGAGAATTATAAAGTTTCAGGATCAGACGGGTCAGAAAAACTTCAGTTTCTTGACAATAATCTTACAGATACCAAAAGAAAACTCGATTCACTTAATATCCTTTATACAAAAGCAGCAAAAGAACCCGGATTTGATATAAACGGACCTCTGCTTGAGGAGCAGTACAATAAAGTCTTAAGAAATCAAAGGATGAAAAATATTGATTTCATCATTAAAAACACAGGTTCACTTGCTTCAATTAAAGCTGTTTACCAGAGGTTAAGCCCCGAAGCATATGTTCTGTATGATCCGAAAGATTTGCAGTTTATGAAGATTGTTACTGATTCTCTTACATTACATTACCCAAACTCGAAACATGTTCAGGCACTAGCCAGGGACTTTTCAAAAGAGATGAATAATATGTATGCCAGCAAGCTGGAACAGATTGCGAGAGACATCCCGCCTACTAAACTTGATCCTGATCTGAAGAATGCAGATGGGAAGAGAATAGCGCTTTCATCGCTTCGGGGAAAATATGTGCTTTTAACCTTCTGGTCGATTAAATCACAGGAATGTGTCGCCGAAAACCTGCAGCTTAAACAGTTTTATAAGCTTTACAAAAACAAGGGTTTTGAGATATATCAGATAAATGTTGACGATAATGAAGGTGCATGGAAAGCAGCTGTTAAATTTGATGAACTGCCATGGATCAGTACCCGCGAGGATGATCCAACAAATCCGGTAAATGCATTGATCTTTAATGTTAAAGCTCTTCCCACAAATTATCTGTTCGACAAAGAGGGACAGATAGTAGGAACAAATCTTCATGGCAAATCTCTGCAAATCCGACTCGATCAGTTATTCAATAAATAAATCCGGTTTTGGCTGATAACGGTAAAATATATTTTGCCTCTGACTTCCATCTTGGATTGCCGACGGGAGTATCTCCTCTGGAAAGGGAAAAAAAGGTTGTAAAGTGGTTAAATAGTATATCTGGCAGTGCGAAGGAGATTTATCTTCTTGGCGATGTATTTGACTTCTGGTGGGAATATAAACTTGTCGTTCCAAAAGGGTTCACAAGATTTCTTGGAACAATTGCATCCATAACCGATTCAGGAATACCAGTACACTTTTTTACAGGAAATCATGATATGTGGGTTGGAGATTATCTGGTGAAAGAGTGTGGTGTAATTATTCATACCAGACCAGTTACAAAGGAATTTAATGGCAAAAGGATCCATCTTGCCCATGGAGAGGGTCTTGGCACAAATGACAGAGGATATAAAATCCTTTTATCAATATTCCGGAATAAACCTCTAAGAGCAATGTATTCAGCCCTGCATCCTTCAATAGGCGTCGGGATTGGTCTCAAATGGTCACTCAGTTCAAGACTGGGAAAAGGTATAAAAAAGGAGTTTCTGGGCGAGGAGAAGGAGGATCTGGTGAGGTATGCAAAGAGTATACTGAAGACCGAAAGAATAGATTATTTTATCTTCGGGCACCGGCATCTTGCAATGCCATATAGATTGAGTGACAGTATTGAAATATTATTTCTTGGTGACTGGATAAAAACCGGCAGTTATGCAGAATGGGATACCAACACTCTGTATTTCAAGACACTGGACTAATTGGTTCTGTCTTCAACCTTAACTGTAAGAGTATAATATGAATAGGTATCATTTACCTTTTCAAACTGATAGACAAGCTTACTTCCTGATTTTCTTGCCATATCTATGAGTCCCATATTGCCAGTACTCTCAGAACTTATGGTCTGTCCTGAAAGAGATCTTCTAAAGAGTTCCTTAAGGCCAATCTTGTCATTCCTGTTAATCAGTTCCAGTTTTTCCTTCAGGTGTTCAACATCGTGGTTAAGAATGAGATTACCGGTAGTAAGCGAATAGACTTTATCAATAAGCCTGATCATGGCGACAGGCATACCAAACTCTTCTTCAGGTTGTCTGCCAGGACTATATTTTGCAACATTTTCAAGAATTTCAACAAGAATGCTGAATACACGTTTTCTCAGGTTCGATTCTACATCTTCTTCAGCAAGTTTTGTTTCTGTAAATGAGAGAACCTCTTTACCCACATCGGGCGAGATATGTCCTGACCATATCAGATATACATTGTTCTCTGCCATAAGTCTTTCCAACTGGGCAACAGCCTTACCATGAAATGGTTTCTCTTTGTTACCGAGATGAGACCCCACCCCCCCGGAATCAACAGTCTTGCTAAGAATAAAATATGAGAATTCTTTGTCGAGCTCAACAAAATCGTAATCGAGTTTATTGCCGGTTTTTTTCGCCATCTCAATCAGACCGAGACCTGCGCCTCCCTTACTGCTGAATTCGGAACTACTCAACATCTGTCGGTAGACGTTCCGGATCTCTTTGGGTTCCAGATTATTGATCTCATCTAGCCGTACTCTCAAATCATTAATTCCGGCTGATGGCAGAACATTCCCTGTGGTAACTGTGTAGCCGTTATCTGTTTTTGAATAAACAACCAGCGACATATCGGCATGCTGGCTCTGAGTGCTGTGCCTCGAGACATTCTGAAGACTCTCGAGAACGAACATAAACAGTCGTTTTCTGCCAACAAAGCCAAATTCCGAATTCTCCATCTCCTTTTCCAAAAGCATCAGAAGAGGAACGGAGTTTTCATTTGTTACAACGCCTCTGTATACAAACATCAGGCGTTCTTTCATCATTTTGTCGCGAATTCGGCGGGTCAGATCCATGCAAAGAAGATCAGCAATTTTTACAAGAAGATAAAAATAATATAATTTGATTATTTCACCAACAAAAATCAGGAGAATCGGTTAGATCCTAAATCATTCCTGCATTTGATGCAGAAACTGGCATTTTTCTGATCAATATCCTCTACATAGGTACCTGACCTCATTACACAGTCGGTGACATGACAATGAATGAGTCCTAAAGTATGACCAAGCTCATGAATAATCTCTTTGCTGAAACGTTCAAAGATAAGGTTGTCATTAGCATTCATTCCATACCGCTCATTACTAAATCTGTAGAGTGAAGCAATACCGGTTCGTCCGGAAAGAAATGCCTGACCAAAAATGTATGTCAGAATAGGAATGAAAAGATCAACATTGAATAACCCTATGGTTTTACTGGTATCAGTTGAATATAATGCATCAACCTCCTTTAGTAATCTGTTCCCATTATACTGTCGCCTTCCCGGATCATAATACTCGGTTATGTCGATATGTCCCTCCTTAATATGAACAGGATATAGCAACTCGCGATTTACTGTTCCGGCAATTTTTTTAAGAAAGTCTTCCTCAAAATAGCCGAACGAGACCAATGTGATATCCTGCAGATCCATCTAAATATCAGAGTGTCGGCAATTATTAATCTTTAGGTTTTAATCCGTATCTGGAAATTTTATTATAGAGAGTTACCCTGTCGACTTTTAAAGCTTTCGCCGTGCGGGATATGTTCCATCCATATTTATTAAGTATCTGCAGAATATGGTTTTTTTCAAGGTCATCAAGGCTCTCTATTGAGTTACTGATGATTGTTTTTTCGAGAGGGAGGTCCTTTAACGAAATCTTTTTACCATTGCCAACAACGATAGCCCGCTCAATCATATTCTCCAACTCCCGTACATTACCGGGGAATTTAAATTCTTCAAGACGTTTTAATGCGGATGAGTCTATCGGTACTGCAGTTTTATTCATTGACAGACAATATTTCCTTATAAAATAATCAACCAGCAATGGAATATCTTCAATCCTTTCCCTCAAAGGAGGCACAAAAATATTCACAACATTTAGCCTGTAATAGAGATCCTCTCTGAATGTTCCCTTTTCTACCATACCTTTCAAATCCCTGTTGGTAGCACAAATAACCCTGAAATCGGAGGCTATCTCCTTGTTGCCCCCTACCCTGGTAAATTTTTTAGATTCAAGCACCCGCAATAGGTCTATCTGCATTTTCATGGAGATTGTAGCGATCTCGTCGAGAAATATTGTTCCGTTATCAGCCATTTCGAACCTGCCTTTACGGTTATACATGGCTCCTGTGAATGCCCCTTTTTCATGTCCGAATAACTCACTCTCTAGCAGGCTCTCAGTTAATGCACCACAATGGACACTTACCAACGGGAAAAATCTTCGTGACGAATTTGAATGTATAGCTCTGGCTACCAATTCCTTTCCGGTCCCGCTTTCACCAGTTATTACTACTGAGGAGCTCGATTGTGCAACACTTTCTATATCCTTCAGAACCCTCTTCATTGGCTCACTTTCACCTATCAGATCCTCTATATTTTCCAGTGACTGAACTTTAGTTCTGAGCGTCTCATTCTCATCAAATAATGAGATCTGCTTTGAGGCATTCCTGATAAGATGAGAAAGATCATCAGGATCAAATGGCTTGGTAATGTAATCATACGCCCCGTCTTTTAATGCCTGTACTGCGGTATCTACTGTGGCAAAAGCTGTCATAACAATGACTATTGAATCTGATTTCAGGATCTTGATCCTTCTGAGCATTTCCAGACCATCCATTCCCGGCATCTTAATATCGGCAAGGATAATGTCAAAACTATCAGATTCAAGCAATGACAGGGCTTTGTTTGCATTCTCAGCAACCTCCACCCGATAGCCGTCCTCGATGAACCAGTTGTACAATGAATCTCTTACAGATTCTTCATCGTCAACAATTAATATGGAAATTTTTTTCGTCATTATTCAATTGCCTTAAGTTCTTATTACAGGAATAGTCATGGAAATTGTAGTACCCCTGGCCAGCTCCGATTTAACTTCAATTTTACCATTATGGCTCTTAACGATACCATGAACAATTGCGAGACCCAATCCTATTCCGGAAGTGTCATGTTTGGTAGAAAAGAATGGTTCAAAAACATGTGGTATGTCATCTTCCGGAATACCGATTCCATTGTCTGTAATATCAATTTTTATCGATTCGGAATCCGGATTACTTGTTGATATAACTATTTCACCATTTTCCAGAACCGCTTCTGAAGCATTGACTATTAATGCAACACAAGCCTGTTTGATCTGATTAGGACTGCAAAAAATAAGGTCAGATTTAGCTGTAAAGTTTGTAAGGAAGTTAATGTTTCTCATTTTTATCGGATGGGTCATAAGTTCATAGGTCTCCTGCAAAACCTTATGAATATGCTTTGTTTCAAAATCCTCCTGTTCCTTTCTGGAAAAATCAAGTAATCCTTTTACTATCTCACCGCATCGTTTTGTTTCATTTTCAATCAGTTTCAGATGTTTGAGCATTGAGTCCCTTTTCGAAGCGTATAATTCAGGATCGCTTAACTGCTTATATATCAGCTTTGTATAGATAAGTATTCCGGAAAGTGGATTGTTAATTTCATGAGCAACTGAAGATGATAATTTACCAAGTGATGCTATCCTTTCTACATGGATCAGTTCATTCTGTGCTGCTCCAAGTTCCTCAGATTTTTTTTGAACCTTATACTCAAGCTGTTGAGACCAGTTCTGTAATTCTTCTGTTGCAGACTGAAGATTATCAAGCATATCATTAAATGCACTTGACACCATCCTTATGTCGTCGAGCTGGTTAGTCTTTATTTCAAGCCTGGTACTTTTATTGCCATTCGAAACAGCAATACTTGCCCTTATTATTTCATTCAGAGGATCCTTAATATTCCTTCTTGTAAACATAATAAGTACGAAAACCAGAAGGATTGTGATAATTGTTGCCAGGAAATAAAACTTAGCTGAAGATTTGGCAACTGCCTCATCAAGATCGGAGAGCGGAAGTTTGATAATCAGTGAACCAAGTACAACATCGCTTTCAGGATGTGCATGGCATGCAGCGGTAAAACATGACTTTTCATTAAGAATGGGAGATCTGATAAGCAAATGCCTCTGGCTGTTATCGTTTTTATTCATGCTGCATTCACTTTCCAGATCTATTATCCTGTACGACTTTTCCCTTCTCGGAAACATCGTCTGAATATCCTGGTGACAGCTCTTGCAGTTAGGGTTCGCGTGTGTGGTGGTATCAGATGAAAAAGATGAATATACGAGACTGTCGTTTGCATCGTACATATTCACATCGTCAATACCCGACATTGTATTTATTATATCGAGAGTGCTCTGCAGAGTGCTTTTGTCATTCTCAAGCATAGAATGATAAAGAGACCCTTCCACAATTGATCCGACATTATTACCATTCTGCCGTATTACAGTATTTAAATTCTGTTCATAGACCGATCTGAAAATTATGCCAAAAGAGACAAAAAGAATAACAGACGATATTGTTATAATATAAACAACCCTGCTATATATTGAAGAGCGAAATTTAAGATACTTAACAAGTACAGTTTTTAGCTTATTCTCTTTGGGTGTTTTATTCTCTGACAGACCCATTTCCGGAAGTAAATTAGTTCATTTTTCCAAAGGTCTAATTTAGAAAAGATTTTTGGAAATCCTGCCAAATCTCATCAGTGAGTTCAGAAAGAGGTTGGTCGCATATTTCACCACCATCCTGCAGGATTAGTGTGGTAGTTCCGGGATTATATTTCCTCACAGATTCAGCCATGAAATCCTTAAATCTGACAAGCTCCTTTTCTGACCAGGTAACAGCCTCACCGGCCAGAAAACATGAACTTGTATCGTTCTTCCAATCAGTAGGTTTAACAGAGTAAACCCAACCATCACCATAGGGGTCTTCATTCAAAATGCCAGGGTTCTCATTCAGCATTGAATTTGACGAAATTACACTCCCTGATACAGGAGAGATGATCTTCAGTGTTTTTCCGTTTTGCACAACCTCGGCCATTATCTCACCTTTACGGAGATACTCACCTGGATTTTTTAAACTATTTACTCTCAATTCCCCTGTTATATGAACCAGAAAATCATCAAGACCTACCAGTGCCATTCCTGACTTTTGCATATGAGCCCATGTATGGCCTTTACTGTGAAAGATCCCTTCAGGGATTCTTAACAAGCTGTCGGAAAGAGTTCCTATGGCTTTCTTAAGTTTAATCTTTAAATCAGCATGCCTGTTTAAAAATATCCAGAAGGGGATAATTAATAACAGGAATCCAATTATTATAAGGTACTCAATTCCTTTTGTCTCAAATATGTTATTGTAGCTGAATCCTTCCATTTTGGTTAAAATTTGTGCCTTCACTTTATGTTAAGTGCAGGCTGGTTAAATTATTTTTTATCGGTTACCCACGACGGTGATTCCCTGAGTACAGGCATTCTGTTGACCACCCATCTGAAGATCCATATTTCGGTAAATATTACGGCAAGTGTCACAACCAGTTCCATCCATGTTGGTATATAACGGATTGCTGCATCCCACCTGAAGCCTATCACCGTAACATTAAGCCTGTTGACTATTACTCCCAGCATAGTAAGCACCGCAGCAACTTTTACCAAGTTTATATTCTTACGCTGATAACTATAAATAAACAACAGCATTGGCAGCAGAACGAATCCAATCATCTCAGTCAGATACCAGTATCCCATTGGTGTCCCAAGGAGATCCCATCGTTTTCCATGAACAAACACAAGTACCTGCAAGAAGAAATATGCAAACATTGCTACTGCACAGATCTTTGATAATCCGATAATTATAGCGTTATGAGATTTATGGTTCTGCTCACTTATCTGATTTGAGAACACTTTATGGCTGATTGACCCTTCGAATATTACCATTGAAAGTCCTGCAAAAATACTTGACACAAAAAACATTACCGGAATGAACTCGGAATACCATAAAGGATGAATCTTATCTTTAGCCATTAGATAGAGGGCCCCTAGTCCGGATTGATGCAGTGTGGAAAGGGTAATTCCGAAAATCACTGCGGCAACTGTCATTCCCGAAAGGATCTTTCTGGCGCGTTTAGCACCGAGCCACTCCGCAACTGCCGGAGAAAATTCAATCAGCTGGGCTATCATGTAGAGCAGAAAATGCCAGGCAACTAGAAATAAAACAGAACTGGTACCAAAGCTGTTGCCTATAATGGGATTTATCACATTCCAGGGCCGTCCCAGATCGAGAAGAAGTGCTCCGGCGTAGAATACATAAGCCAGAAAGCCGTTTAGAACGGTTATCCTGACTATTGAATGGTATTTCTGCATATTCAGAATATATACCATGAATGTAAGGACATATGCTCCTCCGGCGAAAGCTACACCTGTAACCACATCAAATCCAATCCATAATCCCCAGGGAACTTCCTGAGTCAGGTTTGTAACCGCGCCAAGTCCTTTCCAGAAGCGGATTACTATAAGAATCAACCCGAGGATCATAATAGGGATTGAGATTATATTAAATGGTGTGAAGAAGCTTCCCCTCGGTTTAAGTTCACCCGCCAGAAACTTCCAGATGGATGTACCATCATTGTCTTTTGCTAAAATTTGAACAGGATTATTCATTCTCTTCTGATTTGAGGTGATTATTTTTTGTTGCTTCACGTATGCCTAATAAAATAGCCGGCCACAGGACAAAAACAGTCGGCACACTGTAAAGAAATCCTTTTGACAGAGCCGGATAAGATTCTTTCTGAATTGATACATTCAGTCCAAGTTCTTCAAAAGGAACTGCTGAAAGATAAAGGAACCCTGTTCCTCCGGCTTCATGCTCACCGTAAATGTGGTCTATATACTGGTCGGGGTTTTCAACAATCCTTTTTCTGGCTTCCTTTATCAGTTCTCTCCGGGGCCCAAACATCAACGCTTCAGCGGGGCAGTTTTCAACACAGGAAGGGATCTTGCCTTCACCTAACCGGCTGTAACACATATTACACTTTTCGATTTTGGGGTTCGAACTATGATATTCGAATTTTGGTGAATCAAAGGGGCATGAAACCATACAATAGCGACAACCCATACATTTTTCACCCCTCCATATAACTGCACCCTCTTTGGTCTTGTACATAGCCTGTGTCAGACAGGCAGCAGTGCAGGCAGGCTCATTACAATGCATACACTGCTTTTTAAGGTAAGCCTCGCCCCTGGTTGTATTGAATGCATTTACAACAGTCCTGTGCGATTCGTCTGTTTTTCTTATAACACCGGCTTCAATTGTTGCGGTAGGTGCGGGCAATCCATTCGCTTCAGCACAGGCCGATTCACATGTCTGACATCCGGCACATCTTGTAGAATCGTAAAGAATGCCGTTAAATTCTATACTTTCTTTCTCTTTTGGTACCGCCCTGGCTTCCTTTCCAAGAGCAAGAGTAACACCGGTTACACCAAGTACCTTAAAAAAATCTTTCCTGTTTAAAGCCATAATATTTGAAGTATATAGTTTTTAAAATAATTCGTGAAACCACACTTGTCTTGAGGGGTCAATAAATTTCGTCTGAAAATCCTCCCATACTTCCGGACCAAGATTCGAGAGAGTATTATCTATAAGCTCACCCCCGTCCTGGAGTATTGTCTGAGTTAACAACACTTCATCTTTCCCCAGTGCAACAGCAAGGAAATCCTTCAGCCTCGAAAATTCATTTTGTATAAACTCCTTATGTTTCTCCGCCATAAACAAGAGCTGATTTTCCCTGTGCCAGTTTGAAGGTTCGATCCTGTAAACCCATCCTTCACTGTATGGAGAAGAGTTGATGATGGATGCATTGGAATTCAGTATGTTATTCTTTTCTCTTATAGTACCTGATATAGGAGAATACAAGTTAAGTTGTTTTCCATTCCGTATTATTGACAGAATATGGTCCCCCTTCGTTACCTTGTCTCCCTCATTCTTAAATTTAATCCGTGTAATAGTCCCTGTAATATGCTGGAGGAAGTCATCGATTCCGACTTTAACGAATCCGTTCTGCTCCATGAAGGCCCAGGTATGGGTTTTATCAAAGAACAACCCGCCGGGTATTCTGAGATTATTTGTATTAAGAACCGGCTGAATTAATGAAGAGTTAAGATCAGCAGATACTCTTTCCTTCCTAAAATATCTTACAGAAAAATCTATAATGAAGCCTGCCAGTACAATAGCAAGAACTACAATCAGAAGTGTGGAAAGTATTGATTTATTGTGAGTTCCGGTCACGCTATAATTCTGAGCTTCATACAATTTATCGGTAATGGACTGCCGTTCAGCCATTAGAAGATCTGTATATCCGTTTGAATAAAGAAACTGCTGACCATCATTAAGTACCCATTTAAGGAATGCTGTTTCAATCTGACTCTCAGGTTGTGTGGAAGCAATTGAATAAATATTACTGACAAGTGCTTTTGGATACTTACCGATCCATACACCTCTTGAAAAATCGGAATAGTCCTCATATATCTTTTCATTATTATCCAATGTTCCGTTGCCATTTCTGTCAAGCGGCAATAAACTAATCACTTCTGTAAGTGCCTGATTCTGAAGGTCAAGTATATCGATCAATTTACAGAAACCAAGTGCATACGGATCTTGTTGAATTGCTGAAAGCAAAGCATTGCTGTTTTCAACCTTTTTCCCCTCTAATCTGATGTCTGCGCTACCCAGAAATTCTGACATGCTGTTCAGGATTGAAGTTTCTTCAAGAATATATATATTAACTGAAGCATCCTGTGGCCCTCCGATTATATTTCCCCATTTCTTTGAATCTTTACCTGTTAAAATACCAAGCAGGTTGGCTGGTGAAATTCCTTTCGCATTTAACTCATCCAGAAATGGATTTTTAGAACTGATTACAGGAACTATTACATCACGGCCCACTAGTACCTTCCAGTAAGATTCCTGATTAATCGAAAAGTTGGATTCATTTTTCATAAAGCCTATATATCCCTTCTTTAACAGGCTTTCAATTGTTTGGGCATTTGAGACTGTAACGACTTTAATTTTCGTTCCCGGGTATATTTTATTATACTCTCCAGCCCACACTGATGAAAGATTATACAAATTGGGAGTTGTGAACACGCTGATGGAATCCGTTTGTCCGGATGCGCTCTCATTGTCTGATACTTTTGCACTTACACTATTGTAATTCACTATCAGTAAGCTGATTAATAAATAAATTGTATGTTTCATTGCCTTCATTTTTTTGTGTGTTTCAATACTTTTCAGGTTTACTGAAATACCTTTTTTATATTGAAAAAGCAGTGATTCAACAATAGTGCCAAACAAATATTTTGCTCCTATTTAGCTGTATATATGATACTTAACACAATATTAAATTACTTTCCTCCTCATCTATTGTGTTGAATTAATATACACTGTTCATTTTTTATACTTCCGAAGCCCTGTAAAACAACGAGCTTAAATATTATTGTATATTTATTCAACACTTGATGAATTATGCAACAGTTTCAACAAATTTTCAGATTCCATCAAATATTATGGCATCATTTTTCGAAATTTTTCGTAGAATTTCTTAAGATTAGTTGAAATAGTACAATTCTTGTTGATTGAAGGTATTTAGTGTGGGAGTTCGACCGGCAAAATCGGCGATGCTGAACGATGCAATATTTAACCCGGGAGGTCAGTGAATGATGAAATCTTAAAAGGATTTGAGGTTAACGGGGAGAAAAAAAAGCCTTCACTGTTTTCACAGCAAAGGCTTTCGTATGAATTAAATGGTTCCCGGAGGAATTGTCCCTAACCTTTCTTTGCAGCAGGATTCGGATGAGCGATCTTAGCTGAGAATGTTTCGTAATTAAATTCTTTGTGGAATGGATTTTCAGGATTATGACATTTTACGCATAATTCCTTAGTTGGAAGGATCAATCCCATTTTTATCGACTGCTCCCTGCTTTTCATTACTGCAGGAGCTTTATAAGAACTTCCTGGTCCATGGCATGTTTCGCATGAAACACCTTCGGCCTGGGTTATGGTACTTCTGAGTTTTGCATCAACATTGTCGAAAGTAGAGTGGCATTTCAGACACTTTGCTTCCTTTGCAGGATCAGCTATGCCATTTTTCTTGGCATAATCAAGCGATGCCTGACTACTGAGCGATTTTATCGCTTTTGAGTGCGGATCCTTCAGCCACTTATTGTATTGGTCTCCTGTAGCTGGTTTCATATGACACGTTTTACACTTATCAGCTCCGATATATTTGAAATTCTGTGCTGATACAACACTTCCCAGAAGCATTGCTATACAAATCATTAAAAGTCCTCTCTTTACTATCATAATCCTTTGTTTTAAGTATAAATATTCTTTTTAATAAGGCTACTGTTAATTCTTTAACAGTGACAACAAATATATAGAAAAAATCATGCCAATAATCTCTTTTATGATATTTATCCTCTTTTTAACTTTCCAATATCTTCTGAATTATTTTGCCGGATGATTTTTCTTTAAGCATAATTTTTACCTGACCATCAGGCATTTTCTCCTTTTTTATCAGAAAATAAAATTCATCGAATTCAACCAGGTCAACATGGGATGAAAGGCCCTGCTTCCCTCGCCAGTCATTAAGTTCAACAGGTTCCCATTTTTTTGTTGCGGCTGATTTATAGCAGGCGTCCATTATGGCATTTACAATATATCCGTCATAGAATGTTTCTCCTGGTTTTTCACCTGATTCCATGGAATTAAACATATCGGTAAACATATCGGAATAGCCAAGTTCATTCACCTCATCTCCGACAGGGAAAAGCCAGCCTGCATCACTCTCACTCTTTTCTGAAACATATTTATTGGTAGCACCTGAAGTAAACACTTCAAAACCTGTCCTGAGCCAGTGATCAAGCCTTATAGTTCCCTCAGTACCTGACACTTCATCTCTCAGATCCATCCCTCCCCTGAAATTCCAGCTTACTTCAACCTGGGATATTGCACCATTCTCATATTTAATCAGAGCAATTGCATGATCCTCAGCTTCGATTGGTTTTACCTGTGTTTCTGCCCAGCACATTGCTTCAACGGGTCTGATATCCTTTCCGATGAAATTTCTTCCGATTTCGATACAGTGGCAACCCAGATCCACCATTGCTCCGCCTCCTGACTTTTTCTTATCCCAGAACCATGCGCTGTGGGGGCCGGAATGTGCCTCCCTCGATCTTGTCCACAGAATTCTGCCACAAGATCCGTTTTTAACCAGTTCGATCGCCTTTAAGGTCTTTGGAGTATAAACGAGGTCTTCTAGATAGCCGTTGAAAACCCCGGCCTTTTCCGTAGCATCCAGAATTTCTTTTGCTTCAACTGCATTCATCGCAAATGGTTTTGTGCAAAGAATATTCTTTTTAGCCTTGCAGGCCATAAGGATTGTTTCCTTATGCAGATAATTTGGCAGCGCCACAATTACTGTATCTGTTTCAGGATCTTCAATCGCTTTCTTCAGATTGGTTGTATATTTAGGTATGTTAAACCGCTTTGCAAATTCACTGGCTGAAGCCTCATGTGCAGAACATACATTAAGTATAACATCTTTTCTGCGGTGGGAATGCAACGACATTGCATAAAAACTTCCTATAAGCCCTGTTCCGAGTAATGAGATCTTTTTCATATAAGTATTTTGAATTATAAAGAAGAAAGAATCTTAGTTTAACAAATTTAGTAAAAAATGCATACTGTAAAGACGTCCACTCCGAGATTCATTTATTGGGTCAGGGTTCGGCTGCGCTCACCCTGACCCCTTTAAAAAATTGATATTAATGTATTTAATGTAGTGTAAGGTCTAATTCATCCGGAATTCTTTAATTCTTATTCTTTTGTAGTTACAATAGGGTCAGGGTGAGGGCAGCCAAAATTCGTTTACCCTCATTCTCATCATTTTTCTGTAGGGTCAGGGTGAGCGCAGCCGAACCCTGACCCGTTAAGGCGTGTATGAGTGGATTGATTCATACACTTGGCCAGTTCATGCAAGCTATTAAAATCCCGAAGAACTAAAGCATTCTTTTTTGCCCTGGTCCAGCGCTTGATTTGCTTTTCAAACTTTATTGCTTCTATTGGTTTATTGAATTGCTTACAATAAACCAGCTTTAATGGCCGGCGATCGAATGTATATGACTCTTCATGCAACCCGGTGCAGTGCTCAATAAATCGTCTCCCAACATTATTTGTTACCCCAATGTATAAGGAATCATCTGCGCACTCGAGGATATAAACATACATGAATTTCATTCCCTTTCAGCTGTCAATTATTGAGATCATTCTGAAATCGTCAGGGTTCGACCGGTTGAAATCGTCAGGGTTCGACCGGTTGAAATCGTCAGGCTCCGACCGGTTGAAATCGTCAGGCTCCGACCGGTTGAAATCGTCAGGGTTCGACCGGTTGAAATCGTCAGGGTCCGACCGGTTGAAATCGTCAGGGTCCGACCGGTTGAAATCGTCAGGGTGAG
>JANNKF010000225.1:0-10153 GCA_031396165.1 Bacteroidales bacterium | reverse complement strand
TCAAGTCTGTTGAGACTTCTATCGGATAATGAGAAGCCCATCTTTTAATACCTATATGGTTTCATACCCTTAACAAGCCCTCTTTTAGGTGAAAGCTCGTTAATAGGGATGCTGATACCTAAAACTAATGATACCCCCCTCCCTGTCATAAACCCATCAGGCGGCGCAAACTTTTGTAATCCTTTATCCCATAGCGATGTTCCTCCGATATATGTTACCGGCAAGCCTCTTGTAAGGTTGTATGAAGGATCGAAGAGTGATATCCTCAGCGATACGTACGATGCCAGGTACCAGCCCCACTTGCTCTTGTCATAATCAATAATAAAAGGGCTCGTGAGCAGTAGGCCAACACTCGCAGCATTACAGACATGGCCCCACTCTTTGTTCCCTTCATCATTAAGGGCATCGCCCACAGCATCAAGAATAATGGATGAAGTATAAATGCCGATTACTTTGACATACTCAGGCACTTTCTTTTTCTGCTGACCATAAGATGGCAGAACTATTAAACAAAGCAAAAGTGCTGTTACAAGTTTTTTCATATACTAATTTTTTGTGTTCAATAATGAATCCACACGGTTAAACTGATTTTGCATACTTTTGTGAGCTTCTTTTTTAATTACCTCCTGACCGCTTAATGTCTTATTATTTTTTCTCAGGTTAAGTGTGCCTATTATAATAGTGACTATCAGACCAATTCCAACAAAAACTAAACTGAGATTTGCCCTCAGTCTCTCTTCAATTTTCCCGCTTACTACCGGAGTTGTTTTTAATACTCCAACATCTTTTTTTAGCTCTGTAATAGTTTCCAGTTGCGGACAGTTAACAATAGTGTGCGGAAGATCCTTTGCAAGCTTTATATCAATGTCTCCCTGCCAGTCCTCAATATCGTTAACCCTCCCGTTGGTTTTTAAAACCTGCGTTTCAATTGACGAATTTTGTTGTACCAATAATTTCAGCTGTCCGTTTATCTTTTCCAGCGGACCTGCCAAAATATCTGTTAACATTTCCCTTACCTCTTTTCTGTCCTCAGACTCCATATAGTGAGAATTTATGGTTACGCACTTACTTTATATTGTGAACTGATATCAAACCCCCTCAGAATTCTCATTAGCCTGGCTACAGCCCTTGCAGTGTTCGATTTAGAAGTTCCTTCAGAGATGCCAATATCCTCAGCTATCTCTTTATGCTCCATCCCTTCAATGAAGTATAGCCTGAAATTTGTGTACTGTTTTGGGCATGTATCTTGTAGGATCTTCATTGCCTTCTTCAGCTGATCAGCAGCCAGAAACTTATCTTCAAATGAAAAGCGACCTTTCTCCACTGTTATATAATCCTCAATTGCCATGTGCTGCATCGACTCTCTTTTCTCCCGGTTATAATGGTTTATTGCCTTGTTCTTCGTTACCTGGTAAAGCCACACCTTCAAACTACAATCACCCTTAAATCGATGTATGTCCTTGAAGATCGATATCAAAGCCTCCTGAATTATATCCTCTGCCTCATACTTATTATGCACATACCTCAGGCAGGCGGCCTGCATGTAAGTCTTATACTTCTTACAAAGCATTCTCTGAGCGCTTGCATCGCCGGCTATACAACCTTCTATTATTTCTGTGTCTGTCATTCTTCTATCCTTCAGGTGGTGGTGGTGGATCATCGGGCCCCCTCGGTGTCGGGTTTGCAGGTGGCGCGGGTATATAATTTAATAATTGCATTGTCGCATTAGTCCAGGTGGAACTGCCTTGTATTCTTGCCCTGATACGGGCAGTTGTATTTGGAGCTATAGGCGCTGTTATGCCCGACAGGTAAACAACAGCTGTAGAATATCCTGCTATGATATCTGATCCATTAACACCACTGCTTATTACGCTATTGTCGCTCCAATTCACAACCTGCCATTCTGCAACAAATGATGCCTTTGCTCCGGTATTTGCAATTTTTATACTGCAAATAACCTGATTGCCTGGCCAGTAGATATCGTTGCTAGGGGAAACGGTCACACAAGTTATTCCAGCCGGGTAACTTTGTAGTAACTCACTTACAGTCCATGCCGCAAATTCATTAGCCCTTGCTCTTATTCTGAAAGTCTGATTAAATAGTGTTAGTAGGCCTGTTATTGTTACCAGCGATGATGTATGCCTTACAATTATACCCGACCATTGCGTGTCACTACGTACAACATATCCAGCCTGGTTAATTACCTGCCAGGTTATAATTCCATTACCCGAAAGACCGGAGTTATAAACACTAAGCTTACAATCAATAGCCTCCAGGCTGGGAAATATTAAACCTGGTAATACCACTGAATTCACATACAGGTTTTCCGCAAGCTGCAACCGGGTGGATTTGAACTGAGATGGGTTCTGATGGGTAACCGAAACGAGCCTTGGATTAACATTAGCAATACCAAATTCCCTCGGGTTCGTGTGCGCCGGGGAGAAGATCTTTGGATTGGTATGTGCTATGGTGAAAATCATAATTTTATTACACTGAATACTTTGGTGTTATTATGCACTACAGCGAACCGCGCACCGGCTACAACAAAAATGTGCATCCATGCCCCGTTATGAATAATCGCCCTGAGCGCTTCAGCTTCTATTGTCTGGCTGCTAATAAATCCTCTGCCGGTTACATCAGCCTCGAGACGCTCCTGCTCCTGGAGAGAAGCTATTAAACTTCCCAGCCCAAGAATATTCCCGGTTAAGATCTCTGCTTCAGCAAGAGCAGAACTGCAGATCCCTTTACCAGATATCAGTGCGCTTAATACTTCACTCTCAGTTATTACTGTCGATAACGAAATCAAACCTTTAATTATCGCAGTAAGCGTTTCCCCATCGGAAAGTGCTGCACTTATAGTTCCTTTGCCTTTTATAATAGCAGCCAGAAGTTCGCTTTCAGTCAGTGCAGATGATAATGCTACCTTTCCTGAGGCATTCCCCTGGAGCAGATCCTGCTCGGTAATTCCCGAACTGCCAAAGCGAAGGGCCGAAAGAATACCCTGCAGCAGATCCTGCTCAGTTATACCTAGTGAACCAAATACCCTGGTCGATTGTACACCCTGCAGTATTTCAGATTCAGAGAGATCTGCATGCCCGTGTATAATAACATCGCCTCCTGGGGAGAACAGAGTTAACGGATCGTAGAGCAATATATCAACACTCTTAACCGGCTGCCCTATTCTGAAGTTGCCATCGGTAACATCGAACAGCTGAATGTCTTTCGGGCTTGCATTCCCCGGCCTTAACTGAAGCGTGGCAACCTCTCCTGTATCCTGAGCCGGTAAAGTATTTACTTCCGATGCTGCATACAAGAATATTACCGTCGATATAACCGCAGGGATGGTTAGCTGAGTATCATCAGCAACCTCCCTGAGTCTTATATCCTTTGGCGATACCTCTGCAGTATGTAAGTAAATATTTGCCATCTATGCCACTCCGGTAAGGGTCCTTACCGTTGCTCCTGTTAAGTTTGGATCCTTGTACGATACGCAGTAATGCATGTCGTATATGTAAGGTGTATAAAGAAGGTAGTTGCCTGCAGCATCAGAAATTACTTCATCAACTCTTAAGTCGTCCGATGTTCTGAATAGTTCTACCCGGCAATCTCCCAACGGATTACCTGCTGAATCCTTTGTTATCCCCTGTATTTTATAAAGAACAGGTCCGCCACCTCCTCCGGGAAAGTCATTAAACTTTGGATATTCATACATATCCTCGTCGGTAGATACAAGGTTATTAGGGCAGTTAGCATCAGATACTGAGTCGAATGAGTTCAGCCAACCCGATTTCCCCCACAGCTGACGCATCACAACATCCCAACGTTGTACTTCTAAATAGTTGAATAGGCTCTCAGGCTGCGCGGCGTCGTCGTCCTTCGCTATACATCCCTGCCAGGTCCTCATCGACTGATGCAGAAAGCTGCTCATGGCTACTCGTTTTCAACACACCATACATCGCATACCGGGGCAGTGGCCAGTATCCAAACAATTATAGAGCTGCTTACTGCTATAAACAATCCTCTTGGAAACGTCCAGATTACACCTGCTCCAATAGTTGCCGGGCATGTTACCCTTCTGAAGAAGTTAAGTGGCACTGTAGGGCCTGTTCCCCAGGCAACGGCAGCCGTAACTGTTCCTGCCGGTTCTCCCGGATCCTCCTGCAGTACTGTCTGCGGAGTGGTTGGTGTAACACCTATTGCCTGGGGCCTGCCAATGCCATAAGTACCGGCCACTGCAGTTACCTGGCTAATACCTATTTCGAGTATCTGAGCTCTCTTGGTAGTTGTGGTTCTTACCTCCCAGCTTGCAGCAGCTGCAGCTGTGGCTGATGTTCTTTGCGAAAGTGAATAAATTGCCATAATTTTATAGTATTAAAGTATTACTCTGCTCTGATGATTAATTTTATTTTGTGCCATGTCTGTTATAAGGGCATTGTTTGCAATCAGAAGGCCGGAGCCTTTATAATGCCTGCAAACGTCAATTGCTTTCTCAAGCATCTCAACCATTAGTATTCTGTCTGCCGGATCCTCCAGCGGGCCGCTTACATTTAGCTGCTTATTATCAATAAGCTCAACTATTATTACTGTCTTCATTTATGTTGCCGTTACTGTTAATGCTCCAATCTCAAATACAGGCTGCACGTTAGGGCCAATGCTTAACCCTCCATTATCGAGCACTCCGGAGTGCATCATAACTGCCCCGGTATCGGCACTCATCAGGGCGCAATAAGTACAGGCCGAGGTTGTGCCTCCGGTATTCTTAGGGAAGGTTACAATCGCGGCATTGCTCACTACATTGCCGGCCACTGTAAACCCGGCTCCTCTAACTGCAGCCTGCCTGGCATACCCGGTGTAGGCTGCCTCATTGGCAATACTGCCGTTCACTGTCGGATCTGCAGTAAACAAAGCCCAATATAAATTACCTGCAGCTGCTGATGGCTGCAACCCCGGTGCATCACCAATACCGGCATGAGCCTGGTTCTTGAAGTAATGATTCAGGTAAGCTGTTATAAATGCGGTTACTCGTGCCATGTAAATCTGATATTAATTAAGTGGTCTCCTCTTCTACAATTATTTTGCCCTTCTGTATGGTAAATATCTCTGTGCCATCGGTAATCTGCACGTCGTACTTGAGCGTTTCGGCCACATCAAACCCGTTTGTCTGAATCCAAAAGGTTGCATCGGTAATGGTAATGGCCGGAGCCCCTCCGGCAGATGAAAGTGTTTTAACAACAGTTCCGTCGAACCGTTTAGCCTTAATGTCGATCTGCTTAGCGGTAAGGGTGTATTCTTCTGCATTAAGCTGCACGGCAAAAATCATATTAAAGGTGTCGCCCTTAATAATTCTTATGTCGACAATAGCCGGTTGAACGTTATATATTTCCATTTCAAAAGGATTTAAATAGCATTTCTACGCCTTATCATTTACATTAATCGACAGGAGCTTTTCGGCAAGAGAATTGGCATCCCGGGGTATTGACCGCCCTTCATCATGCATTCTTACACCTGCCTGAATGAGAATCATTTCAAATTTCTCAAACCTAAACTCCCTGAGCTTTGCCTTGCCCTGATTCCAAATAGTACGGCCATCAGGAAGGAGGGCTATTTTATATTCCATAATCTCTGCAGGAGTAAAAATTACCCTCTTCGATAGTGCTTCAGCCAGAGCATTCTCAGCCATCGATCCTCGCAGTGGCATTAAGGCAGGGAAATGAATCCGATCTAAAACTGATAGGTTAATTTTTATTGACATGTCTGTGTTCTCCTGGTTAGTTAGTTTCTTTGCCATATCGATTTATTTTACATTTCATCACCAATATTTATAGTCATCACCCAATCACTCATGTTTACTGCGCCACCATCACCCACGACAAAGTCTACAACTGATAATGGAGTGTTTGCATAATAGGTTCCATCAATTGAACTTCTCCAAACATATAATTGATTGTTAACTACACCTGTTCCGGCAATTGAAATTAAAATAGAAAGATTACTATTATCCCCATCAAGGCTGTTAAACATATTTGTTATGTTCAACTTACCATCTAAGAAGTTAATATAATTACCTATTTGTGTGCTATCTGGTGTGATACCCCAATTTCCTCTTCCATTAATTATAACTGAATTTGCACCACCTTCTGAACCTATAGATACGTTCAAATCATAAGAAGTTGTGTTTGGGACAATACATAAAGCGTTTGAACCATTTTGTTGAAATTCAGTTGTACTATCAATTATAAAAAATCTAACCGTAAATGTTTTGTTTATATAGACCGGAGAAGTATCACAAGTCATAAATACAACTCCATTTGTTGTGTTACTTAGCGGTGTGATGCCAAATGCCACAAGTGTAGCACCATCCCAAATGGTCATTGCCACTGCAACTGCTGGTGCAGGGTAATTTATTTCACCCAAAGACACATAACCATCGAATGTTGCAGCATCTCCATATACTACATTTGCAGTGTGATATATATGGTCAAAAGCCGGTGCTGGAGCTGTATGATTATAACCCGCAAACTCAAAAATACCATGCGGCGCAAGTACCTCATTAATCAAAGTTTCATTTAGAGTTCCTCCGCCATTACTATACCTTCGCTGTGTTGGTCCAAACCCGCTCCACGGATTGACGGCACCCGAGTTAGCCTGCCCGGCGAAGTCAAGCGCCGATATGCCTAAAGCATCGCGTATCTGATATAGATTCACCGATGCTTCCACATTACTTCCAACCACAGTCATATCAGTCTGAATAGGAATAGAAGCCTTGTCCTTAATAGCCTGAGCCGTAAAGCCCCTGTATGCCGGTAGAATTGCTTTTCCCATTATGGTGCCACTCCTCCCTGTATGTTATCAAGCGCTTTTATGAATCCTGCACTACTGTAACTTGCCACAACCGTCGATCCGTACTTTATTACCAGCTTATCACTTACTATTGCGAATGTGTAGTTGCCAAGTTTAAAACTACCAGCTGTTACTTCACCTGTAAACACAGGGTTTGCAAGAGGAGCATAAGTAATAGCAGCCGCGGCGGTAGTCAAATATGTGCTATTATCAAAAGATATGGTAGTGCCTGAAGCTTTCACAAACCCGGTTCCATTTATAATAGTTTGGTGTCCAGATTGAGAATGAGTAAATGCCGTGTTCCAGTCTGTAGAAGTACCTCCTAAAGCATATACCTTTCCATCCACCCCTATGTTAAAAATATTACTCCAGTTCAATACCTCATTTGGTCCTGATATTGCTGTATCAACATACATTTCTAATGCATAAGGATTTGAAGAGGGATGACCAGCTGTTGACATTAGAACAGCAAACCCATATGTAGCGGCACTTCCAAATGACTTCCATTGTCCGTCATAGTAAGCATTGCTACCAATATTCATATTCTTCTTACTTGTAACGTTGCCATAATTATTAATACCATCTGACACTATAGAACCTGCTGTTAATGTTCCGGAGAAAGTAGGACTTGCAAGAGGAGCATAAGTGCCCGAAGCAGCCGAAGTAGTTAAATAAGTACTATTATCATAACTCAAACTCGTACCATTCGTTTTAACAAATCCTGTCCCGTTAATAATAGTTTGATGTGCAGCTTGCGAGTGAGTGTAAGCTATTGCGCCAAAATCGCCCCTGTATGCTGTTGCACTTGTAACTCCAAGTGCTAAACTTGCCGATATCTCAATATAAGCAGATCCACTCCACCTGTAAGTAATATTATTATCAAGTGTAACATATATCTTACCGGCTTCACCATTGGCTGGCAGTGCTGTAAAGTTGGCATATTCAAGTACGTCGTCAACATAAGATGGCAACTGAGCTGACGGCACCACGCCTCCAATCAAATCAGCTTTATTTCCAAGAGCTGTAGATATTTCGCTCTCTGTAAAATACCTGTCATCATGCAAATGATTTGAAAGCGACACTGCCACCCCACCAACTGTTGGTGTTTGAGTAAATGCCCACGTGCCTGAGGGTGCATAATTACCCGCTTCATTAAACCCTCCACCCGTGGCAGCAGCCCAGGTACCGTCAGCCCTTAAAAATGTAGTAGCCCCGCCCGGGGGAAGTACCGCACCCCAGGTTCCAACTACAGCATGAGGCATCCCATCCCAAATGGTACCGGGGAACTGGCCATGATCACTGCCTCCCTGTATATTGCCATCACATGCAAATGGAAGCTTACCTCGAAGATATGCATTAGCTGTACCGGCATTTACAATAGTTAAACAACTCAATAAGGCCTTCACTAACAATGCATCGTAACCAGCAGAATTATCATTCAGCTTATTTGCTGTAATTATTTTAGAAGTTTCATAACTTGAAGAAAGGAGTTTATTAACCAGTGTCTCTTCATTATAGTCATACAAATCGAGATTATAACGATAAGGTTTCAAAACATCCCGTCTGAAGGATTTCAACCGGATAGCCTTATCAACACCGATATCACTATCTTTTATATGAACATAATCCCCTATTGAAAATACATTTACTGTAGCCTGACCGGAATACTTCTGTTTAAAATACAGCTCATCAAAGGTTTCTGAATATCTTACCCTTGACTCCTTTACCACACTATAAAGAACTTCACCCGCGGTTTGTAACTCCATCTCAGCAACATCGATGTAAGATTGCGGCTGAATGATATCTATCAGGACATAATCATCTCCAGTGTTAAATTGAAAGGCGCTTGAATTTTCATCCGGGAATTTCTGACCTCTTTCATCTGCAAATTGCTGAAGAGTGAATTTCTTTGTTGAATGATCATAGCTGATTGTAAATTGATATCCTGCTAAGTTTCCGGTATTGAAGTGTATTTTAGGTTCAATCCCAGGTATCTTATACAGGTCCCCTAATTCATTGGTTGCGTTAATGTCAAAGTCCATGGACGAATCAATGAATTCAAATACAGTTGAGCCGAGCGATGTTATTGAACCGGTCCGGTGGGGGAAAATATTATCGAAGATTTGAACCCCCTCAGTAAGCCCATATTGAGCTATTGCAGCTGCATCCTCCAAATAAGAAAGATTGTTACCGGGAAGCTTCAACCTTTGAGAAAAGCCCCTGTAATCTGATCTGAGGTTCTTATTTGATCCGAACACATATAAACGTGTGATTGGATCCTTTTCGCTGATTGGGTCCCGGGTAAGCTCCCAAAGTCCGTTACCCTTGCCATATTCGTAAGTGGTGGCATGGTTGCCACCAATGGTGTCCTTAATATTGATAGTGCAAACACCGCCATTTTCAATGATCTCAAACTCCTTGTTAAAGTTCTCCAATTTACAAAGTCTTTGAAGTACTGCCAGGCATTTTTCGTTTGAAAAGGTAAGTGTGCGATAATCTGTTACAGGGCATTCTCCTAGAGCCCATTTTCCTGCACCAAATAATCTGTTTGCGTTATTGATCAGTACATTCATGAAAAACTCAAGTGTGCCAGTCAGGGAAAAATCAGGAGAAATACTTACTCCGTCTATACCTTCATCAAGATAAAGAGGTCTGAGGAGATCATACTGCCTTCCCTCCCATGTCAAGTCATAGCTATGTTTATTCTTCCCTTTTTTCGTGTGCTTCGGTGGCTTATTGAGAAAATACGGAGATCCAAAGACCGTAATCATATCGCCTTTCTCAATATCGAGTACTGCGGAGCTCTCAACGGACATGGCAATAACATCCTCCCCCAGGAGAGCTTTTCTTTGCTCTGCCCTGGTGACCATAGTTACTGCCGATTTTGTCAGCAGACTCCAGGTAGAAGAGTCGGGTTTAGTTATTACAATCTGTTCCATACTATTGTGGCACCGGTTGCGATACCGGTTATATTTTCAATAACTCCGGTTATAACTATATAGAAGGTTCCTTCTGTTGAGTATATATGTGATTTTTGTCCGCTAGCTGTTACAACGTCCAAATGGTTACTTCCATCACCATAATATATATTTACAGGATCTGGAGTTGTTATATTAAAAGTTACGGTCATGGCTCCGGTTGCTGCCACGAATTTTAACACGCATTTGACCGGTTCTGGCTCTCTGAGCTTCAGCGAAAAGGTACCAACCATGTGTGTCTGGTTCCATTTTTTGCGCAACTCAAAATCTTCCTGAAGGAAAACTTCGTACACTAAAGGCTTCCTGGTAACAACACCGTCGTTTACATCTATCAT
>JANNKF010000071.1:0-6203 GCA_031396165.1 Bacteroidales bacterium | reverse complement strand
GTGTCGGTATGTAGGTGTGACGGTTTGACGGGATGAGGGTCCCGCCGAAGCGGGATCTACGATGCTCTGCGATGTGGGGGTTTGACGGTATGACGATCAGGCGGTTTGACGGTGTGATGGTTTGACGGACGGACGGTGTCAGGGTGTGACGGAATGAAGGGGTTTTACCTTCAGACCTTCAAACCGTCGAACCGTCGAACCCTTTTTAAAAATTTATTATATTTGAGTTGACTCTGTACGTGTGGAATCGTATAGTTAAATTATAATATTAACTTAAAATCGCTGCATTATGGGAGACTTTCGAAAACTTCGTGTTTGGCAATTAGCCAAAGAAAATGCTGTAAAAATCTACAAACTGACTCAGACACCCAAACTTTCAAAAGATTTTGGCTTGAAGGACCAAATGCAAAGGGCTGCTGTCAGTGTACCTGCTAATATTGCAGAAGGGGATGAATTAGACACTAATAAACAGGCAGTTAAACATTTTTATATTGCCAAAGGGTCAACAGCTGAACTACAAACATTATTGATAATTGCACAGGAGATTGGGTGTATGAGTAAGGAGGAGCTCAATACTTTTGATAATGAGTGCAATATCATTTCTGTTATGCTGCGAAAATTAATTACAGCGAGGAGTGGCGGGGGGAGGGTGTGACGGTATGAAGGTATGACGGTATGAAGGTGTGAGGGTATGAAGGTGTGAGGGTCCCGCCGAAGCGGGATCTACGCTGCGCTGCGATGTGGGGGTGTGCACCTCCTTCGCTACCACCTTCACTTCGTTTCAGCCGTCGTCCGACAAAGTCGACCACGGCTGACGAAGACGGTGGTCGAAGAAAGCTACAGTCGGCCAAACAAGCAACATGCAATAAGCAGCTGGAAACTGAGAATATTTAAAGTAATAAATATTTATATGCAGGAATTACCTCAATTTCAAAACCGTCAACCACAAAAAGATCAGTGTTGGCGAAGGTTACGATGGTCGCTTTGCGCTGATCAAAGAACTTCATTGCCTGAAGCAATCCGTTCAACTCACGATTCAGATTATCGGGAGTAAGCTCGTAACACACCTGTACTAATCTGGTTACAGTACCGTTTTTCATTGCCACAAAATCACATACACCTTTATCATTGAAATAGTATAGTTCTGCGAATTTTCTTCGCAGATGTAAAAATATAAGGTTTTCTAATTTCCGACCAATGTCACTTGTCAATGCATTTGAAATAATATTTACCAAACCCAGGTCTATTGCATACACCTTTCGGGGGTTGATAAGTTGTGCCTTAGTTGAATGACTAAACATTGGAAGAAAGGATACCAGGTATGAAAACTCTAAGTGTGAAAACCAGGTTAAAATAGTGCTTGTTGCCCCAATTGAAAGTGATTGTTTGAGCTTGGTTGCTGATACCCGGTTCCCGATATTTGAAATAAGATAAGATGCCAGACGGTGAAGGCTTTTTATATCCTTAATTCCGTAGCGAGTAACGATATCGCGAATGAGAACATCCTCAAAAAGTGTAGAAAGTTGTTCTTCATCTCCTGATTTTAAAAACTCAGGAAATCCTCCTGAAAGCATATATGCGCTTAAGGTTTCTAAAGAAGGCCTTAGCTCTTTAAAAGAGAGAAACTCGCTGTAAGAAAATGGAAACAGTTCCTGAGTAATATGACGTCCGGTAAGTTTTGTGCCCAATTCTTTGCTTAACAAAGAAGCGTTAGATCCGGTGATAATCACCTTAAACCCTTCATCTAATTTTTGACGTACATACATCTCCCATCCTTCAATTAGTTGTATTTCATCGAAAAAAAGAGTGTCTGCATCTTTTTGTGAAATTACATTATCAAGGCGTGTAAAATCTGTAATCGAAAATTCATAGAGCTGCGGTGATTCAAAGCTGAGGTAAAAAAGCTTTAAATAGTTCATTTGTTTCATCATCTGCATCAATAGTGTGCTTTTTCCGCATCGCCTTACACCAGAAATAATCAAGGCGTGGGAAGACAAGCTTTGCGTAGCAGGTACAAGTTCCCGTTTTAATCCGGTATCGCGTAATATTAAACGGGACTTTTGTTGATTTATAACTCTATTTATTACACTTTCTAAAATCATTATATAATCTCTGTTTGTTGCAAAAATACAAGATTGTTTGATTGAATCCAACAATATTTTTATCAGACATGAAGGTGGGAGATGACCGGCATGCTTCGGTAAGGTCAGCAGGCGACAAAAAAGGCTTAGGGCACCGGGCACAGGGCGTAGAGCGTAGAGCGTAGAGAGAAGAACGTAGAGAGAAGAGCGTAGAGAGAAGAGCGGAGGGTGGAAGGCGGCAGGCGGAAGGTGACCGGCGGGAGGAAGAGGAAGGGCGGACGGCGACCGGCGACCGGCAACCGGCATGAGGAAAGGCGACCGGCGAGCGGCTACCGGCGACCGGCAATCCAGTCGATGCGGAATCATCGCTGCCCTTCGATTGGTCGAAGGAAGATGATATCAGTAAATAAAAAGTAGAAAAACTTATTATTCAATAAATATTATGAATATTCTCAGATAAACTCATCATGGTTTAATCCCGATTGTCTGATTATTGACCGAAAGGTACCAATAGGAATTTCCTTTCGGGGTGCAGGAACAATTACAGTTTTTTCGTCTTTCCTGTATTTTTGATGACTTCCTTTCTGTGAAACAAATATGAAGCCATTTTTTAAAAGAGTGTTGATTATTTTTTGAGATGAAGGGAGTTTCGTCATCTTAAATTGAGCTGAGTTTCCCCAATAAAAGCTTCTGAAATAGACAAATATTCCCAATGACTTTTATCTCCTTCAAAATACAATTGCAATGCTTCTTTTAAGTTGGCACTTGCTTCATCAATAGTGGTTCCAAAACTGGATATGTCAACATTTAAGCATTGTGATACATAGTACTTTCCTTCCTTGTATATTACATATTTTATTTTTTTCATAATACCAAATTTATAATTTACAAAAGTAAGCATTTTTGTAAATACAACCATCAACATCACTTTAAAAGGCGACAGGCGTCAGGCGTCAGGCGACAGGCTCCCGATAGCTATCGGGAAGGCGTCAGGCGGGAGGCTGTAGGCTGTAGGCTGGAGGCGGCAGGAAAACCAAGAAAGGCTATAGTTGGCAGGTAGTGGGCTTGGGGAAGAGTATATGAATAACCACGTGGCTTTAGCCCGTGGTTAGGGCAACTCCTCGTGATTTGGCGCCGGACCTGAATTTTAATTATGTATAGGAAATAACACCCGGCGCCAGGAAGCACAGGGCAAGGAGCACAGGGCAGAGTGAAGTGGGGGCGTGCGGTGTGCGGCGTGAAGGTGTACGGTGTGCGGCGTGCGGTGTTGGTAATTATTAATGTGCAATAACTTAGTACAGAAATCCAAACAACCATAATGGTATTTTATTGCCATTACCAAATTCGATATCATCTGAAGCAATAAATCCGTTCTCAACTGAACTCTTCATAAGTTGCCTGTTATCTTTATTCATACCACCTATCTCAAATACTTTTCCGTCGGTAGTCATAAAGTCACCAATTTCCGGAATTGTCAAAGGATGATTATAAGAGAGCTGGTTTGCAAAAAATGTTTCCCGTAAATTTCCAATGTTGGGAGGAGTCATTCCCAATGAATGAGCAAGGTTAGTATTTTCAAGAAATACCTTTTCAGGTTTCTGCAACCGGGTAATTCCATGAGCATCGCGATAAAGATTTCGTAAGAGTCCGGCTTCCATCAGAAAGTTCAGATAAGTGATAAAAGTATTCCGATTAATGCGTATTCTTTCACTCAATTTGCTTATGTTAGGAATAAATGGCGCTGATTCAGAAATGATAAGGAGCATCTGCTTCAGTTTTGAAGTGTACGTTATATCCACACCACGTAAAAGTGGCAGTTCCGTCTCAATTATCATATTAATGATCTCGCCAAGCCTTGAAAAGTATAATTCAGGAATCTCTTTATAGAAGGGGTAGTAGCCAGCCTGAAGATATTTTTGAAAATATTTCAAAGGTTTGAGTACTGAAGTTACTTCTTCAGAATAATTCAGATGGTTGAGAATAATATCGTCCAGTGAGTAAGATTTAAGATCAAGACCTGTTTCGAGATTTAAATATTCACGGAAGGATAAGCCCTGCATAGACCAGACAACTGCTCTCCTGCTCAGGTCGGCACGGGAATTAAGGATTTCAAGAAGAGAAGAGCCTGTAAAGACAATCTTCAGATTGGGAAAATCATCGTAGATATTTTTAAGCTCCCGCGACCAATCAGGATATTTGTGGACCTCGTCGAGAAAAAGAACTTTCCCGCCCTGTTTGACAAACCTGTCGGCCATATCAACAAGTTTATTATCTGAGAACCAAATATCATCGAGGCTGGCATAAAGAACAGAAGGGTCGTGTTCGTAATGCTGTTTAATATACTGAAGCATCAATGTCGTTTTTCCTACTCCCCTGGCACCCTTTATGCCAATCATCCGGGCGTTCCAATTAATATTATACATCAGACTCCTGATGAAACCGAGAGAGGTGTAACTCAGTTTTCTTCTGAATTTTTCAATGATTATTTCCATTTTTGCTTAATTCAATAAGCAAATGTAGGGATATTTTGCTTACAGCGGTATGTAATATTATGTATTTGTTTTCTATATTGGCTTCAACGAGTTCACTTCATGTGGTTTTTTTCATCTGGCTGCGCCAAGGCAGATAAATAATAGTTTTATCTAGTTCTTTCTTTGTTCGTCCAAAGAAAGAACCAAAGAAAGGGCGCCCAAAAAGAAAATTATACAAATAAATAGATCCTATTCGCTCGGTTCCGGGTTGCCAGCGCACCCCTATGAAGAAGGATTTGATTATAACTGTGTGGTCTCGGGGAAGCGGGATCTTAGCTACGACTCGAAAGATGGAGGGGTTTGGGTTTCAGCCACAGAGTGGCGAAATATTAATAGTCCCGGGCGGCAGCCCGGGGTGGGTGATCCCCAGTTGAAATCGCGCCGGAGCAGGGTTGTTAAGAGTCGAATATACCCCCGGCGCAACGGAGATGGGAGAAAGGTACGACGGTATGCGATTGGCTAAAAGACGAAGAGTTTTATCTGTAAATATAAATCAGAGAGAATCGATTGCTGATAATGAAAATTATCATAATTTTACTTGCGAAATATTTCGCAACGAATAAAATCGCAAGAAGATGATGACAAATCCCTTTAAGTTCGGATCGGTAGTTGACGGGCCATACTTTACAGACAGGGAGGATGAGCTTGAAAGGATAGCCTCATACATTAACGGTGAAAACCACCTGATTCTTATTAGTCCCAGAAGGTTTGGGAAAACAAGTCTTATCAGGAAGATTGTCAATGAATCGGAACGTAAATATGTTTTCCTGGATATGCAGATTGTACTTTCGGCTGAAGATTTTGCAGCACAGCTACTTAAACGCGTTTACCGCATTTACCCAGTTCAGAAACTAAAAAACTATATTAAGACATTCAGGATTATTCCGGTGGTAAACATTAATCCGGTAACAGGAGAACCGGAAATATCATTTAAGCCTGACTCAAAAAAGCTTACACCACTTGAAGATGTATTAAACCTGATTGAAAAACTCGGTACAGATAAAAAAAAGATAATAGTAGTTCTGGATGAGTTTCAGGATATTTTCAGAATAGACAATGGACTGGAGCGGTTTCTCAGGTCGGTTATGCAGAATCACAGACACATCAACTACATTTTTATGGGCAGCAGTGAGTCGATTATAAGGGAGATCTTTGAAAAGAAGAGTTCTCCGTTTTACCGTTTTGGTACATTGATGACACTTGGAAAGATAGCACCGGAAAAGTTTACTCTGTTCCTCGAGAAAAAGTTTGAACTGTTAAGTGATAAGAGCAAAGAACTTTCGGAAGGGATATTAACTATGACCGATTGTCATCCGTATTATACACAACAACTGGCATTTACAATATGGGAACATCTTATCCGAAACGGCTATTCACCAGAGATAATTAATAACTCGGCTGACGAGATTGTCCTTAGTCATGACAATGATTATGAGCGTCTTTGGAATAATTTTAACCGTACCGATATGATGGTTCTTAACGGGATGTCTGTTAGTAATATTTCTCCGCTTTCTGATGAGTTTTCAAGAATGTTCGGAACAGGAGCAGCCAGTACTGTGTTCAGTACACTAAAGAGACTAACTCAAAAAGG
>JANNKF010000175.1:0-19497 GCA_031396165.1 Bacteroidales bacterium | reverse complement strand
CGGGTTTTTTCAATAATCTGCCGGCAAAATATCCTGCCAGGATCAGAAATAAAATAACGGAGCTTGCCATAGAGATCTTATTTCCTGTTATATAGGATGATGGCTTAAATGAAAATTTGATTTCATGGCTTCCGGCCGGGACTACCATACCGCGCAGAACATAATTAGTCCGGAAGTAGCTGGCTTCTTTCCCGTCGATAAAACTTTTCCAGCCGGCGGGATAATATATTTCTGAAAAGACAACAAGCTTCTCGTCACCCGCGGTGTATTTGTATGTAATCTCATCAGGCAGGTAACTGACCAATTCAATGGTATCATTTGCCTGCTGAGGATATACTTGTTTTGAGATCTGGTCTTTGAATGAAACATTAATAATAGCTTCTTCCGAGGGATTGAAATAGTTTAACGATGAGATCTCCATATTGGCGTTTTCCACCATCAGGGTTTTCTCAACAAACCAGGCATTTCCAAGAGCATATTTATTTACCATGGGTGGCGCTTCCGGATTGTATATGAAGTATTTAGTATTAAGCATGTTAAGTGTATAGGTGCCTGAAAATACACTCTGAAATTCCTCTATCGATTTTGAATTGCTGCTGGCAGCCTGTATCAGATCGAGATTCCGGATTACTGCCGTATCGATCAGCTCCTGATACCTTTTTAGTTTAGCGCCATGATAACCGCCAATCGACTTGTGAAAATAAGAAGTAGGTGAATTATCATTAAATGTTGAAACCGCCATATTTAGAACCCTGTAAGTTGTTTTATCTTCCAGTACTGCCACATCGGCGGCAGAAGGTGTGAATACTTTTCTGAGAGCAATCGGTTTTTGAAACCTGTCAGCATTCAGGTATCTTTTGTCAACGGTCCAGAGGTCAAAAACTATTAATAAAGTTAAGATGAAGATTGTTTGACCTTTTTTGATTTTTTCAAAAATGAATCCCATTATAACGGCACCTGAAAGAAGAATGAATATGAGCGATCTGAAAGCATCACTTCGGAGCAGGTCCTTCCTGTCAGCAATGAGGGCATCCTTTATCCAGGAAGGCAGAGGACTTTCAAATTCACTTAGAAATGATCCGGCAATTGCCGGGATTACAAGAACAAGCAACAGAAAACCTCCCGTAATTCCAACAGCAATTTTAAGCCCATTAAGGATCTCTTTTCTTGAGATTGTTCCACTTAAAATGTCTCGAAGAGCAAGAATTCCAAGAAGTGGTATACAGAATTCTGCTATTGCAAGTATCATTGTCACTGCCCTGAACTTATTATAACCGGGGAAAAAATCGATAAACAGGCTCGACAGCGGCATGAAATTTTTGCCCCAGGCAAGCATTATCGAAAGAATCGTGGCGGTAAGAAGCCACCATTTTTCAGCCCCTTTAACCAGGAAAAGTCCCAGGACAAAGAGGAATATGACTATTGCACCAACATAATGTGGTCCATCTGTTCCCGGCTGTGTTCCCCAGTATTTCTGAAACTGATCTGCAGCTTCTGCTTTGCCATTTTGTTTTAATACGCTTACCAGTTTTGAATCTTTTTCGAAGGGCTGGCTTGATCCCCCCTTATAATTCGGGATAAGAAGATTAAATGTTTCATCCACCCCGTAACTCCAGTTTACAATGTAGTTTTTGTCCAGCCCCGAAGTGAGATTTGCATTATTCAGTTTCAGATCTGATTTACCTCTTGTGGAATACTTTCCATACTCATAAGTAGTATAGAGACTTGCAAAGTTTATACCCGCCGCAATAATAAAAGGTATAATAAGTATTGCCGAGGTCTTTAAAAATTTAGCGATTGTTTTGTTCTTCCATGAATAGGTAAATTCTACTATTCCGAATACAAGCAAGCACAGCATTGCATAATAGGTGATCTGAAGATGATTTGCTGATATTTCGAGAGCCAGCACTACAGCTGTAAATAAAGCTCCTTTTATTGCATCACGCCGGTAAGCATAGTAGATTCCTCCAATCACCGGCGGCATGTAGGCCAGAGCAATTGCCTGTGTATTATGCCCTGCCCCGAGTACCTGGAAGAAAAATGAAGTAAACCCATAGGCAAGAGCCCCGGTAATTGCGAGCCACGGACTGATCCCAAACATTAACAGCATAATATAGAACCCCAGCATCGAGAGGAATAATACTGAGACCGGCATGCCATAAGTTCTTAAAAGAGTATCGATGTGCTTTATCAGGTTCCCTGGGTACAGAGTTGAGATCAGATAGGCAGGCATGCCACTGAAAATCGAATTGGTCCACAACGGCTCTTTCCCGTACTTTTCGCGATAATCCGAAATCTCTTTCGAATTTATTTTCGAAACTGTGGAATCATTACCCCTGAATACTTTTCCCTCAAGAACAGGATAGAAATATGCGAAAGACATTACTGTGAAAATAATAACAGCGATAAGATGTGGGATGTAGGGTTTGAGTCTGGACTTAAGTTGCATTGCAATATTTTTTTGAGATAGTTGAATGACAAAAATATGTAAATACCTGAATAAAACGTCTTATGTACCCAGATATGATGGTTTATATAGTTATAAGTTTTGGACTAAAGTCCATTTTAATCTCATTTTCACTAACCACGGGTTTAAACCCGTGGTTAACGGAAATCTATGTATGTATAATCTTATAATCACTAACCACCACTTTAAGCCTGTGGTTAACAGAAAGCTATGCATGCATATCTCTTTTTCACTAACCACGGGTTTAAACCCGTGGTTAACAGATGTCTATCTATGCCGGGCTTTAGCCCGTAAATCTTAAATATCATCCGTGATACCACTTATTGAACGGAGATTAGCCCGCAGATTTTTCAGGTTACTCCATTTTGCAACAAAGCCCCTGATAGCCTGTAATTCAACCGGTTCGTAGAAATTAAAAAGAAACAGAATAAATGGGAAACTCAATACGCATCCTGTTTTAATTAATATTCTGGGCACTAAGTCCATGCCATTAATTAGGATGGCAGAAAAGGAAAGTAGTGCTCCAACAATAAGGATTAATAAAATCTTCCCCAACTCATATGGAACATAAAAAACTTTTTGTGAAAAGTAATAACATGCAAACCAATAGATAAACTGTGCTAAGAGAGTGGCTATAGCAGCACCGGTAATGTCCCATACCGGAATGAGCAATATATTAATTCCAAGGGCGAAAAGAGTTGCCCCGGCAACGATAAAACCTATAATGTTTGTCCTTTTTGTAATATGCAATCCATAAACCGTAACCTCCTTCATGTTCACAAAAAATACCGATAAGGCGAGTATCGGAATTATTTTCAAAGCTCCTGAATAACTTTCAGAAGCTGGCAATAATCTGATCAGTTCAAACGAGAACAGTGAAACAGGTATAATAGCAAACATCAGAATATAAGATGAATAGAGAAGCGCTTTGGAGTAGAATCTTTTATTATCGGAGCTATTCATTCTTTTTATCATCATTGGTCCCAGTGCGAGTTTCATCGAATCGACTATTACAAGTTTCAGAACGCTTGTAATTTTATTGGCGAGTGTATAGATTGCCACCGACTTTAAAATCGTCATTGACTGCAGCGAGAACCTGTCAATAACGGTCAATGCCACTGCGGCTATATTGGCAAGCAATAGTGGAAAGCCGTAAGCGCTCATAGACCTGAAAATAATTCTGTTAAAGAATACTCTGACATTATTTATCGCATATCTGCTGAGGATCAGAACAATAAGCGAATTCCCAATTACCTGCGCCAGGAAAATTCCTTCAATCCCCAGCTTCCTTACCAGTACAAAATAAAGAGTGAGTGACAGGACTGTCAGAAGCTTAACAAGGTTTGTTATTGTATAAAGAAGTGACCTCGACTGAAGCCTCATCAGGGTATTTATGATATTATTTACCGATTGTATTGATGAAGCAAGAATAACCAGCACCAGAGCTTTCACCCAGTCGGTATTTGAAAAAAGCATTTGCGAGAAGGAGCCCGAAAGTGGTATCAGAAGAAGACAAAACAGTGCCGAAACGATAATTTGTGTTGACAGCGACATGAAAAAGATACCCTTCTGATTATCCCTGTGATCTTTATCCCAGAACCATCGGGTGAGACTCTGAGGCAGAGCGGAAGCCATAACTGCTGTCAATACGAGACCACACATTTCAAGTATCGCATAAATACCGAATTCATCAACAGTGAAATACTTTTCGTTGGTATAGATGGGGATGAGTATAAGTCCAACTATTTTTACGGCAATGTTGCCAAGACCGTAGATGGCACTTTCTTTAAGCGATATTTTTATTGACTTCAGCATAAAACAGCCTGCGAGTGATTACAAATTTATAATACGGATTTCTGCCATTTATTTTTCAGCAGTTAATATTAATCCCTTCGAAAACAGATGCCTCAGTGGAGTGTGAGTCAGTATTGATTTTAAAAAGGATTCTTTTATGCTTTCATCAATATATGCGATGCTTACTTTGCGGAAGTTGGCATTATGTGCCATTTTTTTCAAACTAAAGTAACTTTGTTCATTTAAATGATATTGCTTATAGTGTTCAGAGATTGTGTCCGGTTCCCTTTTTGGCATTGGTTTCATTTTAATTATACTCAGGAGCCGTATAATTTTATAACCATATTTTCTTCTTATTGTATTTGGGTAAGTATATACAACCAGACGACCTTCCTGTTTCAAAAGATTATAGCATTTTTTGAAAAACACATTACCTTCTTCTATTGAGATGTGTTCAATAAAATCATTGGAGACAATACGATCATACTTCGTTTCTTCTTCAATAGTGTCAAAGGAACTTATTATGAATCTACAATCGGCATTTAACTCTTTTGCCTTCTTTCGAGCAAGATTTACTGCATCTGCCGAGAAATCAACACCTGTAGCATTACCCCCGTTTAATGAATGAAGTATTACAATTTCCCCTCTTCCACAGCCTATATCAAGTAAGTTATCAGAAGGTTGCAGATTCAAAAGACTTATAATTCTCTTGAACTTACTTAGAAGGTGATCATATTTTCCATCAAATTCCCTGAATTCTTCATGTCCTGTCGCAGCATTTAAAAAGTAGCTTTCAGTGTACAGATGCTTCACATCCTGTGAAGTAGTTTTAGATTTTCCCATTTTTCCATTTTGTAAGTACATCCTGATAAACTTTGGCCATTCTGTCAATAAACCGCGAGGTTCCAAATGTATCAATTGCATATTGCCTTATAGATTTCCTGTCATAGGAACCGATATTTTCTGTCATGCTGGTTATAGCATGAGCCAGATCTTCCGGACTATTTTTATCTATCAACATTCCGGTTTCTTTAGTTACAATTTCCTGAGGGCCACCACATTTCGTCGAAATGACAGGTACCCCGCACGACATCGCCTCAATGAGAACAATTCCAAAGGTTTCATATCTGCTGGGAAGAACAAAGATGTCGAGCTTTGAATAAAAATCCCTGATATTGTTTCTCAAGATTTCTCCATAAAATATACAATTGCTTTCCAATCCTAAAGCTTTTGCCATTTCTTTATAACTGTTCAAAAGTGTTCCGTTTCCTCCTATATGCAATAAAATATTTCTGTCTTTAATAAGAAAGATAGATTTCAGCAAAACGTCAAGCCCCTTATTCGTATTACTCAGGCCACCCAGAAACCCAATATTTATTCTTTGATCTTCATGAGATTTTGAAATCTCAAATTTACCAGTCTCCGCAAAATTATGAATAACAGATATATCCCGATTGCAAAATTGACTAATTTCTGTTTTTAAAGCATTACTTACTGAAATTAAGCCAGAACAATTTCTAAATGTCCAGACCACACACATTCTATGAATCGGACTGCGAAAATACATTTTAACCCTTGAATGTTCGGTTAGAATATTTGGAATTCCTATTCGCTTCTGAATTATGGTACCCAATAATCCTGCAGGATAGGCCAGATGACTATGTATTATATCTGGTTTGTAATTTTTAAAGATTTCTCTGTTCAGAAATCTGTAGGTATTCAATAAATATATTATCTGAGTTATAACAGGTAATGATTTTCTAATCGTAACAACATATAAAGTAAGGTTCCCGGTTATCTGTTTGTCAAATGTATACCCGGGAAAAAGGTCAAAACGGGAATAATCTAATTTAAAATAAACTACAGTAACATTATTCCCGTCAGCTAAGGCTTTTGCCTGTTCCTCAATAAAAGTACCTCGCCATTTATGGTTTATATCAGGATAGGAATGTGTTAGTATTAATATTTCCATTTTAAACCTTAAGAACCTAAATTTTCATAAACCGCAACAAGCCTTTTCCTGTCAAAGTCCCAGTTATACTTTTCCATAACAGCTCTCTTCCCGTTACCTTTAATATCTTCCCGCCGGGACTTGTCCCTATAAATGTTTTCAATCAACAGTGCAAGATCTTCAGCCGAGTCATTCCTGTATATAAACCCTGTTTTTGTTTCACTTATGATCCTCTTAAGCGATGTGCAGTCCGAAGCAATAATGGGCTTGTCGAGGTACATATACTGATACAGTTTATTCGGACTTGATGCATCGTTATTGTCGGTCCTCAGATGCGGAATAATGGCAGCATCCGAATCAGCAAGAATATTAAGTAAATCATTGAAAGGTTTCTGACCGAAGAACCTGACATAGGGGCTGATACTCAGATTAACTGTTAACTCCTCAAGCTTTTTTCGGTAACTCCCGTCTCCGACAATCCATAAACTTATCTTCAGGTTATTTTCAATGCAAATTTTTATAGCCACTAGAACAATGTGCAGTCCCCTGTGTATGTTTATGGCTCCTCCGTAAAAAATCACAAAGGAATCATCTGATCTTGTTTTTGGATTAATGGAAAGATTTTCAAAATTAATTGTATTCGAAACCATGCTGATCTTTTCGAGATCAACACCGAGACCAATCACTCTGTCGCGGGCTTCCTCAACAATCGTAATTACTTTATCTGCAAGGGGAAGCATTCTCTTTTCATAATTAACCCATTGCCGGTTTGATGAGAGCAATTTTCCTGCAATGGTATTTGTATGGGTGGCAGTTTTTAAAAGTGCGGGCCAGTTTTCGTGAAGGTCAATTACCAGATGTGTTTTAAATTTCTTTTTAATTTCAACCCCGATTATACTCAAAGGAAGGTCGTGAATATGAATGACATCATATCTTTCATTCGAAAATAACCCGAAAACAAACTTCCGCCAGAAATTAAAGTAGAATGGGAAATTCAGGCATCCTACACTACTCTTATAAATAAACGGAGTAATTTTTTTTCTGTGAATTATTGCTTTTCCCCATATGTCTTTCCCCGGACGGTTTTTATGTGTAGAGCATGCTAGCTGGACCTCATGACCTGCCTCCGTAAGTGCAATAATCTCATTTTCAACTCTGACATCGGACGGAAACTCCGATTCAAGTACCATCAGAATTTTCATCTCACAGTTTATTAATTAAATCTGCAATCCTCCGTGTAAGGTTGTGTCTGGAATATTCACCAACAGCCTTTTTATCGGTTTCTCCGGGACTAGTGGCTGTATCCTTAAGGAAGTCAGCTATTTTGTCAGAATCATAATAATCTGCAGTTTTTCCTGCCCCGCAATTCCTGATTATTTCTGCAGCATCTCCATCATCAGGTCCAAGACATAAAACCGGTTTCCCGGAGGCCAGGTATTCGAAGAGTTTTCCTGTGATTATGCTTTTGTTACTTTTGTGTGAAGGGATAATCAATAAGAGGGCAGAGGAATTTATCATATATTTTATTGCCTCATTATGATCTACATATGAAATAAATTCAAGTGATGAAGCGGGTATTGCTGATAGAAAGGTCTCTCTTGCCTTTGCTGATACTGTGCCGACAAAGCGAATAATAAAATCATTACCCTCTGATTTAAAGTTCTTTAAGGCGGTTACAAATCCGGTAACCGGATAAATATCAGAGAGTGTCCCCACATACGTTACTGTAAAACGGGAAGGTAATAGAGGAATATATTGCTTAAAATCTGATTCGTCAAAGCCGTTCGTAATAACTTCAATCTTATTTTCAGTTCCTGTAAGCTTCCGGGAAAAACTCCTTTTAAGTGAATCACCGACCGTTATAATCCGGTCAGCATTTTTTAAAATGCTCTTTTCATACGAAGAGTCGATCCATTTCGAAAAAAATGTCGGATAAAACTGGTTATAGTAATAGATGTCCGTCCAGGGATCACGGAGATCAGCAACCCATTTAATCTCCGGAAACCGTTTTTTAAGTTCCAGACCGATCAGTTGGGTTGAGTGAGGGGGGCTTGTGGTTATAATATGTTTTATTCCCTCATTTTCAATCAATTCAACAGCTTTCTTAATTGCATATTTGTTCCATCCTTTTCTGGGATCGGGTATAAAAAAGTTGCCTCTGATAAATCTTAATATTTTCCCATTAAGTGTATTATCTACACTATTTGCAAATCCGGCAGCGGGGATCTTCGACTTATCCTTTTTATAGATAGAAAAATAGTCAATTGCAGGAGTTGTATATACTCTTATGCCAGTGGGCAGCTCCCGTGCCAGGGATTTATCTATAACAGGATAAGCAGCATAAAGAGGATCAACAGTGAGTATTATTGGTTCCCACCCGAATTCAGGGAAGAACTTTGCAAATTTCAGCCATCTTTGGACTCCTGCTCCTCCACTGGGTGGCCAGTAGTAAGTAATAATCAGGACCTTATTCATTCTAAAGTTTTTTCAGCAAACTTCTGATGTTGACTTTTTCTGCAATAATATCTTTAAGTTGTTCTATCTTAACTCTTTCCTGAGCCATCGAATCGCGATACCTGATGGTTACACTCTGATCTTCAAGAGTCTGATGATCAATGGTAATGCAATAAGGAGTGCCAATTGCATCCTGACGTCTGTAACGCCGGCCGATTGAATCTTTATCATCGTACTGGCAGTTAAAATCAAACTTCAGGTCATGCACAATTTTCCCTGCAATTTCCGGGAGTCCGTCCTTTTTCACAAGCGGCATCACGGCAAGTTTTACAGGCGCAAGAAAGGAGGGAAGTCGAAGAACAACACGTGTATCAACTGTTCCATCCTCTTTTTTCAATTCTTCTTCAAGATATGCAGCTGAGATAACCTGAAGGAACATTCTGTCAACACCAATCGATGTTTCAACAACAAACGGGACATATGATTCCCCTTTTTCAGGATCGAAGTATTGCATCTTTTTGCCACTGTACTCCTGGTGTTGTTTCAGGTCGAAGTCTGTTCTGGAATGAATTCCCTCAACTTCTTTAAACCCGAACGGGAATTTGAATTCGATATCGGTTGCAGCATTGGCGTAATGGGCAAGTTTTACATGGTCGTGGAAGCGATAATTCTCACTGCCGAAACCAAGAGCCTGATGCCACTTCATCCTGATCTCTTTCCATTTCTTAAACCACTCCAGCTCAGTTCCGGGCTGAACGAAAAACTGCATCTCCATCTGTTCAAACTCCCTCATCCTGAAGATGAATTGTCTTGCAACAATCTCATTACGAAAGGCTTTGCCTATTTGTGCAATACCAAATGGAAGCTTCATTCTCCCGGTTTTCTGAACATTCAGAAAGTTCACGAAGATTCCCTGGGCTGTTTCCGGACGCAGATAAATTTTATTTGCTCCTTCAGCTGTTGAACCCATTTCAGTTGAAAACATTAGGTTGAATTGCCTTACATCTGTCCAGTTACGGGTACCGGATACAGGACAAACTATCTCATTGTCAATAATTATCTGTTTTAACTCAACAAGGTCTGAGTCATTTAGTGCTTTTGAAAACCTTTCATTCAATTCAATTATCTTTTCCTGGTTTGCAAGTACTCTGGGATTGGTTTCCCTGAACTTCTTCTCATCGAATGATTCCCCGAATCTCTCCCTGGCCTTATCAACCTCTTTGGATATTTTATCGTCGATCTTCGCGAGATGCTCTTCAATAAGGACATCTGCACGGTATCTTTTTTTAGAATCTTTGTTATCGATAAGCGGATCGTTGAAAGCATCAACATGACCCGAAGCCTTCCATATTGTTGGGTGCATGAAAATTGCCGAATCGAGTCCTACAATATTTTCATTCAGAAGCACCATACTGTCCCACCAGTATTTCTTTATATTGTTCTTAAGTTCAACACCATATTGACCATAATCGTAAACGGCACTTAATCCGTCATAAATCTCGCTCGATGGAAAAACATAACCGTATTCCTTACAATGAGCAACCAATTTTTTAAAAAGATCTTCCTGAGCCATAATTCATTTGTTTTACTTTAGCGGAAGGCAAAAGTAATTCAAAATCTTCTGTTTTACAATGTGTTTGCCCCCAAACCCCTTGAATGGGGCTTAAAAACAGAATTCTATTTATATCTTTAACCTTTGTTTCTTATTTGTAACTAATGAAAAAGAAAACAGATTTTCTTGTTATAGGTTCTGGTATTGCCGGATTAACATTTGCCCTCAAGGCTGCAAAGTCGGGGAAGGTTTCAATAGTTACAAAAGCTAAGCTTCAGGATTCAAACACAAGATATGCCCAGGGAGGTATTGCAGCTGTTTTCAGCGAGCCTGACAATTTTGAAAAACATATTAAAGACACTCTTATTGCCGGTGACGGTTTCTGTAATGAGGAGGTGGTGAGAATGGTCGTTGAGGAGGCCCCGGAGAGAATAAAAGACCTCATTGCTCTTGGGGTATCGTTCGACAGGAAAGAGGACGGAACATATGATCTGGCTAAGGAGGGAGGACATACTGAATTCCGGATACTTCACCACAAGGATAAAACAGGCGAGGTTATTCAGAAAACCCTCGTTGAACAGGTTAGAAAAGATCCCAATATTGAAATTTATGAGGATCATTTTGCAATAGAAATTCTTACACAACACCACCTCGGTGATGTGTTAAAGAAAAACAATCCCGACATCAAATGTTTTGGTGCTTATGTTGCCGATCTGGTAAACCAGAAGGTAATTACTTTTCTCTCTAAGGTAACAGTGATGGCAACCGGAGGAATGGGTAATGTTTATATGACAACCACTAACCCTGAGATAGCTACAGGCGATGGCGTGGCAATGGTTTACAGGGCAAAGGGGACGATTGAAAATATGGAATTTGTTCAGTTTCACCCGACGTCGCTGTGGGATCCGAATAAAAGGCCGTCATTTCTGATCACTGAAGCATTACGTGGATACGGTGCTGAACTTAAGAATATTTCCGGGGAAAAGTTCATGAGAAGGTACGACAGCCGGGGATCACTTGCTCCAAGGGATATAGTGGCAAGGGCAATCGATAATGAAATGAAGATCTGGGGCGACGACCATGTATGGCTCGACTGCACTCATTTGAAAAGTGAAGGACTGATTGATCATTTCCCGAATGTATATGAGCATTGTCTGGCCAGAAGCATTGACATAACAAAAGATATGATCCCGGTCGTACCTGCTGCTCATTATTCGTGCGGCGGCATAAAAGTCGATTCCGATGGTCAGAGTAACATAAACCGTTTATATGCAATAGGCGAAGTCTCATCAACCGGTTTGCATGGAGCTAACAGGCTGGCATCCAATTCACTGATTGAAGCAGCTGTCTATTCGCACAGGGCTGCGATTCATGCCGGGAGTAGATTAAAGGAATTTAAATTCGAGGAAAAAATTCCCGATTGGGACTATAAAGGAACGACCCATCTCGAGGAGATGATCCTCGTAACGCAGAACTACAAAGAGGTACAGATGATAATGAGCAATTATGTGGGAATTGTACGATCAGACCTACGTCTGGAAAGGGCCCTGATAAGGCTTGAAATCATTTACAAAGAGACTGAAAGTCTTTATAAAAGATCACTGATATCCAAGAAGATCTGTGAATTAAGAAACCTGATTAATGTAGGTTACCTTATAATAAAAATGGCTAAAAACAGGCAGGAAAGCCGGGGCCTCCACTATTCTATAGACCACCCCAAACGCACAAGTTCCGAATTTTAAGAAACCGATAAATATGAATCATCTTGAATCTGCTTTTAAAGGAAAAAACAGCCTCTGGAGGTATGTTGTAATGATCGTGGCAATTATTGTTGCTTCTAATACTATTGGTGCAGTTCCGCTTCTTATCTCGATGGCAATTAAATCTGTTTCAAATCCCGAAATATTCTCGCAGCTTTCTGCTAATCCGAATGATTACAGTGTACTTGGTCTTGATCAGAACGTACTGTTAATAATGATGTTGTTTCCATTTGTAGCAGGATTAACTGCTTTCATTTTTCTTGTAAAGCCATTGAATAACCGTACAATGAAAATGACAATCAATGGCACAAGCAAAATCAGATGGAACCATTTTTTCATTGCAGGCGGAGTTTGGCTTGCATTCTCCGCACTTTATCTGTTTTTCTATATGAAATTTGATCCGGCTAATTTTGAATTAAATAACAAAACGATTTCCCTTCTGACTCTCTCTTTAATCTCTGTTTTTCTGATCCCTTTCCAGGCGGCATTTGAGGAGGTACTTTTCAGGGGGTATCTTATGCAGGGTTTGAGTGCACTAATAAGATACCGATGGTTTCCGCTGATAATGACTTCAATATTATTCGCACTGATGCATGGGCTTAATCCTGAGGTTAAGGAATTTGGTTTTCTTACAATGATGCCGCAATACATGGTGTTCGGTCTCATCTTTGGCACTATAACAATACTTGATGACGGCATAGAAGCAGCGATGGGTGCACATGCTGCGAACAATATCTTTCTGTGTATTATGGTTACAAATAATGCTTCAGCATTGCAGACACCTGCGCTCTACGAGCAGGTTTCAATAGCCCCCTGGACAGAATTTGCCGGATTGCTTTTTACAGGAGTTATATTTATTCTGATCCTGAGGTATTTGTTTAAGTGGGAAGGGTTTTCGCCGCTCTGGGGGAAAATTTAAGGATAAAAATTTCAGAATAGTAGATGGGGGTTCCTCGTCCGCCAGCCGGCGGACTCGGAATGACAGGATTTTGAGGGGCCAGAGAGGGGAAAGAAGTGGCGATTTGAAAGGTTAGTTGACCATTTATCCGAGATTTATTACCAAATCGCCACTTCTTTCCCCTAAACCACCATTGAAGAGTGTCATCCTGAGCGACAGCGAAGGATCCCCCGCGTATTAGCAGAATATTGCAGTATACAACTTTAGGAGAATGCCATCCCAAATTGTAGCCGTTGGATCCCCTGCACCCTTTACAATTTATCCTTAGAATAGAGCGGCAGAGCCGCATAATATTTGTAGAAGGAATAATATTGTGTAACAAGTTAAGGTGCAGAGCACCGGAATATTTTCTTAATAGCTTCCGGATTCAGATCCCATAAATGGATGTTGTGTCCTCACTCCTGAAATCTCCCCATTTCTGTTTTATCTCTTCGATAATAACTCTTATCTCATCTGCCTCAGGTGTAGTAAGAAGCCGGAGCCTGGTTTCCTTGAAATGGGGGAGTCCTTTGAAATAATTTGAGAAGTGACGGCGCATTTCAAAGATGGATCTCTTACCTTCTTTAAATTCCAGTGATTTGTCGAGATGGTATAAAGCAATATCTGCTTTTTCCAACACCGAAGGCTCAGGTAAAAGCTCTCCTGTATTAAGGTAATGTCTTATATCCCTGAAAATCCATGGTCTCCCAACTGTTGCACGGCCAATCATTATTCCATCAACACCATACCGGGCAAACATCTCCTTTGCCTTAACCGGACCATCAATATCACCATTACCGATAATCGGAATATTCATTCTCTGATTATTTTTTACTTCACCTATCAGAGTCCAGTCAGCTTCCCCTTTATAAAGCTGTGCCCTGGTTCTGCCATGTATTGTAAGCGCCTTTATTCCGACATCCTGCAGACGTTCCGCCACATCAACAATTACTTTACTCTCGTCATCCCAACCAAGTCGTGTTTTAACTGTGACCGGGAGTTTTACCGCTTTCACGATTGCGTCTGTCATTTCGATCATCAGGGGTATATTCCTGAACATACCCGACCCGGCACCACGGTTTGCAATTTTCTTAACAGGGCAACCAAAATTTATATCAATCATTTCAGGACGGGCCTCTTCCGCAATTCTGGCAGCTTCCACCATCGCATCAATAAGATGCCCGTAGAGCTGAATCCCTATTGGTCTTTCATAATCATAAATGTCGAGCTTCTTCACGCTCTTCTGACCATCTCTTATCAGACCGTCGGATGATATGAATTCTGTGTACATGACATCCGCACCCTGCTCTTTGCAGACCATCCGGAATGAAGGATCGGTTATATCCTCCATCGGAGCAAGGAAGAGAGGAAATTCGGGAAGAGATGTTTCTACTATTTTCAAGAGTTATTTATTATCTTTAATTTTAATGTTATAAAACCTTTATGACCCCTGATGGCAGTAGAAAAAATCGAAATACATTAACCGCAAAGGTCGCTAAGGATTACGCAAAGACCGCAAAGATCAGAATTATAATAGATTTACTTTGTGTTCTTTGCTTTTGCTTTGCGTGCTTTGCGGTTAAAAAGATCTATTTCAATAGCCCCTAGGATATAAGAAGGGGAAAAGTGCTAAAAATCTGATACAAAATTAATAAAATGAGCGAGAACCGGAACCATTTCAGCCTATACGACCAGTCGCCTGTGTTACAACTTGTTATAACCCTGTTAATAACAGTCTTTGTTGGAGGTGCCCTTTTTCTGGTATTGTTTTTTGCGGGTCTCCTGATTTCAGGAATTGACACAAACTCACTTTCAGAGAATTTTATGACAGAGTTGGGAGAATCGAATATTAATTTTTTCAGATACATAATGATTATTCAGACTATATCGGTATTGATTATTCCTGCTATAATGGTAAGAAAACTGATGTTGTCTCATGATCAGAAAAGTGTGAATGATTTCGGTTTTCCGAACTTAAATGAAATTGCAATTGTCGTATTACTGGCCTTTTGTATATTGCCAATTAACGGTATAGCGGGTGAGTTAAATTCAGGTATGAAATTTCCGGAGTGGTTAGCAGGTATGGAGGATTGGATGAGATTAAAGGAGGATGAGGCAGCAGAGTTGACCGGACTTCTCATCGCATCTGACACTGCAGGAGTGATGCTTCTGAATCTGTTTATTATTGCTGTTCTGCCGGCAATTGGTGAGGAGTTGTTCTTCAGAGGCGTCCTTCAAAGAATATTTTATGGATTCTTCAAGTCGCCGCATTTTTCAATTTGGGTTATGGCGGCACTTTTCAGTGCAATTCACCTTCAGTTTTATGGATTTATCCCGAGATTTATCCTGGGACTTTCATTCGGATATCTTTACTACTGGGGGAAAACTCTCTGGCTTCCTGTGATAGCTCATTTTGTGAATAATGCCACTGCTGTTGCCGCGGAATATTTTAATGTGATTGAACAAAACGGTTCTTTTCCCGACACGCCAATCTGGACCAGTTTTTTAATTCTGCCAATCCCTGTATTTATAAGTGTGCTTATCCTGCTTTATTTCAGAAATAAATACAATCATCAAAAAGAGATGATTGATGAAATCAGATTGAACTCTGATGAAGGAAATGAATGATTTTCAGTTCAGGCAGGAACAGATCTGATCAGCTCATTCTTCCTGTAAAAGTAAACGAGGCCGTATTTCTCACAATCGTTTTTCTTTTGTTCTTCGGGAAGCTGCGAGTGGGTACTCTCGATCTCGTTCCATAATTGCAGTATTATTTCGTCAGCCTCCCTTCTAAGAGTTTCGTTTTTCTCCATGAAGCCGAATGTCTTCTTAGCGAGGTTATTATGATATGTCCATGCCTCAAGAAAATTCTCAAATCTTACCTTAACCACTGCAATAGTCGGGTTCGTGATCGGACTTCCTCCTTTTCTTATCCTGTGTTCTTCCCCATCAATAATTCTTCTTCCCCAGCTCATTAGTTCATTTTCGGTGTTGAGTGCAGGAACTGTAGAATCATCAGTTGCAAGACCATAATATGCCCTTGTATCAACCGGTAAATCACCCCTGAAAATGGCCATGTTCATCACACGTATAAAATGTGTCAGATAGATACGAGCCTTTTTTAAGATTTCATTATAGTCCTTGCTCTTTTTGTTTTGTGATACCTGAGCATAGCGGTAGGTCTGGATATTCTGTTCAAACTTAGGAAGAAACCTTTGAAGTTTTACGACCACTTTTGAAGAAAATGCTAATTTGTGAGGAGGAAGCTCTTGTCCCTTTTCAAGAGCTATCTTCATAGCCCTTATTCGTGCTGTGTCTGTGTTGGGGAGGCGTCTGTAAGGCATTTCCGGAAGAAGATGTTAATAAACTGTGGATAACTGAAGCGAATGTAGCAATGTTTTGTTAATAACCAAAGGTATTCGCATAATTATCGATCTGGAAATTAAAAATTTAATACATTTTTTATCAGAATTGCCAATGTTTATAAAGTCAGGCTTTCATTATATAGCTGATTACAATGTTTTTTCTTTCCGTACAGTAGATAAGGAAATTCTTAGCTTTAAGCATGTCGAGTACCGGAGCAGGGATGAATGGGGTCGTTAATTCAAATATCTCGCCACTTTTTAGTTGATTTGTCTGCTGAAGAATTTCGTTCATCGGACTTCCACCTGAATTTATTAGTTCTGTGGCATCGAATCTTTTTACAATCATATTTTCATTAAACCACGCTGGTATACTTTCTGAGAGATATTCTGAATCAGTAATTTTATCTTCCATCTCACCCTGACCTGTTTCTTTCCTCAGTCGATTTACTATCAGATCAACACTGATTCCTCCAACAACAGCTATCTGCTGAAGTGTTGCCACACGTGCTATTGTCTTCCGCAAAATCGGATTCTTAAGTTTCCCGAAAGCCGGTGACAATTGTATCAGTACCGATTCCAGTTCAGGGTAAGCGTCGAGTAATTCGCCGACTTTTGTCTTGGGTGATATTACCATTTTAATGTGTATTATACGATAATAGCCTCTGCTCTCCTTCGAGTTTACGGAGTTTTGTGAGGTCTTGTGTAAATTCTATTGTACCCATATATTCATTGTTTTTCCCCCTCAAAGCTAAATACTCAATATAAATAAACCTTCCCTCCATTGAGATCCAGAAGGCTGCACTGTTCTGTACCCCGCTTTTGAAATCGCTCAGGATCTGTTCCACTACATGAACACTCGAGGGTGGATGGCACATTCTTACATCGCGTCCGATAATTGCGCGGTTGCGTGTAAAAATGCGGTCGGGACCGAGGCTGAAAAATTTTACTTTATCATCCTTATCAACGAAAGTTACATCAATCGGCAATGTCCTGAACAGAGCTTCCATCTCATTCAGGCTGAAGCTGCCGGTTGAAAGGGGAATATTGTTTGCTGTATTATATGTAACTTCTCCCGTTATGGTTCCTTCAGGGGCCCATTCAGTCTGAGGGTCGTAAAGGCAATAACCAAACTCATTAGTCTGCTGATATACAGAGTGCCAGTCGTCTTCGGTAAGTTTATCCATACTCATGGGAAGGAGGATCTCTTCCTCTTTTGAGATCATATCCGAAATTCCTTTTGTTGCTGGGATAAGCACGAGTCCGGTCAATGTTGCAGCTTCATCTATCGTTAATGGATCCTTAGTGCTGACGGCTTCTATTGAAGTCTTAAGAAGGTTCCTTATCTCATCATGTTTTCCCCACATAACCTTCGGAGGTCCCGTAATTTCATATTTCTCAAGAAACGGGAAAAGAAGATACTCCTTCCTTTTATAGTGTTTGTCAACATCCATCAGATTATTCAGTCCGGCATGAATTTTTAACAACCATTGTTTTAATTCATCTTCTTTAATTGTTTTTATCTGAGCAAATAGTTTTTCCAGTTCATCGAGCACTTTCTCAAGTTCCCTGTTCTCTTTCTTAAAGGTATCGACAGGATGTCCTTCCGGTACAGGTTTGGAGTCACTCTGATCGATATGGCCGTCGAGTACAAGCTGGTGAATATCACATAGTTTCAGAACCTCTTCAACTGGTAATCCTTCTGATATAAGTTCCTGCTCCACTTCAACAACTTCGTCGTATGGTATTGAATGCAACAATTCAACAAGTCGTTTACGAACAAGATCGGGTGCTTCGCCGCTGTGAAGCTGGAGGATCATATGTTTCAGAAGCTCTTTTCTTTTTTTCGGATTATTGATTAATTCGCTCATATACTGAAATATTATAATTTAAGTGAAAAGTTACTAAAAATATTTGAATCAGATCCTTGCCAGGGCAATACATGCTGCATGCAGACTTATTGTGAGAATAAGATATAGATTCCTGGCACTTTCAGGGTTCATGTTCAGAAATTTATATTTTATCGAGTTATGGTGGCAACCGGCAAGGCAGTCGCCGCATAGCGTGCATGTAATTGAAGGTTTCGCATTCCTGATATCTGCGGGATTGAGTGCATCATATTTACAGAATTGGGTACAATGCATACAAAGCGTACAGCTCTTATCTATATACAGCCTGAAAGGATTTAGATGTTTGAAGATATTTACTATTGTACCTATCGGGCAATACATTACACAATGAACCATCTTCTTCCTTTTTATCGAGATCAGAATCATGACTGCAATTCCTGTAAGTCCGAATGCTGCTGCTATTAGCGTTGAGATCAGCAGGGGAATATTCAGCCACCTTAATAAGATGGCCATTCCAATAACCAGAATAAGTATTGTGGATTTGATTGCTCCCTTATGTTTTAGAATTTCCCTTGAGGTTTTTCCTGCCGATGCCAGATTATCGAAGGCGCCAAAGTAACACAAATGGCTGCACCATGCAGGACCAGTTAGGACAACCGTACTCAGAAAGAGGATCGTCATAACTGAGAGTTGTCCCCTGTATATTGGTCCCCCCAGTATCATCATAGGTATAGGCAGATGCAGTTTCCCAGTCATCAGGAACTTTTCAAACCCCGTGAGCCCTATAATAAGTTGTGTGAAAAAAATAACAGAAAAAATGATCCATGTTATCTTTCTCCATTTAGGCACATTCACCGGATCCTGCATTTTGAATGCAACAAAAGCCCCATAAAGTGAAATCAGGGTTAATTCCACCCATCCGGCATTTTCAAAAAAACGCTCAGCAAGGATCATTGGCCGTTCAACCTTTATCTGAACAAAAGCCAGAAGAATAAATGTTGAAATGAATACCGTAACCGGGAGCCTGTATTGTTTAATTATCATTTTAGCACTTCTTTAAGTCCGAGTTCTTTATTATAAACTTTCTCCGCAAGAGACTGAACCGTTTCTTCAGACACCAGCTTATAGATTGAATTTCTGATAGGTCCGTATCTGTCGTGTAGCGGGCACGGATTTTCTTCATCGCAATGTTTTAATCCGAATCCGCATCCTGAAAACGATTTGTCACCTTCTATGGCAATAATAAGTTTTGAGAGAGGGAGTTCGGGTTTGTTCTCATCGAAAAAAAAGCCGCCGTTTTTACCTTTTAAAGATTCAAGAAGTCCAAACCTGACAATCTTCTGTAAAATCTTGGCTGTATAGAAGGGGGG
>JANNKF010000169.1:0-6926 GCA_031396165.1 Bacteroidales bacterium | reverse complement strand
GGTGTTTTTCTTAAGGAGAAAATCAAAGAAGAATTCGACTCTAAGGAGTTCCCTCATGCCATAAGGTATATCGATCCCAGTTATATAATCCGTAGTGCGCCCGCCAATGCCAACGACAGTAAGTTTTGTAATCTGCTGGCCCAGAACGCGGTGCATGCAGCACTTTCGGGAAAAACTGATTTCGTTGTGGGATTCTGGAACAACCAGTTCACCCTTATACCAATACCGATGGTTGTGGCAAAACGGAAAAAAATTGATGTTGACGGGGAGTTATGGTGGAACGTGCTTGAAGCAACAGGCCAGCCAATTAGTATGAAGAATCCGTAATATGATAAAGAACATTGTATTTGATCTGGGTAATGTACTTATCAGCTTCAGACCATCTGAATATTTTGATAAAAAAGACTACCCGGAAAACATTAAGAATAAAATACTTGCAGATATTTTTGGCAGCACGGAATGGCTTATGCTAGATAACGGGGATATCAATACAGCCCAGGCTATTGATGCCATAGCTTCCAAATCAAGCCTTAAAAAAGAAGAAATAGCCCATATTTTCAGTTTACGCACTGATCTGATATTTCCCCTCGATCAGAACGTCAGACTTCTTCCAGGGCTAAAGAAACAGGGTTTCAGGCTATACTTTCTGTCTAACTTCCCGATGGATCTTTTTGAGGAGGTGAAAACAGGCTATTATTTTTTCAAATATTTCGACGGAGGAGTTATCTCAGCTGAAGCCAAATCGTCCAAACCAGAGAGACGGATATATGAGATTCTCCTGGAAAAATACTCCCTGCTTCCTGAAGAGTGCCTGTTTATCGATGATATTGAAGTAAATGTCATAGCTGCCCGCGATGCCGGAATGCATGGTCTTATAACTTTTGGGGCTCTCGGAATTTCAGATGAAATAGAAAAAGCACTGGGCCTGGCATCTGAATAATAAGAACGAAGCAATCCTTCAATCCCATCAACAGTCTGACCTATCAGGTTTATTCACGGTTCCGGGGATTGCTTCGTCGTTCCTCCTCGCAATGACCGTCAGGAAATTAAGTATTAGTCAGTAACATTTAATAAAATTGCGTCTTCAGGATTAAGAATTCATGTCCGACTGGCTTAATGAAATAAAATACTCAATCCTGAAGGACTTAACAGATAAGATAATTGATATTAATCAGCTCTGTATGTGATATTTATCTGTTATTCCAATGAAGAGTGTTCCACGTGGAAACCAGCGCTATTTCCTGTAATATTCAGTCAGAACCGAGGCTTTTGAAGAACCGATCAGCTTTTCAATCTCTTCTCCTGAAGCAGTCCTGATTTTTTCAACTGAACCGAAATGTTTAAGTAAAATCTCTTTTGTGACGGGTCCGATTCCCTTAATCTGATCGAGATCTGATTTTATCATATCTGCAGATCGTTTATCACGATGGAAATTTATTCCGAACCGGTGAGCTTCATTTCTGAGCTGCTGAATAATTTTCAGACTGATTGTATTTTTGTCAAGATAGATCGGAACGGAGTCACCAGGGAAATAGATCTCCTCAAGTTTTTTTGCAATTCCAATTACAGTAATTTTCTGCCGGAGTCCCAGTTTGTCGATACTTTTCATTGCAGAAGAAAGCTGTCCTTTCCCTCCATCGATAATAATAAGCTGTGGCAGACTTTTCTCCTCTTCAAGCATTCTTTTATAACGCCTGTAAACAATCTCCTCCATTGAAGAGAAATCATCAGGTCCTGTAACGGTTTTAATATTGAAATGACGGTAATCGGATTTACTGGGTCTGGCATTTTTAAAGACAACACAGGCGGCAACCGGATTGGTTCCCATTATATTGGAGTTATCAAAACATTCGATATGTACAGGGAGATCAGGCATATGAAGATCGTTTTTCAGCTTCTCAAGATTCTTCCCGGTCCTTACTTGTGGTGAGTGCTCTAGTCTTTTCTTCTTTTGTTCAAGTTTATAATAAATCGCATTGCGCTCTGCAAGCTCAAGAAGCTTATGCTTTTCGCCTGCCTGTGGTACCACATATTTAACGTTATCTATCAGGATATCAGGCTTGAAGGGGAGAATTATTTCAGGAGAATCGCTTGATAATCTCTGGCGGATCTCAGTGATGGCGATTCCGAGAATCGAATCTTTCTCTTCATCGATCCTGATCTTAATTTCCAGTGTATATGCCTGTATTACAGCACCCTGGACTACTTTAAGGAAGTTAACGTACGCATTATCAGCCTCCTGTGTAAAACCATATACATCCACATTTTTAATCGTATTGCTGACAACAGTTGACTTGCTTCTGAACCTTGAGAGAATCTCTATCTTATCTTTTACCAGCTGAGCATCTTCGAACTTCAGACTGGCCGAATAATCTGCCATCAGCTGCCTGAGATGATCAAGTACAGATGAGATATTCCCTTTAAGTATATCCCTGATCTGCTGCATACTATCACTGTAGTCTGCCTCGCTCTGCAATCCGACACAAGGGCCCTTGCAGTTTCCAAGATGGTACTCGAGACATACTTTAAACTTACCGGCTGAGATGTTTGCCTCTGTAAGATTTAGAGAACATGTACGTAATTTATAAAGTTGTCTGATCAGTGCAATTAATGTCTTGACCATCAATCCGGAAGTATATGGACCGAAATAGACGGATCCATCACGGATATAATGTCTGGTGCTGAATATTCTTGGAAATGGTTCCTTTTTTATACAGATCCAGGGGAATGTTTTATCATCTTTCAGGAGGATATTATATCTGGGCTGGTGTTTCTTAATAAGGTTGTTCTCAAGCAGAAGTGCATCCGATTCGTTATCGACAACAATATGCCTGATATCACTGGCTTTTCTTAACAGAACGACTGTTTTACCCGACTGGTTTTTAGCAAAATATGAGGTAACCCTCTTTTTAAGATTCTTTGCCTTACCCACATAAATTACTATACCAGCAGAATCAAGGAATTGATAAATCCCCGGTTTATCAGGAAGCAGCGAGAGAAGGGATTTGAATTTTGCTTCGGTTGGCATTGAGAGGCAGAATATTTTTACACAAATAAATCAACAAGCTCAAATTTCTTCACATCAAACAAGCCCTTATCGCCAATTTTAAGATCAGGAATGACAAGAAGCGCCATAAATGAGAGTGTCATGAATGGTGCTTTCATTGTGCAACCAAATGAGCGGACAAGCCCATTAAGCCTTTCATAATCATCAGCGACCTCATCGCATGATCGTGTTGTCATTATTCCACCGATATTCAACTGAAGAGAATCTCTTACTCCACAAGCTGAAACAGCCAGCCCTCCATTAACCGATACTACTTCATTTATTGCATTGACAATATCTGCATCGCAGGTCCCGACAGCAATAATGTTATGACTGTCGTGAGCAATTGAACTTGCCAATGCACCTTTTTTGAGTCCGAATCCTCTAATAAATCCAACTGCCGCAGGTGAGTCTTTATACCTGTCTTTTACAACTATTTTGAGTAAATCTTTTTCAGGAACACTCTGAATAAATTCATCGGTTCCACTCTCTGTTACAAATCCCCTTGTGAGCAACTCCCCTTCGAATGCTTCAATTACCCTTATACCTCCCCTGAGATTTGGTACGGAAATATCCTTTATCCCAATATTTGAACAAACAAAATTATTTACAGGTTTACCGGGTGTGTAGGTAAAATTTACTTTATTGTTCCCGAACACTTTCACCCCATCAATCCATGTTTCCCGGACATTCATACCTTCAAGCGTATCTACAAGTATAAAATCAGCAGGATCTCCTTCACGAAGTAAACCTGAAGAAAGTTTATAGTGTTCTGCAGGATTAATTGTTGAACTCCTGATAACGTCATACTTATCGTATCCCTCCGAAATAAGGGTTCCTATAAGTTTATTTATATGCCTGCTCCGGAGCATTTCAGGATGGAGATCATCACTACAGAGCATCACCATTTCAGGATTAGTTTTAAACAGATCCTTCAACGAGTTCATATTCCTGGCTGCACTGCCCTCTCTTATCAATATCTTCATTCCCAGAGAAATTTTTTCCATTGCCTCAGCAATACTGCTGCACTCGTGATCCGTTGAGATTCCGGCAGCTACATATTTTCTTAACATGTCTCCTGATAAACCGGGTGCATGTCCATCAACAGGTTTACCAAGTCTTCGGGCAATTTCCAGTTTTTGCATTACTTCCGGGTCGCCATAAATAACTCCCGGAAAATTCATCATTTCGGATAAATACTTTATTTCCGGTAAGCCCAATAGCTTTTCCACCGCCAGATGGTCCAGCGAGGCTCCGCTGCTTTCAAATGCCGTGGCTGGCACACACGACGGGGCACCGAAATTAAACTTCAAAGGGACATTTGATCCATCCTCCATCATGAACTTTACTCCTTCTATTCCAAGGACATTTGCAATCTCATGCGGATCGGAAACTACGCTCGTTGTTCCTTGTTTCACGGCAGCTATTGCGAATGCACCAGGTGTGATCATAGAACTTTCGATATGGATGTGCGAATCAATAAGACCCGGAAGAATATAGATATCAGGCGCACTGCCCGTACTTTCAATTTTAACTATTTTCCCGTTGGCAATAGTAATTTCAGCAGGATAAATATCCCTCAAATGAATATCTACAAGATTCCCATAGACTTTCATAAATATTTTTATTTGATTTTATAAATAATTGTTCCACGTGGAACATCTTATCTTCCGAGGTACATTAGTAATATATTTACATCAGAAGGGGATACTCCACTAATCCTTCCTGCCTGTCCAATATTGGATGGTTTTATCCTATGGAGCTTCTGTCTGCCTTCAGTGGAAATAGAGACCAACTCTGTGTAATCAATGTCGTCAGGAATCTTAAGACTCTCTAATCGACTTATCTTATCCGCTACAATTTTTTCTCTTACAATATAACCCTCGTACTTAATTCTAATTTCTGCCGATTCCCCTATCTCAATAAATCTTTTTGACTTATAAGCTGCCAGTTCCATTCCTCCCTTCAGGACTTTCAGAAGCGCGCCTATTTCAACCTGGGGTCTTGCTGCTATTGTAATAGCTTTGACTTTCTGTGAAATTCTGTTAGTTTCAACACTGTCGAGAAAACCGTTAACATCATCAGGACTGACACTTGTTTCGGACAGGAAACTGACTACCTCATCAATCATTTCTTCTTTTTCAATCAGTCTCTCAACTCTGTCATTTCCAACAGTTCCTATTTCGAATGCTTTTCTTGTAAGTCTTTCGTCAGCATTATCCTGTCTCAGCAAAATCCTGTATTCCGCTCTTGATGTAAACATCCTGTATGGTTCATCAACTCCTTTTGTAACCAGATCATCAATGAGTACCCCGATGTAAGATTCTTCCCTACCCATAATGAAAGGCTCCCTGTTTCTGGATTTCAATACAGAATTAATACCAGCCAATAATCCCTGTGCAGCCGCTTCCTCATATCCGGTAGTTCCATTAATCTGTCCGGCGAAATAAAGATTCAGGATACTTTTTGTTTCAAGAGTATGCCTTAGCTGAGTTGGTTGAAAGAAATCATATTCGATGGCATAACCCGGCCGGAACATTTCCACCCTTTCCATCCCCTTAACTTTCCTTAATGCTCTCAACTGAACTTCCTGGGGCAGACTGCTTGAAAATCCATTTATATAATATTCGACAGTATCGGTACCTTCCGGTTCTATGAATAATTGATGCGACGATTTATCCTTAAATGTAACAATTTTATCTTCCACACTCGGACAATACCTGGGTCCCCTACCCTTTATCCTCCCTGTAAAAAGAGGACTAAACTCAAGGCCTTTTCTCAACTCCTCATGAACCTCTTCATTTGTATGAGTAAGAAAACAACTTCTCTGTACGGGTATTCTGCCATCATCATCCAAATAGGAGAATGTACGACCCTCTTCGTCCCCTTTTTGTTCAGTCATCACGGAGAAGTCAATTGATCTTCCGTCGATTCTTGCACTCGTGCCGGTTTTCATTCTTCCTACAGTAAACCCAATCTGTTCGAGTTGTTCACTCAGTCCTGTCGATTCCTGATCGCCCGATCTTCCTCCCTTTATCTTATTGAAGCCAACATGCATCAAACCGTTTAGAAAAGTACCGGTTGTAAGGATCACTGCCGATGCATAGAATTTGGTACCAAATGATGTTTCCACTCCTGTTACCCTGTTATCTTCAAGAATCAGTTTAGTGGCTTGCTCCTGCCAGATTCCTAGATTCACATTAGCTTCTAAAACTTTTCTCCATTCCTGTGTAAATTTCTGCCTGTCGCACTGAGCCCTCGGACTCCACATCGCCGGGCCCTTTGACCGGTTTAGCATCCTGAACTGTATCATACTTCTGTCAGTAACAAGACCACTCATTCCTCCAAGAGCATCGATCTCCCGTACTATTTGTCCTTTGGCTATACCTCCCATAGCAGGATTGCACGACATCTGGGCAAGTTTAGTCATGTCCATTGTTATGAGTAATGTTCTTGCCCCCATTACTGCTGCAACATGAGCCGCTTCACAACCCGCATGTCCGCCGCCAACTACTATTACATCATATTTGTAATCCATACTATCTCCTTTCAACCAAACTTAACCAGAAGTCTTCCAACCTTCTCATTTCCTTCTTCTCCTCCTCTGTTTTATCGTCATGGCCGACAAGATGTAACACCCCATGTATTACGACACGCTTAATCTCTTTGTTTAAACTAACATTATAGTTCAGTGAATTTCCCCTGACTGAATCCAGACTAATATAAACTTCACCGTTTATTGTATCCTTTTCAGTATAGTTAAATGTAATAACATCTGTGAAATAATCATGTTCAAGAAACTCCACATTTATTTTTCTCAGCTCTTCATCACTTGTAATAATAAAATTAAGGTCACCTGAAATTTTTCCCTCTTTCCCGA
>JANNKF010000137.1:0-7245 GCA_031396165.1 Bacteroidales bacterium | reverse complement strand
TATTTTTATACGTTATTGTTATTAATACAGATATTTAATACTTTTAGCTTCACATTTAAAAACGGTTAAGAATATGGCGAACGATAAATGGAAATTCAATTTAAGAAGTTTCACAAGTTTCACTCTTGTTATTTCCACACTTGTAATGTCGTGGTCAGGATTTATTCTCTATGTTGCTCCTCCGGGAAGGATAGCCAACTGGGGAACCTGGAAACTTATGCTATTCACAAAAACAGAGTGGCAGGCGCTTCATACAATTTTTTCGTATCTGTTTTTTATACTGGTAATCATTCACCTTTTCTTTGTTAACTGGAAAACTTTCCTGACCTACATTAAAAGCAGGCTAAAATCGGGCCTAAATAAAAAATGGGAACTGGGAACGGCTATCCTTCTTTCTTCTGTCTTTTTTGTCGGAACACTCCGGCACTGGACACCATTCGAGCCGGTAATGGCATTTGGGGAGAACGTAAAAGAAGGTTGGGAGACTGATTTTCAAACACCTCCGGTTTTACATATGGAAACGTATACACTTGCACAACTTTCTCCGCTCATTGACAGCATAGCACCCTCCGAACTACTTAAAACTCTGAGTGAGAACGGGATTAAGATTTCTGCTGAGAGTGAAACACTCAAAGAGATCGCCATTAACAATAATACAACACCTTCAGCCATTTATACAATTCTAACCACAAAATATAAGAATCATACCGGGCCTGCTGCTGGTGAAGTGCCTCAAGGAATAGGCAAATACACAGTAAAATCAACAGCGGAAAATTCTGGAATTGAAGTGGCTGTTTTGCTTCAGAAGCTGAAAGAAAAAGGGATAGAGGCAGATGGTGAAACATCCTTAAGAACGATAGCTGATAAGCTAGGTGTTACTCCGAGGGACGTATATACTATGCTTACCGGAAAGCAAAACTAAAATTAAAACTCCTTTATTACTCAGGGAAAATTCCGACGCTTTCTTTGTGGGTCTCTGGATTAGGGAGAGCTCCCGGGGTCCGGTGACTCACTCTGAAAGTTCTTATTTCAATTAATATTGATAATTTTGACAAAAAAAAATAGATGTCAGAGCTCGAAATATATTTCAGTCAATACAGGAAGAATATTGTCGGAATTGATGCTGAAATCGAAACTCCATACGGTACAAAAAAGCTTATATATGCTGACTGGGTAGCCAGTGGCAGACTTTACAAACCGATAGAGAAAAGGTTACTTGAGGACATTGGCCCTATGATCGGTAATACACATTCGGAATCGACATCAACAGGTAAGGCAATGACAGATGCTTACCATACGGCGCAGAAGATAGTAAAGCGTCACGTAAATGCTCAAGATGATGATATTCTGATTTTTACAGGTACCGGCATGACATCAGCGATCGCAAAGTTGCAGCGGATCCTTGGATTAAAAGTACCTGAGCAGGCAATAAATTTTTGCGCATTTACCGATGGAGCTTATCAGAAATGCAAGGACATCCCAAACGGAAACCGGCCGGTAGTTTTTATAACCCATACAGAGCATCATTCAAATCACACATCGTGGTTCGAGACACTTGCTGATGTGGTAGTTCTGGATCCTTCAGATGATCTGACAGTCAATCCGGATTCATTAAGGATGGAAATTGTCAAATATAAGGATCGCCCATTGCTTATCGGTTCATTTTCAGCCTGTTCCAATGTAACAGGATATAAACCACCATTTGGTGAGCTTGCGAGGATAATGCATGAGAATAACGGATACTGCTTTGTGGATTTTGCTGCATCTGCCCCATATGAAGAAATTGACATGCATCCGGAAGAGAAGATGGAACAGCTGGATGCAATATTTTTCTCTCCCCATAAATTTCTTGGGGGACCGGGAAGTGCAGGAGTACTTATATTCAGTAACAAACTCTATAAGAACAACATACCAGACACACCGGGTGGTGGAACAGTAAAATGGACAAACAGATGGGGAGGATACAGCTATATAACTGATATTGAGGTAAAAGAAGATGGAGGGACACCTGGGTTCCTTCAGGGAATAAGGGCAGCCTTATCGATCAGGCTAAAGGAGGAGATGGGTACGGAAAAGATTTATCAGAGAGAAACAGAGCTCATAGAATTTGCTTTTAAAAGTTTATCGGGAATTAAGGGATTGCATATTCTTGCTGAGAATGTTAATGACCGACTGGGAGTTTTCTCTTTCTATATAGATAAAGTTCATCACAATCTTGTTACCAGGCTGTTAAATGACCGGTTTGGGATACAAGTCAGAGGAGGATGTTCATGCGCCGGTACCTATGGACATTTTCTGCTAAATGTTGATTTCAGGATGTCGAAAGAGATAACAGACAAGATTGATGCAGGTGATCTCTCGATGAAACCGGGATGGGTAAGACTGTCGCTTCACCCCACAATGACAGATAATGAGTTGATATTTATTACAGATGCAATCAGAGAAACTGTTGAAAATGCTGAAGAATGGCAGAAAGATTATTGTTATGACAGTCACACCAATGAGTTCAATCACTGCAGTAAGCCTGATAGCAATGCCAAAATATCAAGTTGGTTTGATTTAGGGCTGAATGCCTGAAGTGAAAAAATATTCATTCTGTATTAATGTATCAAAACTCAGGATTCTTTAATTGTTATTTCTGAAGTCATCTCAATTGCTTTTTTGTATACAGCACTTACACCACAATACCTGTTTTCTGACAGATCGACAGCTTTCTGCAGTTTATCCAGAGGAAGGTTCTTTCCGGTGAATTCATAAGTAACATGCATTTTAATATATTGTTTTGGAAATTCCTCGGACAGAACGCCTTCGACTTTCACATTAAGACTTTCGACAGCAATTCTCATTTTGGTTAGTATTGAAATTACATCCATACCGGTGCAACCACCAAGGGACGCTAGCATAATTGTCTTTGGACGGGGCCCCCGGTTCTCTCCGCCAACAATTGGACCAGCATCCAGGATTAGTTTATGTCCATAAACATCGCTTTCAAAAGCCATTTTATTAAGCCATCTTGTATTTACAGTCTCTTTAGTCATATTGTATGATTGTTAACGTAGTGCAAATTTAATACTAATATAATACATTAGCTATAAGCGACATATAGGAGATGGAATTATATTGGCGGCATATCCTTTATTATGCACTATCGGTTATTCCTAAATAGGAATGATTCCTATTTAGGAATGTTTTCTTTTTAGGTATAACTCCTATTTGGGATTTATTCTTACTTAGGATTATTTCCTATTTAGAAATATTTACTATTTAGGTATCATTCCTATTTGAGTTTAATTCTTAATTAGGTTTAATTCCTATTTACGAATTATTCCTATTTACGATTTACTCTTATTTAGGAATATTTTCTATTTGAGATTATTTCCTACATGGGTCTATTTCCTACTTAAGTTTTATTTCTATTCAGGAATGTTTCCTATTTGGGATTATTCCCCATTTAGGTATGCTTCCTATTTAAGATTTATTATGATTTAGGAATGTCTCCTAGCTGGAATTGTCGTCAACCCAACAATAATTACTATTTATGAATACTTACTTACAAGAAGAATTACTAACTTAGATTACTTAATTTTAGATACTTAATTATGGCAAACCGACCAGTCATAAAAATCCTCATCGATAACGGACTAAAAGTTACTCCGCAGAGAATTGCCATTCTTGAAGTGGCCCTCACTCTCAAAAATCACCCCACTGCCGATAATGTAATCGATTATATTAGGCTGAGTTATCCCCATGTATCCATAGGTACAGTTTACAAATCTCTCGAATTATTTGTAACCAAAGGGATTCTTAATAAAGTGAAAACTGAAAAGGATATTATGAGGTATGATTCGGTTCCCGGGAACCATCATCACCTCTACTGCGCTGATACGGAACGTATTGAAGATTACGAGGACGAAATTCTTGATGAGATGATCGACAATTACCTTAAAAAGAAAAAGATCCCGAATTTCGATATCAAAGACATAAAACTTCAGATTAATGGGAAATTTATTCAAACGACAAATTTGAAATAGTTAGAATAAACAGGATGTATATGGCGTTTCTAATTCAGAGATTCTGAGTCGGAAGTCTGAAGTCCGGAGACCGAAGACGGAAGTTGTGGATCGACTTTTGACCAGAGTCACCTGACTTTCAACAAAAAAATGAAAAATATATTAATTTAATTCAGAATATTATGGGACAAAAAGGAAGATCAATCGTTAAAATGGATGTTGATGAACTAATCCGCTTACTTAACAAAGCCTTATCCGACGAGTGGTTTGCTTATTATCAGTACTGGATAGGCTCTAAGATTGTTAAAGGGCCTATGAAAGATGCTGTTATTGCCGAACTAACTATACATGCAACAGAGGAACTGACGCATGCAGGACTATTGGTAGCCAGAATAATTCAACTTGGCGGAGTGCCTGCACTATCGCCAATGGAATGGACAAAACTTTCCAATTGTGGCTATGAAGCACCAACAGACCCTTATGTCGAAAAAATACTCGACCAGAATATCAAAGGAGAACAGTGTGCTATTAAGGTATACAGCGAACTTCTCGATATTACAAGAACCGGCGACCCTGTAACTTATAATATTGTACTTAAGATTCTGTCAGATGAGGTTGAACATGAAGAAGACCTCTCTGCACTAAAAGAAGATCTGGAACTTATGCTTAAAAGACAGAGATAATATAAATCATGAACGAATTTGATATTAAAGCCGGAGAGTGGGATAATAATCCAATGCAGTGGGACCGTTCTGTTGCAATAGCCAATGAAATAAAAGAACTCATTCCATTGCATAATGGGATGACTGCCCTTGAGTATGGTGCCGGTACTGGCATTACAAGCTTTCTTCTGAAGGATCACCTTAAGGAGATTACCCTCATGGATAATTCTACGGAAATGGTAAGGGTAATGAACGAAAAGATTAAGGAATCTAAGGCTAAAAACCTAATTGCACTGAACTTTGATCTGGAACATTTTGATTATAATGGTGGAAAATTTGACCTCATCTTTTCCCAGATGGTACTTCATCATATAGTGGATACCGATACTATAATCAAACGCTTCAGTAAACTTCTGAATCGGGGTGGTTACCTTGCTATTGCTGACCTGTATGAGGAGGATGGCTCCTTCCATGGTGAAGGTTTTAACGGACATAAAGGCTTTAATATCGTGAGGCTTTCACAAACACTTAAAAAGTACGGTATGAAAAAGATCTCCCATAAGACCTGTTTTGTTATGGATCGTGTGATATCGGAAACTGAAAAAAAGAAATTTGACGTCTTTCTGCTTACTTCAGTGAGAGAAGAAACAATTGACTGATCCAGTTGTTAAGTAAATAGTATACTTATCTATCTAATTAATAATCATGGAAATAACATTTGAAGGGGGAAAAGTAGTAACAGCAGTTACACAAGGACACGTAATAAAAACCGATCAGCCAGTTGATAACGGGGGGGGAAATTCAGCCCCATCACCATTCGATCTCTTCCTTGCTTCTATTGGTACCTGCGCCGGTATTTATGTGAAATCATTTTGCGATAAACGACAGATTCCGGCTGATGGGATAAAGTTGGTACAAAAAACAATTTTTGATGAGGTAACTGATCTTCCAACAAATATTAGTATTGACATTCAGGTACCGGAAGGTTTTCCTGAGAAATACATCAATTCACTTGTCTGTGCAGCTGAACTATGCAAAGTAAAAAAAACAATGTTAAATCCTCCTCAGTTTAAAATGACAACATCAAGGACAACTGCTCACGAAAAGAGTACAACCGGTAAGATCTGATACCCGGTTGTAATTTCATAGAATTAACCTTGAATATTTAAAGAAGAGGCTGTCTCAAAAGCACTTTGTGACCTTCGTGTATCCTTCGTATACCTTTGTGGTAAATAATAAATCATTGAACCACAAGGATCACAAAGGATTCAATGAAGTAACACAAAGGGAACAAAGTCCGGTAAATACCTTTTGAGACAGGCTAATTTCACTCTTTCGGTTTGGAACTTAGACCAAAAGGAAAGTAAAGCGGACAAAAACTTACAAGGCTTGTCAAAATAAACACTCCTGCAAGTACCAGAAGAATAATTGCAACTGTCCCTGAAATTAAGTGGGTAAAATAAAGTACAACAACAACAAGTGCGAGGAGTATCCTGATTGCCTTGTCAATAGTTCCCATGTTTGGTTTCATAATGAATGCTTTTAAATGAAAGAAATTATAAATGTTAATCCAATTCTTTAGCAATTGCCATGGCCGCAATGGTGCCGTCAGCAACTGCTGTAGTAATTTGTCTGTATTTTTTACTGGTCACATCACCAACTGCATAAACTCCGGAAATACTTGTCCTCATGTCCTCATCCGTCTTAATATAACCCCACTGATCAAGTTTTAGCTTATCTCTGAACAAATCAATGTTTGGTTTCATCCCAATAAAGATAAACACTCCGTCACTTAACAGTTTTTGTTTAACTTTTGTTCGAATATTTTCAACTTCTGTAACAATTTTATCCCCTTCCCTAACGAATGACCTTGGTTCGTTTTCATAAAGGATATCAATTTTCGGATTATTAAATACTTTATCCTGAGCCTGCTTATTAGCAGAAAACTTATCGAACTGATGTACAATGGTAAGCTTGCTTGCAAACCGGGTAATATATTCCGATTCCTCAACTGCCGAGTTACCGCCACCAATTACAACAGCGTCCTTGCCATCAAAATATTTTGCATCGCATGTTGCGCAATATGAAATTCCTTTCCCCTTGTACTCTTTTTCTCCCGGCGCTCCTGTAAGATTAGGTGTGGTACCTGTGGCTATAATAATTTTCTTTGCTTTAATTGTCTCATACTCATCAATTATCACCTCTTTTTTTTCGAGGTCAACTCTGGTTATGTCTACTGCAACTTTATATACGGTACCACAAAGTTTTGTCTGCTCACTCATATTGTGAGAAAGCATGTATCCTGCCTGTGGTTCAATAAATCCCGGATAATTGGAAACCTCATGTGTTGTGGAAACATGTCCTCCGGGCAAAGCTATGTCGACCAAAACAGTATTTATTTTCGACTGGCAGAGATAAAGACCTGCAGTTAATCCACCAGGACCGGCACCAAGAATTATAACATCAAATTCCGATATACTTGGTTTAATCTTCGACTTAATTTCCTTCACCCTCTCTTCCGGCAATAATTTATCAAGATTTCTGATTATGTCAATTCGTTTAACCCCACCGGT
>JANNKF010000134.1:0-4361 GCA_031396165.1 Bacteroidales bacterium | reverse complement strand
CCGAGCAAAGGTCAGTTCATTGAGTGTCAAAAACATTACACAATTATTGAATTGAGTTACATAATTCACGGCATTGTTTCTTCCTTAACTTCATTAAAATAAAAAGAGGCTGCCTTCCGGCAGCCTCTTTTTTTGAATTTTAAATCCTGTTAGTTATTGTGGCTTATTAACAGTATTCATCTGAAGTGTTACTGCTGTCTGAGCTAACATCCTTCCGTTTAAGGAAGCACCTGTCTGCATATTTATGCCTGTCTGGCCTAAGATGTTTCCTTCAAAATGACTTGTTGTTCCAAAGGTAACTGCTCCGGCTACAACCCAGTAAATATTCTTTGCCTGTGCTCCACCTGTTAAAGTAACATTAACCGCTGAACTCATAATGAGTGTTCCTGCAACCTGGAAGATAAAGACATCATCAGGTCCACCGGCGATTGTAATATTTGTTGGGATAACAACGGCAGTGGTAAATTTATAAAGGCCCGGGGTAAGAGTCTTGCCTCCGATATTTCCGGCTCCTAAATTAAGAAAATCAGGATTTATCCTGCCTGCAGCATCAGTATAAGCAGCCTGCATATCACCAACAGCGGTTGTTAACATTGTAGCGCTTACAACCCTGCATGGCAGTGGACCTGCAGCATCGACTGTATAAACTGTTCCAACTACCTCTGAACAGCTCAGAAGTAATGCTGCTCCAGTGATTGGACTGCTACCTACATCACCTAAAACTGCTGATTTATATACATCAGTAATGCCTGATTTTGACAGAATTGCAAAATTTCCAGCAACTCCGAGGTTTACTGCAGCCAAAGTACCACTAACTGAATTAGTTAAAGTTGAACTTTCTGCTGATAACATTCCAGGAGCAAGAGCTATTGATTTTTCAACTGATGTGGAGTCCTGAGATAGTGGAAGCAAATTCTGATTTTCATCTTTATTACAGCTTCCCATTAATACAGCAACTAAAAATGCTGTGACTGGTAAAATCTTTAAAAGTTTCATAATTGGGTTATATAAGTTGTGACATTATTATCACACAACAAAGGTGAGGCTTTAATTTCCGGCACACTTACACTATTGATTATTTGAATTGCAAGATTCACACATTCAATAATATAAAAACAATTTGGTGTTTCTGGAATTACTAATAGCCATGAGTTATATAGTACTGTCAGTACTAGTCGTAATGCATTTTTGAGTGCCAGAATATATGACACTCCTGCTAATTCTTGGGGATTACCTTCAGTGAACTCGTCCCGATATTCCGATAGCTATCGGGAGAGGACTCGGTTCTTCGCTTCCGCTACTACTAATGACAACATTTTGCTTCCCGCTGAATAAGAGGAAATTGAATATTTTTATATTTGTTTAGCTACTGTTAGTTCTATTTTTCTTTTAGTCACGAAGTGACTTAATATGAATAACCCCCGGCGAAACCTAATCTTTGTACACATCTTTTTTATTAAGTTCCTGCTGTGAGAAGGAGATCCCTCATTCCTCCAAACCTCCGCAAGCTCCGATTTGTCGGAATTCGGGATGACAGGTTAATTTGTGGACAGTGGAGGAAGAAGCGGCGATTCGCATATACATTTTATTCATGGAGTATTTCACTTGCTAATCGCCACTTCTTCCTCGTGTTAATCAACTACATACGTGTAATCCCTCGTCCGCCGGCTGGCGGGCGAGGGATCCCCGGCTATAGCTAAATATTTATTATTGATTGCCGATACTCATAAAAACAATTTGGATTTCATGCAAAAAAAAAGACCGCCTTCCGGCAGTCTCTCTTTTATAGATTGTTTAAAAATTATTGTGGTTTATTAACAGTATTCATCTGAAGAGTTACTGCTGTCTGAGCTAACATCCTTCCGTTTAATGTAGCACCTGTCTTCAAATTGATACCTGTCTGGCCTAAAATATTTCCTTCAAAATGGCTGGTAGTTCCAAAGGTAACTGCTCCGGCTGCAACCCAATAAATATTCTTAGCCTGTGCGCCACCTGATAAAGTTACGTTAACCGCAGAACTCATGATAAGGGTTCCGGCAACCTGGAAGATCCAGACATCATTCGGTCCGCCAGCAATTGTAATATCTGTTGGGATAACAACTGCAGTGGTGAATTTATAAAGGCCCGGGGTAAGAGTTTTGCCTCCGATATTTCCTGCACCTAAATTAAGAAAGTCAGGATTTATTCTTCCAGCAGCATCAGTATAAGCAGCCTGCATGTCACCAACAGCGGTAGTTAACATTGTAGCGCTTACAACCCTGCATGGCAGTGGACCGGCAGCATCGACTGTATAAACAGTTCCAACTACTTCTGAACATCTAAGAAGAAGAGCTGCTCCAGTTATAGGACTTGTTCCTACATCACCTAAAACTGCTGATTTATAAACATCAGTAATACCTGTTTTTGAGAGAATCGCAAAATTTCCTGCAACTCCAAGATTTACTGCAGCCAATGATCCGCTTACTGAAAGAAGATCAGCTGATTTAGTTACTGATAACATTTCAGGAGATAAAGCAACTGAATTGTCTGTTGAAGTAATTTCTGAAGCTAGTGGGGATAAATTCTGATTTTCATCTTTATTACAGCTTCCCATTAATACAGCAACTATTAATGCTGTGATTGGTAAAATTTTTATTAGTTTCATGTTTGATTTTTTAGTTTGTGATTTAATTATCACACAACAAATGTCAGGTATTAATTCCCGGCACACTTACACTATTGTTTATATGATTTGCAAAATTCACACATTTGATTATTTATTGGACAATTTGGGTTTCATGAAAAAAAGAGCGTTGCCAGTTATGCAACGCTCCCAACAGTTCATTATTTCACAATATGACTGGTTTCAAAATCAATATTGTTTTTTCGAACCATTATAATTGCAGTTACCATTACCCTCTTTTTCATCATTATCAGAATAGTTTTCTTTTCTGCCATAATCATGACCTTCTTTTTTATTTCTTCCATTATGGTCATTGTTCGAATCACCGCATACAAGATGAAGTTGGATGTTACCACCCTGAAGAGTTCCTGAAATGTTGTAATTGTTTGATAATACCAGACTAAAGCTGTCATTCCGGCCTTTTTCGCCATTATCTTTTACAACGACTTTATAAGCTAAAGTATCAGCCCCATTAACTAATGACAGACCTTCAATCTGACGGGTCAGAGAATCAATAATAATATAGTTTGTAACGTTAATACTTTTAACAGTTACTCCCTTGTGGTCATTGAATGATAACTGACCCCAGTAATTGCCGTTTTTCAGTCCGCCGGAGACACCGAAAGTTGCTTTGTCTTTATTTTCATTTTTCCCATGCTTATTACTTTCAGTAACAGTGCTTCCACTTATCCAGCCGCCACCGGTAACGAAATCTCTGCAAACCACTGGTGGAACTGTACCACCACCACCTGAAGTCCCGCTGACATTAACAGTATTATGGTCAAGACTTACAAAAGTTTGTGCCAACAGTCTTCCGTTTATTGATGCTCCGGTACGCATGGCTATATTTGTCATCGCCAGTATAACACCTTCAAAATGACTTGTTGTACCTAATGTAACAGCACCAGATACCTGCCAGAAAATATTCCCGGCTAATGCACCACCCGTCAGAATAACGCTTTTGGCAGACGCCATGTCGAGAGTTCCTGCCACTTTGAAGATCCAAACATCAGTAGCAGAACCATTAAGAGTGAGATCCGTTACTATTGTAACTGCTGTCCCCCATTCATAAACCCCGGGAGCGAGAGTCAGATCAATAAGAGATCCTGCTCCTACATTAACAGTAGCAGCAGATGTAGCTGCAATTCCTGAGGCGTAAGTATAAGCAGTTTCCATATCAAGAACTGCTGTGGTTAACATGACAGGAGAAATCACTCTGCATGCAGGACCTGAAGCGTCGACAGTGTAAATTGTTCCTGTCACTTCAGGACATGTTACACCAGTAATGGCTGATCCGGAAATCGGACTTGTTCCGATATTGCCGGTAATAACTGACAGAGGCACATCTGAAATTCCTGATTTTGAAAGAATCACAAAATCACCGGAAACACCAAGTGGAACCGACCCGGGCACCTGTAATGCAAATGCATTTGGTATATAATTTTCCGGTGCATTTGAATTAAACCAGTTCCCATCCTTACTACAACCTGCAATTAAAACAACCCCAATTACTGCCAGGGTTGTTAAAACATTTCTTCTTTTCATATGTAAATAATTTAAATTGTGATTGTATTATCACACAACAAAGATGAATATCCAAATTCCGGAAGAATTACACAATTATTGAAATGGGTTACATAATTCACGGTTGAGCTTCTTCGTGAACTTTATTAAAATAAAAAAGAGGCTGCCTTCCGGC
>JANNKF010000106.1:0-7571 GCA_031396165.1 Bacteroidales bacterium | reverse complement strand
ATCGTGACTATTTCATTAAATATTTTAATTATTTTTTCTGGCATTTTTTGAAGTTGTTGTAATAAAATTATTGAGTTTAATTTGTAGTTTCAAGGCTGTTTCGCTGATAGTTTCAAATTCAGTTTTAGAGATCTTTTCTCTTTCAAACAACATTTCGAGCCAGTGACTAAAGGCCTCATAATGAGAAGCTCTCGAATTATAATAAAACCTAACCTTATCGAGATAATGAAAACGCCCATATCCTTCTGCTATATTCGCTCCGATAGAATCTACCGAGCGTAAGAATTGGTCTCCAATATGTTTTTTATCCATAAAATCCATTCTGCAGAAAATTTCCCATGCACTAGTTGATAATTTCCTGGATAGTTGATATACCTCAAGATTTTTCAATTCAATAAAATTTTGACTTTCCATGATTTTGTATTTTAAGATTTTAGCACGAATTAATTGACCTTAATTTACAATGTTTTTTTTACATACCTACTTTACCTATTTCAAATTATTTCAACCTATTTCTATTTATTTCTATTTATTTCTATTTATTTCTATTTATTTCTACTTATTTCTACTTATTTCAACCTATTTCAACCTTCCTTCCCTCCACATTGCCTGAAAGAGAGGTACAACAAATACTGTCATCACCTGAATGACCATTCCGCCGAAAGTAGGGATTGCCATTGGAACCATTATATCTGCCCCTTTCCCGGTAGATGAAAGTACCGGAAGCAAAGCAATAACTGCAACAGCTGTTGTCATCATTGCCGGCCTTACACGTTTTTTTCCTGCCATTATTACTGCTTCGCGGACTTCATTAACGGTAGCCGGCTTCTTTTCCTCAAATACCTGATGAATATAGGTTCCCATTATTACTCCATCGTTTGTAGCAATACCAAACAGGGCGATGAACCCGACCCATACGGCCACGCTCAGGTTAATAGTGTGCATCTGGAACATATCGCGGAGATTTAACCCTGCGACAGGAAAATTCATGAACCATTCCTGCCCGTATAACCAGAGCATTATAAATCCACCGGAAAATGCAACGAAAACACCTGAAAAGTGAATAAAGGACGCTGTAATTGTCCGGAACTGAAAATACAGTAAGAGCAGAATCATAATTAAACTAAGAGGAACTACAATTGCAAGCCGCCTGGTTGCCCTTAATTGATTTTCATAGTTACCTGCAAATTTGTAGGTAACCCCCAGAGGAAGAATTATCTCTCCGGAATCAAGTTTCCCTTTTAAAATTTTAGTTGCCTCTTCGACTACATCAACTTCAGCTTTTCCTTCAAGCTTATCAAAGATGACAAATCCTACAAGGAACGTGTTTTCGCTCCTGATCATCTGGGCGCCCCTGGTGTACTCAATGTCGGCTATTTCACCCAAAGGGATCTGAACGCCATTCATCGAAGGCACAAGTATGCGTTTTAAATCTTCCGGATTATCGCGCAGTTCGCGGGCATACCGAACTCTTAAAGGGAATCTTTCACGACCTTCAACCGATGTTGAGAGCGTCATACCCCCAACTGCTACCTGTAATATTTCCTGCACATTACTCACAGTCATGCCATGCCTGGCCATTGCTTCACGGTTAAGTTTAATCTCGAGATAAGGAGCGCCAACAGCACGATCATAAAAGACAGCTGAAGATTTAACCGAAGGAACTTCTTTCAATGCCTTCTCGAACATCAACCCGGCTTCCTCAATTGAACCAAGATCAGGTCCGTACACCTTCAGGCCCATAGGGGCGCGCATCCCTGTAGAGAGCATGACAAGACGTGTTTCAATTGGTTGAAGTTTGGGAGCAGAAGTCAGACCAGGAATATCAGTCACTTTAACGATCTCATTCCAAATATCCAATGGCTTTTTGATCTGAGGCCTCCACTGACGAAAGTATTCTCCTTTTGTGTCAGGTATAAGGCTATCGGAAGGTATTAATCTGAATTTCTCTTTTAACGGATTATATTTAGAATTGTTCTTCAGAATAAAATTACCTTCTCTGTCTACTTTAAACTGCATCCTGTGTCCGTTTTCATTCAGAATATATTCAGACCGGTAGTTGATTGTATTTTCGAACATCTGAATTGGTGCAGGGTCGAGAGCTGAGTTGACACGTCCCCATTTACCTACTGCCACCTCCACTTCAGGTATAGTTGACAGCCGTTTGTCGAGTGTTTCTATGTACCCCAGATTTTTCTCTATGCTTGAATGAGGCATACTTGTCGGCATAAGCAGGAATGAACCTTCATTTAGTGATGGCATAAACTCTTTCCCGGTACCGGGGAATGTTTTAATTGCTCCCTGCCAGAGAGCACTTTGCCGGAAACTTTCCCATCCGGCTTTTTCAGCTCCTTTGGCTATAAATCCAAAAATCTTATCAACACCCTGCCAGGCCAGAAGACCAAATAACAGTGTAAATGCAGGAATCATCAGAAATTTCCATTTATTCAGTAATGCCCAGCGAAGTATGTTTTCATAGAAATGTACCATCGACATCAACGCCAGAAGAATAACAGTAACTATTCCGGAAACAAAAATGAAATTTACAAATTCACTGTTATGTGCACCAAGAGGCAGCCATTCGACTGACAGGTACCAAGTTGCAAATATTACAGTGATAATTATGTTTATATAATTTGGAAATTCTTTGCGTTTATCCTCCCATCTGTAATCAAGAAGGTTATTAATCCCTACTGCAGATATCGCCAGAGCGGGCCACATTTGCCAGAAAATTACAAAAACCAGTCCGGCAGCGATGAGGCAGCTGTTCCACACCAATTTAATTCTTTTCTTATCGAAGGAGACGTTGAACAATATGTGTACAAGAGTAGGCAGAACAACAATGCCAAGAATGAATGCTGAAAACAGGGCAAATGTCTTGGTCCAGGCAAGTGGATGAAAGAGTTTCCCTTCCTGTGCCTGCATGGCAAAAACCGGAAGAAAACTTACAATTGTTGTAGCAATAGAAGTTACTACTGCTGCTCTGACTTCAGTAGTGGCCTGATAGATCACACTCATAAGCTTTTTACCTCTGATGCCATGATTTTCAGGCATTTCCAGATGCCTGAGAATATTCTCTACATCCACTATTCCTATATCAACCATGACTCCGATTGCAATGGCAATACCTGACAGAGCAACAATGTTGGCATCAATGCCAAAAAAACGCATCAGAATAAAAGTCATTAAGACACCAATAGGTAATAATCCTGCCACAATCAATGAAGCCCTCAGGTTCATTACCAGTACGATTATCACAATAATACTTATGAGAATCTCATGAGAGAGGGCCGATTCAAGAGTACCGATTGTTTCCTTTATCAGTCCGGTTCTGTCATAAAACGGAACTACAGTTACGCGTGAAACAGTTCCGTCAGCTAAAGTCTTTTGTGGTAACCCCGATTCAATCTCCTTTATCTTATCTTTTACATTGTTGATAACTTCCATGGGGTTCGACCCATACCTTGCCACCACAACGGCTCCGACTGCCTCAGAACCGGCTTTATCGAGACCTCCCCTGCGGGTAGCCGGACCAAAAGCTACCACCGAAACATCTTTTATTCTGACAGGAATGTTGTTACGTACGGCAATTACAGAATTTTCAAGATCATTCAGACTCTTAACATACCCCAGTCCACGAATAATATACTCAACATTATTAAGTTCAATTGTTTCAGCTCCGATATCAAGATTGCTGTTCTTCACGGCATTCATAACGTCCATGACTGAAACATTATAAGCCTTCAGGGCATTGGGGTTAAGATCGACCTGGTATTCTTTAACGAACCCGCCAACAGATGCAACTTCAGAAACACCTTCGGCAGTAGAAAGACTGTATTTAACATAAAAATCCTGTATTGTCTTAAGCTCAGATGGATCCCATCCGCCATTTGGTTTTCCGGTTTTGGGATCACGGCCTTCGAGAGTGTACCAGAAGATCTGTCCAAGGGCCGTGGCATCAGGACCGAGTGAAGGCTGTACACCTTCAGGCAGTGTTCCGGAGGGAAGGGAATTTAATTTTTCAAGAATCCTCGACCTGCTCCAGTAAAACTCTACATTATCTTTAAAGATGATGTAGATGAAAGACATCCCGAACATTGAAGTGCTTCTTATAGTCTGAACACCGGGAATTCCCAGTAAAGCTGTTGTTAACGGATAGCTTATCTGGTCCTGAATGTCTTTAGGAGAGCGGCCCATCCATTCTGTAGCAACTATCTGTTGGTTTTCACCTATATCAGGGATAGCATCTACAGGTACAGGATCTCTGGGCAAAAGTCCCGATTGCAGGTTGAATGGCATAGTTACCAATCCCATTACTACAAAAGCAATAAGAAAGATGAAAGTGATAAGCCTGTTCTCGAGGAAATATTTAACTAATCTGTTAAATATATTGTTATCTGTCATAATTCTTCAGTTTCTATGAATTTCACTTATAAGACATGTAATAAACATACATTTGTTTAAGATATTTATTATTAATAACTACCTGATCCTTTCATATTTACAGCAATCAGGCAAAGAAATATAAGCTTTATCTTTAGCACTTCTGAGACCTGTATCATGACCTGCTCTTGCAATTTTATCGCTTAAATAATCCAGGCTACTTCTGGAGGGATCGAAATTTACAGTAAGCAATTTAGTTTTTACATTCCAATCAGCAGCTTTAGCGCCATTGTCCATTGCTATCTTTTCAATACGGACCTTACACATTTCACATTTACCCCATACCTTAAGAGTTTCAGTTTTTGCAGGAACCATATTCATGTGACTATTCTGATTCATATTCATGTTCATATTTGAATTTGATCCCGAACCTGAATGATTATGCTGAGCATTGCCTGTTATACTTAATGATGCTAACAACATTGCAGAAAAATAGATTTTTAATATATTCATTTTTATTTAATTTTATAATTACTTCTAATTCAGAATAATATTACAACCATCATGATTACCATCATTATGCCCATAAAAATCCCCATTCCCTTCATCATATTCATATTGTCACTCTTTTGTCCAGTACTATTCTGGTTCATATCTGACATTCCGTGCATCGGACCCATCATACTACCCATATTATGTTTCATGGGTTCAGATTGGGTTTTCCCTTTTTCCTGTTTTACTAATTCCATACCACACTTCGGGCAGGTTCCAGGTTTATTGGAAACGATCTCAGAGTGCATGGGACAAGTGTAATTTATTTTTGTGGTGTCAGAAACAAGGGTAGTGTCCTGCTTTTCAACGGCTTGCTGTGCATAGGCGCTTTGAAAAGAAAAAAAGACTATTGCTACGACAACTAATATTATTGCTTTTGATTTCATTTTGGTATATTATCAATCAGTTAGTTCTTATAATAATTTGAGTATCGGGAATCATGGTGAAAAATTTTTGATTTTCGGTAATATATTGCGCAAGTTCCTGACTCCCAATACTCATCTTAAAGCATAATCCTTTGGTTATTTATACCTGATAATTAAACCACCTGGCTTTTCACCTACAGTAATCCTCTTCATCTCTTTTAATTGTGCCACATCGACAACCGAAACTGAATTATCGTCCTGGTTTGTGACATAGCATGTGTTACCGTTTTTCGAAAAGACCAGTACTCCTGCTCCGCTTCTAACAGGAACCGCCCCTCCGTGCACAAAGCCTGATACAGTTTGTGTCCAGTAATGAATTTTACCACCAGCCGGGTCAGAAACCCACAACTGATTCATCATTGTATTACTGCTGACCATACCGGGAACAAATTCAAGATTTATGGAATCAGACATCATGTTATTCATTGTATTGAAAATGCTTATTGTCTGATCTTTTTCATTATCCGTGTACATCATTCCATTCATTCCGGGATAGGTGCCAACTGTCCCCTGGCTTGTAACAATCGTTTCCAATATCAGTTTTGTAACCGCATCTATAACAGTAACAGAACCTGACATTCCATTTGCCACGAATACCTTTTTACCATCCTCAGAGAAAATTAATCCTGCAGGCATATTGCCAACGGCAATAGTAGTGAGAAGGTTATACGTACCAGCATCGAACACTAATACTTTGCCAACCGGCATCATGAGTGCAGTCCAGATTTCCTTTCCATCAGGAGAGAAAATAGCATCATAAGGCATTCCTTCAAGGGTAAGTTCTTTAAGCAGATCGCCTGTAATTGCATCAAGGACAAGAATCTGTCCCTGCATCTGCATCAAATCAGAGGTGGGTGAAGCAGAATTCCCGTTATGATGTTGAAAATGAATATCTCCCTGGCTGCCAGAGGCTGATGTGTTTTGCATCATTTCATATCCACCGTCAAAATCCATCCCTGGTTCAGTTATAATCAACTTTCCGTTATCGGGAGAAAGAGCAATATGATAAGGCCACATGTTATTAAAAGTGGAATTATTATTCATCATGCCTCCTCCCATAACTGTTCCGGGCGATCCAAGGCTAATTGTTTTCTCTACTTTATCAGTAGTAATATTTATTACGGATAAAGAATTTCCTGCACGATTTACGACATATAAAGCATCGTAATTCACTGGTTTATTGTCAGAATTATTATTACCCTCATCTTTTGAACATGAGGAAAGTATTATTACACTAAGTGCAACACATACAAGCACTAATTTTATGTTTTTCATTTTTCTGTTTTAGATTTTTATATTCTATTTCGCTCTTGCATACTTGCAGCAGGCATCCAGTGCATTATACGCTTTATCATCGGCTTTGTACTTTTCGGTATCATGCCCAACCGAAGCAAGTTTTTTGCCTAACACTTCAACACTGGTTTTTGAGGGTTCGAAGGTGACAGAAAGCATTTTGGTTTTTACGTCCCAAAGGGCACTGGTAACACCTTCTGCCTTAACTGCCTTTTCAATACGGGCTTTACACATTTCGCAATTGCCCCATACTTTAAATGACTCTGTTTTTGCTGCAGCCATTTTCGAATGATCGTGAGCCTGTGCATTAACATTCATACCCAGTACAACTGTAAACAATACAATAAAAAACAATTTAACTGTTTTCATAATTATTGAATTAAAAAAGTAAATACTAAAAATTGATTTGATATAAAATGAAAATTACAAATAAGATTTTTTTCTCACTTGTATTTAAGGGAATAAGAAGAAGTCTCAGATACGGAATACACAAATGTCGGAGAGGTCCACATCCGTGGACAACAATGTCCCGGGGGGACTTACATTTGTATATAAAGAAATTAAATCTTTGTAAGAATTGACTATCGATGTTACCGGAGTTGCGATAACATGTAAACTATTTTGAAAAGTTTTTGTTACAAAAGGAAATGAAGGTGTATAATTACTGTCTATCACAAATAACGTTACAATATCATCGCAGCATTGATTAGTAAAGTAAGTTCCAGAAAGAGGTAACTCCTTTTCAGAACAATGCATACCACAGGAAGCCAACTTTCCGGAAATGGAAACCGTTGAAGCCACTTCCTTCCCTCCACAATAATGCATTGCAACAGTGATGTTCAACATTGTTACAATCATCAGAACCGAAATGGATATGGAAAATACTTTCTTCATTAATTATAATAACAGAAATCCGTT
>JANNKF010000066.1:0-8174 GCA_031396165.1 Bacteroidales bacterium | reverse complement strand
GCAATAAAAGCTATTGATAAACGTGAATGTGAGTTTTTTTTAATCATCTTTCAATTGAATAAATGCTACTAACCTGTTAGTGTACAAATCGAATTGTTAATTTTTATCATCTAATACTATTACTTTCTTTACCTCCTTCTGATTCCGGAAAACAATAATTTCTGTATTTACGCCAATTACCGACATACGTGCTTCCAGTAAATCGCGCAGATTATTGGTTTTTTTGTTATTTAATGAGAGTATCACGTCGTTAGTTTGTAAAAATTCAGATGCTCCTGATCCGGAAACCACATCCAGAACCAAAACGCCCCTGGTATCATCCATTCCGGTTGCTGAGCGCTCACCTGCAGTGTTAAGATTCTTAATCTTTGCCCCTATAAAATCAATAATTTCATCGACACCTAATTTGTCGAGGTTAATAACAGCAGGTATTTGCACTTTTTTGGCTGAGGCTTTCAATCCCGGTGACACTACACCAAAACTATCCATGTCAAAGTTTTTAAAACCTGCATCAATGGCTGGGGCCCCATCTTTTAAGCGAAAATCTCCCTTCTGAGGATCTACAAAAAGCAATTTACCGCACACGGAGTTTTTATCTGTACCCCTGCTCCATGCTTCTTTAAGTGAAACAGAATCAGGGAAAGCATTGTAATCGATCTCTTTTCCCCAGCCTTTAACATTAATAGGCAAATATCCGGCTGAAACGATATTATAACGAAAAACATCATTGCTGTTCAGAAACCAGACGTGCGGATGAAAAGTATTGTTAATCATGATGTTATTTTCTACAACGCGGTTAACCCCTTCGCGGAGCTTTATTCCTCCATTCAGACACAAATTATTGTATATTAAATAGTTGCTTGATCCGTCGTCCAGATCGATATCCCAGCCATGGTCGCAACGCATTCGATTATTGCGGATTATGACGGTTCTGACTGCGTCGAGCATTGTATAATTGAAATGATTCTCGACAATCGTGTCGAGGGTCCTTTTATTCGGGTGCCAGTAACGGTCCCTGCCCCAGGAGTTAAATGAACCATGATCTCCTGTTTCTTTCACAGTGTTAAACACATCGTTATACTCAATAATATGACCTCCCCAGGTTCCTTCACTTATATTTATACCCGCCCGGGGCACGTCATAAATTGTATTGTGACTTACCAGTATGCTCTGGCACATAGACAATTCCACGCCGGCCGATTGCTTCTCAGTCAACCCAAGGTTAAACATCAGGTTATCATACACTTTACATCCGGCAGGATAATTATTTGTTTTCGGACCCGGAATGGTGTCAATCTGTGCAAAAGGCACAAATTCACCATATTCAAAACTTGGGGAACGTACAGCGTTTGGATCTCCAACGAAGCATATAGCGCTCGCTCCAACATCAGAAATCTGACATCCCGACACCTCACAGTTCCTGTTAAAATTATTAAAAAAGATGGCATTGCCCCCAAGGTTCACCAGGTTACAGTTTTTAAGTGCGCAATTTTCTGCCCCGTTATACACTACTGCTCCTCCACGGTAAATAGTCCAGTCACTCCGCAATAGAGGTTCTTTATTTTGCATAAAGGTTCTAAGTGTATGAGTAAGAGTCAGTCCTGCGATAGTGATATTCCTGACAGGCTTTGTTTCAGAACCTCTGAATTCAAATAGATGAGCAATTTGCGGTGTTTCGAATTTTGCGTTTACGTGATCTGATCCTGCCGGAGGAAAGTAATACAGGAATTTAGTTGTTTTGTCGTAAAACCATTCATTTACAGTATCCAGCTCTTCGAAGATATTTTCAACGAACCTGTATTTTGAATGCATCCCCATCCGACGATTATTTTGCCATCCACCCTCAAGGATAAGTTCCCCAACATCGTTTTTTCCAGTAATGATATAATGAAAATCGCCCCATTCTGAACGGTGCAGGGCATGAACATATCCTCCTTCCGGAGCTTTCCACCCGGATGCGCGCTCCTTACTGACAGCGTCAACGGCTGTTCCTTCAAGGAATCGGGCAAAAGGATCATGGTTTGGATAACGTGCCATCCTCTGTAACTGTCCGTTTACAAATAGCTCATCGAAGATCAGGTCCTGTTCTACGCTGGCACGCCAGATCCCATTCCGGTACGATTCCCACTTTAAATTTAATTGGACCCCACCGCTAACAGTGACTTTCTGATTTTCAAAATTTGTTAAAGTCAGAGTTTCATTCTCTCTCCTTGAATCTTCTGAAGCGAAAACGATTGGCTGTTCCATGTAATATGTTCCTCCGAAAAGAAATATAGTCACACTTCCGGGGGTTTTACGTGCCTCGGTGATAGCCCTTTTTATTGAAGCAAAAGGTCTGGTTTTTGTTCCGGGGTTAGCTTCATTTCCTTTGCCTGAAACATAAAAATTGGTTTGTGAAAACAACAAAACCGGCCATAAGGCGACAATAGAAATAATTATGTTTCTGACAATATTCATGGCATTTTTACTCTAGGAAAACTTCTTGTTTTCAGAAATTATTTGGTCGTAAGAATAATTTTATCACTAATAAGTTTTTCAGATGAAGCTGTCAGCGTTATTTCACCCGCGGTCCGATCAGATTGGATCAGGACCAGGCAAAAACCGTTGAAAGCCATTCTCTGATTTGCTTTGTCAGGCTCATGACTGGTGGAGTTGCCGTTACCTGTCCCAATTATTCGTCCCGGACCTTCAACAGAGAATTTAACAAGATTGTCAGCAACAGGTACCACCCTTCCTTTTGCATCCTTTATTGCCACTCTTATAACAGCCACATCACAACCATCTGACTTAAGAGTACTGCAATCACTGTCCAGAGAAATCTTCGCAGGCATGGCAGTAGTTTCCACAATATCCTGTGTAACTTTTCTTCCTTTATTATAGCCCCGGACTTCCAGTCTTCCAGGTTTATATACAAGCTCCCATTCCTGTTTTGTGAAAGGAACAGATTTCTTTTTCCCAATACTTTTACCATCCAGGAACAGTTCTGTTTCATCACAATTTGTATAGGCATAAACCTTAATGGGTTTTCCCTCTTTCCCTTGCCAGTTCCAATGTGGGAATATATGCACAAGAGGAGTATTGGTCCAGGCAGCTTTGTAGGCAAAATAGCCATCTTTGGGAAAACCGCAAAGATCCATTATACCGAAATGTGAAGAAACGCATGGCCAGAGATATGGTGTGGGCTCACCCCTGTAATCGAACCCTGTCCAGACAAATGAACCTCCCATATATGGATACAAAACTATTTGTTCCCAGTCTTTTCCCGGTTCTGGTCCCCAATTAGGAGTATATGGGCCAATGTTTGAAACATATCCTTTTTCCTTATTTATTTCATATTCCCCCCGCGTCGAGACAAAACTTGTGCATTCGGTTACAAACATTTTTCGTTGAGGGTATTTTTCATGGTCATTCACATATTGTGATCTCTTATCTCCGTAATTATAACCTACAACATCAAGAACATCGCTGTATCCGCCATCGTTCCATCCATGGTTCATAGCTGCAGTTACAGGGCGTGAGGGATCAATGCCACGGACTGTTTCAACCATGGTCTCCATTATCCTGGCTCCAATTTCCGTACCCTGAATAGGCTCTTCGTTCTCCAGGCACCACATGAACACTGATGGGTGATTCCTGTCGCGGTAAATCAAAGTCGACAAATCCTTTAAATTATCTTCTGAACTTGATAAGATTCGATTTTCATCCACGACAAGCATGCCAAGCCGGTCGCAGGCGTCAAGCAATTCCTGACTCTGTGGGTTATGGGCACAACGATACCCATTACTGCCCATCTCTTTAAGCAACTTTATTTTATATTCAATTATCTTATCAGGAAGAGCTACTCCAAGCCCTGCAAAATCCTGATGATTGGCAGTTCCTTTTATGGGATAAAGTTTCCCGTTAAGAAAAAATACATTCCGGTTGATCTCAATTGTCCTTACTCCAAAAGTAGTTTCGTATGTATCGATAACTTTCCCGTTTTCATTGACTTCCGTAAGTACTTTATAAAGGTTTGGTGTTTCAGGAGACCATAGTAATGGCCTCTGAATCAGACCTTTCTGTGTTATTTCTATCTGGTTAAAAGGAGCCAAAGACTGAGTAGTGGATCTTGTATCGATTACAATATTATTATTGTCTGCAATTTTCGAAATAAGAGTAAAGTTTCTGACCTCTTTATATTCGTTCTTAAGTGTGGTTTTAATATCAACGTCAGCTTTTATTTCCGAAACAACAGGAGTGGTAACATAAGTTCCAAATCGTGTAACATGAAGCTTATCAGTTTTAACAAGCCAGACATGTCTGTAAATGCCGCAGCCATCGTACCACCAGCCTTCTGGTTCACGGCCATCAACCCTGATGAGTATGACATTTTTGCCTTCGGATCCGTATCGTAAAACGTCTGTCAGATCGTAAAATGAAGGTATATAACCGTCGGGGTGGTTACCCATGAAATTTCCATTAACCCAGACACTGCTATTTCTGTAAATCCCATCAAATTCAATTGATATTTTTTTCCCTTTGTCTTCTTCCGGGATCTCAAATTCTTTCCTGTAAAAAGCGATCCCCGGGGGTAGAAATCCGGTAGCTGCCGGCTGACTCCCCATTGAATTATCATTTACAAAAGCTTCTTCGATAAGCCAGTCATGCGGAAGCTCAACTTTTTGCCAGTCAGCGGGCTTAAATGCTGTTGGTTTCTTTATGTCGGTGTAGTCAATTACAGTTGTTTCATCAGATACAACTTTAACACCGGTGTCAGTCAACCCTCCATATTTACCTGCTCTAAAGGTATATTTCATCGCAATATCTCCTTTGTGAAACATCCAGTTAACATCGAAGCATTCTCTGACTCTTTTACCAGGGACTGACTGAATTAAATTTTGCGCTTCCGTGGCCGGGGATAGCATCAAAAACAATACTGATATTATTAGAGAAGAGAACAGAAATGGTTTAAAATTCTTTTTCATGAATCTTTTTGGTCATTTTGTAATCACATCAATTTCAGCATATCCGACATCATCATTACCCCTGGTGTTTTTCAGTGCACGTAGCTTGATATACCGTGCTTTAACCGGTGTAAAGTTTTTAATCTGCCACAATGGATTGTTATTAATATTCGCGAATTCTCCCTCGTCAACAAGTTTCCAGTCGGAATTATCATTTGAGACATAGAACTGATAATTAGAAATATAACCTGTTGCACGCAATTGGTCCGGGAGGTACCTGAAACCACTCAGATTTAGTTCCATTCCCAGGTCTATGATCAGGTCTATTGGTATTTTAAGATCCCTGCTCTGGTGCCAGGCTGTAGACGGATTGCCGTCAAGTATTCTGTTCACTGTCTCATTCCCGATGCCAACGATCTTCCAATCTTTCCTGGAAATGTCGAAGGTCTCCCGGGTTATTGGGCTGCTTTTTCCGGAAGAAGGATCAAAAGCAATTGTCTTTACTTCCACTTTCCCATCCCTCAGGAATGGACCTGCATATTTCTTCGATTCAGAAGTCGGGGTGGTTCCGTCAAGTGTATAGTAAACAACTGATTCTGCGTCAACAGGGGTAATGCTTATTTCACCTGTCTTGTTCCTGACAAGTGCCGGTGCAGTCAGTATCTGTGGTGCATTATAAAGGCCCAGATTTGAGATTACAGGACAACTTTTCGAATCGGTAATCGTAAATCGAACCTGAGTTGCCTTCACACCCGGAAATCGCAGAATACGTTTATAGCCTATTGTCGTTGCATTTGCCACCACTTTCCAGTTTCCTTCAACAAGCGCTTCAACTGTGAATGCCTTCACACGTTGACCCAGGCGGATATATTCCTGAACAAGAAAGCAATTAAAAGCAGTTGGTTTGCCAAAATCTACAATCATTGAGGCTTTTGTCACCCCATCGTCAGTAGCCCAATAAGTATCTTTATTGCTATCTATTGCCTTTTCTGCAGCGAATTCTTTCGAATTCCCGCGCATGTTTGAAGCACTGGCTTTTGCTTTTTCAGTCAGGTTAATGGCAAAAGTTTCTTTGACAGCGGCGGCAAGATCTTTTGATGCTTTTTCGTCATTTTCATGTATCAGGCCTCTGGTGTCAATCGGAAAGTTAAGAAGGAATGTGCCGTTACGTCCTATAGAGTTGTAGTAGGTATTCATCAGCTGAGGCAGTGTTTTTACCCTGTTGTCTTCATATGTATGATAGAACCATCCCGGACGAATGGAAGTATTCACTTCACCCGGAACCCATGAATCCCCGTTTTCCACACCGTAACGTAACATGTCTTCAGGTACATCGCCGGTGGCATTCAGCAAACTCCAGTTTGTTTCACCAACATAGCCTGATTCTGTTCCAACCCAACGGAGATCAGCTCTGTCGCCCCCATCGTTCCAGATTACGATGTCAGGTTGAAGCTTGCGGATCAGCTTGTAAGTATTCTTCCAGTCATAATAGGTTGTACGGTCAATTCTGCGGGTTTCATTAGCTCCTCCATAATATCCTGAGCCACCATTTGCTCCGTCAAACCAGACTTCGAAAATAGGTCCATAATTAGTCAGTAGTTCGGTGAGCTGATTCCGGAAGTAGGTAATATACTCCGGTTTTCCATAATCTGCATGGTTTCTGTCCCATGGTGACAGATAGACACCTAATTTCAATCCATACTCTTTACATGCATCGGCAAGCTCACGAACAACATCGCCCTTGCCGTCCTTCCAGGGAGAATTTTTTATGGAAAATTCAGTATATTTTGATGGCCAGATACAGTATCCACAATGGTGCTTTACTACCATAATAATCCCTTTCATTCCAGCTTCCTTGCAAACACGAGCCCACTGGCGGCAATCCAGTTCTTTGGGATTAAATAGTTTGACATCTTCACCTCCGTCTCCCCACTCCTGATCGGTGAAGGTATTTAAAGAGAAATGTAGAAAAGCATAATATTCCATTTCCTGCCATCTCATCTGGTTCTCATTCGGAACCGGCCCGAATGGTTTGGGTGCCTGTATCTGGGCAACAGATGTGCCAGACAAAAGAGAGGAAAACATTATCCCCCATATTATCTTTCTAATCATGACGGGTTAAGTGATTATGTTAATTCTGATTTTTACTTGAAAAGCAATTGTGTTAAATTATACAGTTTACTCCTCCCGACGGGCCAGCTATGGTCGCTTTTTAAGTGTTAAATATACACTTATTTTTAAAAATGAGGACAATTTAGTGATTAACAGCCTGGCTGACTCTGTAAGAATTTTCTGTAATAAAGAACGAGTCAGCCTTATCAAGAATTCTTTTATCCGTCATTCCAGAGCGATTATACATTATGACACTACCTACCCCCAATTCAGGATACACTCTGAGCTCAACATAGTATCCGCCGCCGCCGCCTGCGTGGGCGAAGTACTTATTTCCGTTAAATGAACCAGCGAACCATGAAAGCGACATACCGGTTGGCTTGTTTTGCGTTACAGTCTCAGTGAACAGTATTTTCCTGTACTGCTCATTTAAGAGCACTGAATCAGGTTGCATTAGCGTTTGTGCATATCTGACGAGACCGCGCTCAGATCCAAACATTCCGCCATAGGAAGTGCCATTATTATAAAAATAGTTGAACGGTTTCCACTTTCCTTCCCTTTTATTCATATATTTTTCTTTATCAATGAGGAGTCCAAAAACAGCGTTGCTGATTGACCACCACTTATGATATCCCACTGCATGAGTTGAAGGTTCCAGATTAAAACTCAAACCCGATGGATCAACCCCGCTTCGTTCCAGAATATTTTCTTTGACATAGTCCTCAAACGATTTACCTGAAACCTTCTCAACAAGCTGACCAAGGAATACATATCCAAGATTACTGTATTTAAATTTTGTCCCTGGTTCAAAGTCTAAACGGGGATGGTTTTTGAAAACTTCTGCAAAAAATTTGTCCCTGTTAAAACCAGGGTTTTCTTCAGCCAGATGAATCCACTTAAGGGGAAGCGGGTTTGGAATTCCTGAAGTATGATTCAGAAGTTGTTCAACTGTAATTATATCCGGGTATGGAAATCCGGGAAGATAGAAAGAGACAGGCTTTGCTAATTCCACTTTACCTTCCTGTGTCAGTTGAAGAACTGCTAAGGCTGTGAATGTTTTGGTAATCGAATAAAGGTGGTAATTGGAAATGCAGTCCTTCGGGATGGCCGGCACCAGGA
>JANNKF010000052.1:0-4617 GCA_031396165.1 Bacteroidales bacterium | reverse complement strand
CATCTCCGCCCTGCCCGTCAAGCATAACAGTGCAGCCGATTTCTTTGGCTTTTTCAAAAACCTTAAACTGCATAAAAACCGAAGGGCTTCCAAATGGCTCCTCCTGAGTAATTATAACTTTCTCAATATTTTCGCGGAAGTCCAATGCTGTAGGGGTGGTTTTATTCCAGACAAGACCGTGACGATTTACTACCAGCTCTGCATACCGGCTCTCGTCTGTTTTTTGATCGCTGGTTAAAGCAGTTATCGCATTAAACTTCATGCCCGACTCAATATTGTACATTGCGGATGCTATTGCGGCCACAGAACTACTGTCAAGTCCACCACTGAGGCAGGTTCCCACCCTGACATCAGACCTCAGCCTCAGTTTTACAGATTCCTTCAAGGCATTCCTGTATAGCACTACTGCCTTTTCCTCATCGAGCCCTGACAATTCCCTGTTAATACAAATCTGATAGTATCTGTATATTAAAAAGGTATGACTAGTCAAATCATAAACCAGGTTATGAGACTGTTCAAGTTTAAGAATGCTCCTGAAAAAAGTCTCATTGTTATGATCCTCGTACCCGGTAACAAGGTAATCCATCAAAACTGAAAGGTTAGCTTTCTTTCCTCCTTGAAAATGAAGTAATTGTTTAATTTCTGAACCGATGATGAATTTGCAAGCCAGGTCAGAGTAATAAAAAGGTTTTACACCAAAACGGTCACGGCTGCAGAAGATGATCTTCTTATCACGGTCATATATTGCAAAAGCCCACATACCATTGAAGATTTTCACACAATCCTGACCATAATGGTCATAAGAGGCCAGTATTACTTCAGTATCGGACTCAGTTTTAAATGTATATCCAACCGACCTGAGTTGCTGTCTGATCTCCAGATAATTATAGATTTCTCCATTATAAGTGATTATGTATCTGTCATTCAGGGACATCGGCTGGTCCGCACCAGCCGAAAGATCAATTACTGACAAACGACGATTACCCAATGCGAAATTTTCACCATGATAAAATCCCTCAGAATCTGGTCCCCTGTGTATAATCAGATCATTTATGACCCTGATCTCCGATTGATTTACAGGTGAGTTATCTTTATTAATTATACAGCTGATTCCACACATTTAAGGAAGACATGTAAGAAAAATCACTTTAAAACTTACAGGGATTTTTTTCACCTGTTAATAAGATCGACAAATTCCTGTCTTGAAGGATAACTGATCAAAACACCACGGTGTTTCCCGTGAAAAACAAAGAAGCTGCCGGCAGCCAATGCTGTTGCTCCGGAAAGATATGCCTCTTTAAAATGAACCATTTCGCCGGCACCACCACATGCTATAACGGGTATCTTGACAGCTTCCGACACCATTTTTATCAATTCCAGATCATACCCAAGCATTGTACCGTCTTTATTTATTGAATTTATCAGTATTTCCCCTGCACCGCTATCTTCCATTTGCCGGGCAAAATCAGCAGGTCTGAGTTTTGCAGATTTCGTACCCGACCTGTAATGAACCTCATATCCACCAAAAACAAGCTTTTTGCTATCGATTGACACAACGATAGAGGAACTCCCGAACATTGACGCAGCTTTTTCAACAAATGAGGGATTCTCAATTGCTATTGTATTCAGTGAGATTTTTTCAACGCCAAGGTTAATAATTCGTTTTATATCATCAAGAGAATTTATTCCACCCCCATAGCAAACCGGCATAAAACACTGACTGGCAATATCTTCTATGACGGCAAAGGATGGAGGTCTCTTTTCATTTGCAGCAGTATAATCAAGAATTATAATTTCGTCAACTTCTTTTTCATTAAATACTTTAACAGCATTTATAGGATCTCCCACATATTTGGGACTTTTAAACCTTACTGTCTTATAAAGTCCGCTGTTTCTTAACAATAAAACCGGAATTATTCTGGGCAGAAGCAATTTAATATTCAGTGTTAAAATTTGACAAAAGTTTCATCCCCGTCTTATGACTTTTCTCAGGATGAAACTGCACACCGAGAATATGTTCATGTTCAACAACAGAATGGAATTCAATACCATATGAGGTTGAGCCTTTTACACTACTATTTATAGCGCACTCAAAAAAAAATGAATGTGCAAAATAGAATCTGGGTTCGGATTCAAAATTTGAAAACAATTTGCTCTTTCCGACAAGTGTAACTGTATTCCACATCATATGGGGAACCGGTAATAGTCTATTGTCAAATTTCCTTGTTACTGCATCGATCCATCCGAATCCTTTCCAGACACCTTCTTCGCTTCTCATTCCCAGAAGCTGCATTCCAAGACATATTCCCAAAACAGGAGTTTTCCTTATAATAACTTTTTCCTGAAGCAGATCTGTTAAACCCAGATTGTTCATATTGTGCATGCCTGCATCGAATGATCCTACACCTGATATGATAAGCTTATCAGCATTCAGTATTTTATCTTTATCAGAAGTGATCTCCGCTTTAATATTAAGATATTTAAGCATATTGAGGACCGAACCTGAGTTTCCGAGCTTGTAATCAACTATTACTATCATCCGGATTTCTTAATAAAATAGTAAAGCTTATACACTAGTTTCAGAAATAACTCATTATTCTGATAATCTTTATAAGTTTTTACGGGCAATTCCATAATCTTCTGAAACTCATCTTCTGAAATACCGAATTTCCTGCAAACGTATTCTCTGTCGCGTAAAAACTGCTCTTCAGGATAGAGGTCAACCTTAAGTTGATTGAGCGCTTCATCCCTTGTAATTTCATTGTTGCAGATGAGTGTTGAGAGATGGGCTTTCCGTTTATCGACATTGAATTTTACAGGAAGTATATACGCTTGTGAAAATTTTGTAAAAAGTGATTCATAGTGCTTTCCACCGTAATATTTCCAATCAAGTTCACTGCTTAGCCTGCTGATTGCTTCTGTTTTTGAATAAGGTATCATTTGCAACAGCCGGACAAGCCTGATACCCCTGAAATAGGTATAGTAGAATTCTCTGAAAAAACCGAGCAGAGGAAATGTTTTTAACCTTTTAGTTCCAAACTTCTTGTAAATAGACCTGAGTTGTCTGAGATCTTTGGCATTATAACTCCATTTTTTTGGAAGTATGCATTCGGTGGCATAGTTACTACCCGTAATAATGTATTTAATTTTAAAATCAACGCAGATCTTATAAAGTGCAGCCAGAAAAGCATGATCTGTGGGAGTTTCCATATCAATTACCGAAGCTTTTAAAAAAGCAAGCTGCACATCTCTGAACTCCTCCCAATCGACTACATAGGTCTGATATTCAAATTCAAGTTTCTTTACTACATTTTCAATATTCTTTACAGATAATTCCGAGTCCCAGCCATTGTCAAAATGCACAATTAAAGGCCGCAGGCCAAGTTGCCGTGCACAATATGTAACATATGAGCTGTCTACACCACCACTGATACCTATAAGACAATCATACTCCCTTTTCCGCCCTTCCTTTTTTATCTTGTCTACAATAGACTTAAGCCTGGTATCAGATTCATTTCCTCTGTATGTATGAAGATGGGCATCTCTGTAAAAGTCGTTACAGTGATTACAGAAGCCATTTTCGTCAAATACTATTTCAGGATCTGTGGTATCCATCACACATCTTTTACAAATCTGAAATTCCCTGTAGCTCATCTGACTCACTATAATATTATGTGTATATCAGGAATCATGGAGAAATCCTCATAGATTTTGGCTCTGATTCGCTCCGGTTCTTCGTTTACCCCGGCCCCAGGGGGAGCGAAGAACCGTGCACAAACTGCTGGCGAGATTGGCGCAGTCGATTTTCAATCGATTTTGGATCATGCATGTGTCACAATCACTTGTCATCAAAAGTTATACTGATGATACGACAACTCCTTTACTGAATTTATATGACAAATAGAGCTCAATGCAATATTTGAAGCAATAGGTAATTGAATAAATCAATATTGCTGCTTTCGGATTACCGAAGATGTTGTATCCGGCAAGAAAAGAAAGTGTTACAAAACTGAACAATATAATTTGAATAATCAGGTCTATTTTTTGTTTTTCCGCTATTATGAACATATTTGAAAGCGGACTCACAATGAAAGACAGAAAGAACATTACTGTCATTATCTGAGCATACTCTCCGGCAATCCTCCATTCTGCCCCGAATATAAAAGAGAACAGGAACGGTGCAAAAAAAAATACAATCAGGAAGGGAATAATAGCTAATATTACAAGTAATTTCAATAGGTTCAGAAAAGTATCCCTGCAGCTACCTTTCTCAAGGAATTCAATACTGGCCTGTTGTCTGAACACATCACCTACAGAAGATCCGATCAGTGCCCCTGGTGCGGCTATGATTCTTTGTGAAAAAGAGAAAAAACCAGAAATTGCAGTACCAAAAAATGAGGAAAGGAGAATTACCGGCAACTGACCTGAACCCTTTTCAAACAATCCTGAAATAATATTGAACTTTGGAAAATGAATATATCTTTTAGACTGTCGTTTCATTGATTTTTTTGATATGAATTTAATTTTATCCCTGTCTTTTTTGAGTGATTTGAAAAATACAAAAAGACCCGCAACTACCTGGCCTACAGTATCAGCAATTATTAATCCACCTGTTTT
>JANNKF010000038.1:0-5688 GCA_031396165.1 Bacteroidales bacterium | reverse complement strand
CGGGGTTACTGGATGAGAATGTATAGGGCTTTAGCCTAAAATCTATCTGCTTCCGGTACTGAGTATCGTTATATTATTCCTTCCGTTCGTATATTATATATGTATACGGAATTGACGTAGTTTCGCTGGAAGGAAACTCCTCCCTGTTAACAACTTTCCAGGTGTTGGTGTCAATTTCTGGAAAATAGATATCGGCAGGTGCATTTTTGTGGACATGTGTAATATAGAGCCGGTCGGCAAGCGGCATAAACTGTCTGTATACACTTCCGCCTCCTATAATGAAAATCTCCTCCCCCTTCTCACATTTGCTGAGGGCATCCTCAATTGAATAAGCTGTTACAGAACATTCAACACACTCGTCAGGATTGTCGGTCAAAACGATATTCTTTCTTCCCGGCAAAGGCCTTTTAGGCAGCGATTCCCAGGTTTTCTTTCCCATAATCACAGCATTACCCATGGTTAACTTTTTAAACCTTTTAAGGTCGTCGGAAATTTTCCACAAAAGCTCATTATCCTTACCTATGCCCCAGTCTTCCGAAACAGCTACTATTATTGAAATCATATTCTGTAATTATACTGCAATATCACCTTTAATATGTGGATGAGCGACATATCCTGTCAGGGAAAAATCATCAAACCTGAACTTAAAAATATCCTTAATATCAGGATTAATAACTATTCCGGGAAGCCTGTAGGGCTCTCTTGTAAGCTGAAGCTTAACCTGGTCGATATGGTTTAGATATATATGGGCATCTCCCAGAGTATGAACAAAATCGCCTGGTTTCAGCCCGGTAACCTGTGCAACCATAAGAGTAAGAAGAGCATAGGAGGCTATATTGAAAGGAACTCCGATAAAAATATCTGCACTTCGTTGGTAAAGCTGACAGGACAATCTCCCTCCTGCTACATAAAACTGAAAAAGAATATGGCATGGTGGAAGAGCCATATTATCCAGATCACCAACATTCCAGGCACTTACTAAATGCCGGCGCGAATCAGGTGATCGCTTTATTGAATTTATCACATTTGAAAGCTGATCAATCTTCCTTCCCCCTTCTGCCGGCCAGGATCTCCACTGGTACCCATAAATTGGTCCAAGGTTTCCGTCTTTATCAGCCCATTCATCCCATATCTTTACACCGTTTTCATTCAGATACCCTGTGTTTGTGTCACCTGCAATGAACCAGAGAAGTTCATGAATTATTGATTTCAGATGAAGCTTTTTGGTAGTAAGAAGTGGAAAACCCTCTTCAAGATTGAATCTCATCTGATAACCAAATACACTCTTCGTTCCTGTTCCGGTACGGTCAGACTTTTTATTCCCCGTCTTTAAAACGTGGTCTAGCAGATCAAGATATTGCCTCATCCTCTCACTTCTTTTTCTTCTTCTTTCTCTTTTCAATCTCATCCCGGATGGAGGCGGCCCGTTCATAATCTTCGGTTTTGACTGAGTCGTCGATCATTTTGTAGAGCTCTTCATCCGTATAAGAAGTATACTTGTTGCTCTCAGGTGAAAAGACACTCTCATTCTCGGCAGATGTGGATGTATCGGGTTCAGACGGATTTACTGTTATACCTGCTTTTTCAAGGATCTCTTCAGTAATAAAAATAGGACACTCAAATCGAAGGGCAAGTGCTACAGCATCTGATGTCCTGCTATCGATAGAATACTCCTTAATTCCGTTATTACAAACCAGTTTCGAAAAAAACACACCCTCTTCCAGTTTGTAGATCATTACTTCGGTTACCGCTATCTTAAATTCGTCTGCAAATTTCTTGAAGAGATCATGCGTAAGAGGCCGTGGAGGATCGAGATTTTCCAGTTTGATTACAATAGCCTGAGCTTCAAAGCCCCCGATAATAATAGGGATCCTTCTGTCACCTTTTTCCTCATTAAGGATAAGTGCATAAGCTCCTGATTGAGTCTGGCTGTATGAAATACCTGTAACCTTAAGCTTTACTCTCTTCATATCAATTATTTATCCCTCAGATGAATATGAGGTTATTTGATTGTCAATGACAAATATAAATATATTACAAGTAACAGTTTGATTAAGGTTATTGTTTTTTATCAACAACTATCTTATAAAAATGAATTTTAGTAAACTCTATCCAATATCGCTAAATTAAAAAAATCACTGCATTGGTTTGTAAATAACCTAATTTGTATATCTTTGCAGTCCGAATTTGAATAAATCCGACGGGGCAACTGAAAGTTATATAATCACATGATAATATACGCCTCACGGAGTAACGTAAAAATTTATAAAGATGTACGCAATCGTAGAAATTGCAGGCCAGCAGTTTAAAGTTGAAAATGGCAAAAAGATTTTTGTTCACCGTCTGGAAGCAGAAGTAGGGACCAAACTTGATTTCGACAATGTTCTTTTAATTGAAGACGAAGGTAAAATTACTGTCGGGGAACCGGTTATTAAGGATGCCATTGTTGAAGGTGTGGTTCTTGATGATACTGTCAGAGGCGACAAAGTAATTGTATTCAAAAAGAAGAGAAAAAAAGGGTACAGGATTAAAAACGGTCACCGTCAGAACTTTTCACAGGTTGAAATCGTAAGTATCAACGGTGTTGCCGCTCCAAAAAAGGCTGCTCCGAAAAAAGAAGCCAAAGTCGAAGAAGTAACTGAAGAACCTGTTAAGGAGAAAAAAGCATCTGCTAAAAAAACTTCAGCTAAAACAGAAGAAGCTCCGGCAAAAAAAACTACAGCAAAAAAACCGGCAGAGAAAAAACCGGCTGCCAGGAAAACAGCAAAAAGCAAAGAGTAATAATTGAAAGTATAAGCAAATAAAAATATAAAGTTATGGCACATAAGAAAGGAGCAGGTAGCTCACGTAACGGTCGCGATTCTGAAAGTAAACGACTGGGTGTGAAACTCTTCGGAGGCCAGGTAGCCAAAGCAGGCAACATCATAGTTCGCCAGAGAGGAACAAAACATAATCCGGGCCTCAATGTAGGTCTCGGAAAGGACCACACTCTCTTTGCCCTCAAAGACGGAGAGATTGAGTTCAAAAGAAAAAAAGATAATAAATCCTATGTATCGGTTAAACCGGTAACTGAATAGATTATTTTCTATTAAGATATTGACTCCCGTAATTCTTTTCCATTACCGGAAAGCATTATCGGGAGTTTTTTAATATTTTTACAGCAGGCATTTTTAGGCCTGCTTTTTTATTTAATCAAAACCCGAATATGTTAACAATTAACCTCATCCGCGAAAAGAAAGAATTTATAGTCGATCGCCTGAAAGTAAAAAACTTCGATGCTGCTGCAATTATTGAGAGAATAATAACGCTTGATACCTCCCGCCGCGAAATACAGGTTAAAACAGATGGAATGCAGGCCGAAATGAACCGTATTTCAAAAGAGATCGGAACTCTTATGAAAGAGGGCAAAAAGGCAGAGGCAGATATTGCAAAAGAAAAGACGTATTTCCTTAAGGAAGATATCAAAAATCTCTCCGATAAACTTATTCCAATCGATACTGAGCTTAAAAACGAGATAGTAAGGCTGCCTAATTTGCCTCACGAATCAGTTCCGCCGGGCCATGGAGCCGATGATAATATAAAGGTCAGGGAAGGCGGAATTATGCCTGAGGTTTCTGAAACAGCACTTCCACACTGGGACCTGATTAAGAAATATGATATAATTGATTTTGACCTGGGAATAAAACTTACCGGTGCCGGCTTCCCCGTTTATAAGGGAAAAGGAGCAAAACTGCAGAGAGCGCTTATTAACTTCTTCCTTGATGAGGGCGAAAAAGCCGGATATAATGAGGTTATGCCGCCTATTATGGTAAATGAAGACTCCGGCTTCGGTACAGGTCAGCTGCCTGATAAAGAGGGACAAATGTACCATGCCACTATCGATAATTTCTATCTGATCCCTACAGCCGAGGTACCGGTTACCAATATCTACAGAGATGTAATACTCAATGCCGAATCACTTCCTGTAAAAAATGTTGCCTACACTCCCTGCTTCCGGAGAGAAGCCGGATCATGGGGTGCACACGTCAGGGGACTTAACCGTCTTCATCAGTTCGATAAAGTTGAAATAGTGCAGATAGCCCATCCCGACCATTCTTATAAATCACTTGAAGATATGGTTGGTCATGTTGAGGGTCTCGTTTCAAAACTTGGTCTTCCATACCGGATCCTCAGACTTTGTGGTGGCGATATGTCATTCACCTCAGCGCTTACTTATGACTTTGAGGTGTGGTCAGGTGCTCAGAAAAGGTGGCTGGAGGTGAGCTCTGTTTCAAATTTTGAATCGTTCCAGGCAAACAGGCTTAAGTGCAGGTTTAAGGAAAAAGGTGATAAACAGACACGTCTGGTTCATACACTCAACGGAAGTGCCCTCGCATTACCTAGAATTGTTGCCGCCCTTCTTGAAAATAACCAGACTGAATCGGGGATCAAAATTCCGCCTGTGCTGATACCTTATACGCGATTTGATTTGATAAATTAGAAAGTGCCCCCCTGCCCCCTAAAGGGGGTTAATTCTCTTAGGGAATATAATCTACTCAATGTGAAGAAGTTAGCCCCCCCTTTAGGGGGGTTGGGGGGCAAAAAACAGGAGGAGTGCAAAATCCAGAATAAAGATGAACCAGACCAGACAATCTTACATCTACGCCCTGCTGGCTATCCTTTTCTGGTCCACGGTTCCAACTGCTTTCAAGATCAGCCTGGGTGAACTCGAAGTTCTGCCCATGCTTACCATTGCAACCCTTACATCGGCACTTGTTATGTTAATTATAGTTCTTGCCGGCAAGAAATTCCATCTGATTAAAATAACAACTCCCGGTGAACTTGCCGGCTCAGCTATTCTGGGATTTATAAATCCTTTTGTCTATTACATAATTCTTCTTAAAGCCTACCAGTTGTTGCCTGCCCAGGTAGCTCAGCCACTAAATATGATCTGGCCCATCATACTTGTATTCCTGTCAGTCCCGATCCTTGGACAAAAAATCGGGAGAAAAAGCTTCATTGCTCTGTTAATAAGCTTTGTAGGAGTTTATATTATATCATCACAGGGGAACCTTTTCAGTCTCCGTCAAACGAATCTTACCGGAGTATTATTAGCAACGGGCAGTTCTGTTTTCTGGGCAATTTACTTTATTTTCAATTTAAAAGATAAACGTGATGAAGCAGTGAAACTGTTTCTTAACTTTTTTTTCGGATCGCTTTATCTTATAGCTGCAATGTTTATCAGCGGCAAGTGGCAAACTGATTTTGGATTGAAGGGTGTAGGCGCTTCGGTCTATGTAGGTATTTTCGAGATGGGAGTTACATTCTTCTTTTGGCTGAAGGCTCTTCAGATGGCTTCAACAACCGATAAAGTAAGTAACCTGGTCTATCTTGCTCCTTTTCTTTCTTTGGTTTTTGTACACTTTATTCTTCATGAACCCGTTTATTATACTACTCCTGCAGGTTTGCTTCTGATCATTTGCGGAATATTGATACAGAACCGTAAAACTGCAAGGGTTTAATAATTATCTTTGTCCTGTTAATCTTTCAATTTTAGTAATGCGAAATATGAAGAAGCTTATTCTCTTACCAATAATAGTTCTTGCACTTTTTTCCTCATGCAAGAAAGATCCTGTACTGCCTGATAATAGCGTTACACCCGCGATGGCGCGCGATAGTCTGTATTATATTATGAAGGAGTGGTATTAC
>JANNKF010000029.1:0-1525 GCA_031396165.1 Bacteroidales bacterium | reverse complement strand
TTAATACCCGACAGCGGTAATATTAATGTATTTGGAAGAGATCTTGGTTCACTTGACAGGCAGGAGATGGATGAAGTAAGAAAAAAAATAGGCTTCCTTTTTCAGAGCGGAGCCTTGTATGATTCAATGACAGTGAAGCAGAATCTCGAATTCCCTCTTCTCAGAATCAAAACCGGTCTGACGAAAAAAGAGGTATCTGAAAAGGTGGCTGAGGTGCTGGAGAATGTCGGACTGGCAGATACTCTTAACAAGATGCCGTCGCAGCTCTCAGGAGGCATGCGGAAAAGGATCAGCCTGGCACGTACAATCGTTGTAGATCCGCTGATTATGCTGTACGATGAGCCCACTACGGGTCTTGATCCTGCAACATCTGATGAGATAAGCTCACTTATTAATGATGTACAAAAAAAATATAAAACATCTTCGCTCATAATCACCCATGATATAGAATGCGCCCGGACTACAGCTGACAGGCTGATCATGCTGCACGAAGGAGAAATATACACCGAAGGGAATCTGGAGGATTTTGAACAATCGTCTGACCCGCTCATCAGATCATTCTTTAAATAAAAAAATCATTATGGAACATTCGTCAAAATTCAAGATCAGGTTAGGATTATTTGTTGCAGCAGGATTTGTTCTGTTTACAGTAGCAATTTTTCTTATCGGCAGACAGAAAAATCTATTCGACCCGGTATTCCGACTTTCAACGACCTTTTATAATGTAAGCGGATTACAGGTCGGGAATAATATCCGCTTCTCGGGAATCGATATAGGAACAGTGGGTGATATAACTCTTATCAACGATTCTACGGTAAGCGTTGATATGGTAATCAAAAAAAGCGTACAGCAGTTTATCAAAACAGACGGACAGGCAGCAATAGGATCTGACGGGATGATAGGTGACCGTGTGCTGATCATAACCCAGGGGAGCTCAGAGGCAGAATCGGTTAAGAATAATCAGTACATAACATCTCTGGAACCAACTGAAACAGATGCGATTATATCGAGTCTGGCTGTAACCTCAGTGAATTTTGAGATCATTTCAAATCAGCTGGCACAGATAATGGTAAATATAAACCAGGGAAACGGAACACTCGGAAGATTGATCCAGGATTCGACTATTGCAGAGAATATCAATAAAACGATAATTAATTTGCGAAAAAGCAGTAAGGGACTTGATGAGAACATGAATGCAGCAAAGAGCAACTTTCTGCTGAAAGGGTATTTCAATAAAAAGGAAAGAAAAGCAGAGAGAGAAAAACAGGATTCAATTAAGGTTGTAGAGGAAGCTGCGAAGGAACTCAGGGAGAAATGATTGTTTCCGGGATTCTTCTCTTCCTTGTGAACAACTTTATTCCAATGCAGCGAACCATAAAGGGTATTCTTAATGCTGTTATAATGGTTGTGCTGGTATTCTGGCTGTCAACAGATTCATAATCAAAACCTAAACTTCATTTGAGATTGATATTTTGCGTATCAATATTGGTAAGTTGTTTTATTAACAAATCCGTGAATTCATCCG
>JANNKF010000447.1:0-3687 GCA_031396165.1 Bacteroidales bacterium | reverse complement strand
TTAATATCCAGAATTGATTGTATTTCAGGCAGCTCAATTTTGAATGCATATTTTCCAGTTTTTTGAAATAAGGGACCTGTGCCAAATAAATACCTGATAAATTTTTATTGATTTTAAATAAAATTTATGTTTGTTAGTTATAATTCAATTTATAAATTTGTAAGATGTATTACAACTTTTTTGTAGTTATGAGGTTTTTGACAGCATTTATATCGATATCCGTTCTTGCAGGATATCCCTTAAATCCAGTTAATGTTCTTCCTGAAACAACTGTTATCAGACAGGTTTCAGAAATTGATACTGATTCTGTAATATCACAATCCGGTCAACAACCTGTTACTTTTGCCCTGCTTACTGATTTACATATCACTCCGGGATCAGTAACTGAGACCAACCTTAATCTTATTGTTGATGACATAAATCGGTCTAATGTTGATTTTATTGTTGTTACAGGAGATATTTCCAATACCGGATCAGATGCAGAATTGTATACTGTAAAGAAAGCTCTAGGCAAACTGAACAAATCATGTTACGTTCTTCCGGGAAACCATGAAACTAATTGGTCTGAAGCTGCCGGACTTACAATGAACAAACTATGGGGTAGTGATCATTTTCTGTTTAATTACAATGGGTACCTTTTTGTGGGTTTCAATACCGGGCCATTCATGAAAATGGGCGATGGACATGTGAAACAGGAGGATTTGCTATGGATGGAAAGGCAACTAAGACATGAAAATAAAAAAGGTCAGGTATTGATCTCATTTTCGCATTATCCGTTAGCTGATGGACTTGACAACTGGGTACAGGTTACTGATATTTTAAAATCTTTTGGCTGCAGGATAGATTTCTGTGGACACGGACATAAACTTTCACTTTTAAATTTTGACGGAGTCCCTGGTTTAATGGGAAGATCAATGCTTTCGGGAAATTCTTCAAAACCCGGATATAACATTGTCAGACTCCGTAATGACAGTGTAATGATATATAATAAGGAACTTATGGAGCCTTTGGGAAAACCAAAGATCATGTTAAATTACATGAAACCTGATACGCTTTCATCATTAGCTATTTCCAAAAAGCCGGATTTCTCTGTAAATAAAACATATACTAACTATAAAATAGTTGCTGAATGGTCAGATACGGCTTCTATCTTTTCAGGACCATGTCTGGTATACGATACAATACTTGTATATGGCAACTCTGTTGGTTTGGTGAAAGCAATAAACACCCGATCCCATAGAATAATTTGGAAGACACAAATAGCAGGGCCTGTTTACTCAACACCAGCAGTCTCAGGGGGTATACTGGTAGTTGGTACAGTAGATGGGAGTATTATTGGATTGGATGCTCTGAAAGGAACTCAATTATGGGTACTTAAAACTGGCAGACCAGTTTTGGCAGAAGGTCTTATTGAGAATGGATTTGTTTATATAGGAGGGGGTGACAGGGCTTTTTATAAGATAAATATCCTGACAGGAAAAGTAATCTGGCAGTTTAAAGGTTTGGAAGGTCTTATTCAGGGTAAACCTGCTGTTTCAGATTCACTGGTGGTGTTTGGAGCCTGGGACAAATATATGTATGGGATCAATAAATTTTCTGGAGTTTTAAGATGGAAATGGGATAATGGAAAACCTCAAAAATTATATTCACCTGGAAATATAATTCCGGTTATTGCTGGAAACAAAGTCTTTATTGTAGCCCCCGACCGGTATATGACAGCCATAAACCTGGTTTCCGGGAAGGAAATCTGGCGTACAAATATGCATCAGGTCAGGGAATCGATGGGCATAAGTCCTGATGGATCACTTATATACGCTAAACTCATGAATGATACAGTGATAGCTGTATCTGCTCTAAAAGATTATCCCTCTACTGTGTGGGCGGTTAATGCCGGTTTTGGTTATGAACATAATCCTTGTCCGTTATTCGCAACCGACAATTTAGTGCTTGCAGCCACCAGAAGTGGTGTCCTGGTAGCAATTGATCCGATATCCACAAAAATTGTATGGAAGTACAAAGCAGGTAATTCCTCAATTAATAAAGTAGTAGCTGATAACAATCAAACATTTTGGGTTACTCTTACAGAGGGGAAGGTAATAGGTATACAAACAATTTATAATTAGCAATATAACTAACAAATTGATTAACTTTTATCTAACTTAATCCTTTTACTATGAAAATTAAAAAAGTATCATTCTTTCTTGCCTTCCTGTGGTGGCTTTGTAGCTACTCATACGGGCAAAGTATTTCAGGTGAAGTTATTGACAAAAGCAATAATGAACCTGTTATCGGTGCAAATGTCACTGTACCGGGCACTACTGTTGGGACAATGACAACTGTGACTGGGAAATTCACTCTGGATCTGCCTGCAGGCGCAAGTCAGATACAAGTGTCCTTCACAGGGTATATTAAACAACTTATCCGTGTTCAGTCAGGTGGTTCGTATACTGTAATACTGGAGCCTGATATTGAGCTTCTCAGTGAAGTCGTTGTTATTGGATATGGCACCCAGAAAAGAGCGAGTCTGACCGGAGCTGTTTCAACTGTAGATGTTGGAAAAGCACTCGAAGCAAGACCAATAACAGACGTTGGACGTGCTCTTCAGGGAACAACTCCCGGACTTATAGTTACTACTTCTTCAGGTGCTATTGGCAATGCACCAAATATCAAGATTCGTGGAATGGTCAGTACCATCAGTGGCAATTCAGGTAATCCTCTTATATTGGTAGATAATGTTGAAGTGCCTGATCTTACATATGTTAACCATGATGATATTGAAAGTATATCTGTTCTCAAAGACGCCTCCACTACAGCCATTTATGGTGCACGTGCTGCTTTTGGTGCCGTCCTGATCACTACAAAGAAGGGTACCAAAGATGGCAAGGTAAGGGTTACTTATTCAAATAACTTTGCATGGGCAACTCCTACAAAGGTTCCTGAACACACCAGAGCAGATTTGAATCTTCAGTACTCTTACGATCAGATGAATGCTCTCAAGACCACACCTACATGGGAGTATGGGCAGGTAGGATACTATTACAATCCTGACATAATTGCCAAAGTAAAGACCTGGATTGATACATATGGTAACGGTGATGGATTAGGTCGTGAAATGGTTGAAGGAAGAGATTTTGATTATAGAGCCACCGGAGGTGCCTATTTCTACAGACCCTGGAATATCTATGATGAATACTATAAGACATGGACTCCTCAGCAAAATCAGAGTATTTCAGTGAGTGGAGGGAATGAAAAAACACAGTATAGTCTTTCGGCAAGCAGTTTGAACCAGAAAGGAGTTGAAAAGCTGTTTAATGACTTCTATAAAAGATTAAATACTTCTGGTTTTTTTAGTACAAATGTAAATAAATGGCTCACAGTGAGAGGAAGGTATATGTATTCAAAAACCTCTGAAGAATCACCATTCTTATTTGCAGCAGCTACTTATGATCCTATGTATTATCTTTATCGCTGGCATCAGACCTATCCGTACGGTACATATAAGGGTGCAGAATTCCGTGGAGGTATAAATGATCTTAAATCTGCACGCCCGGTAGAGAATGATTCATATTACAGCAGGTATACTCTGGGAACAACATTTAATATCATTAAAGGATTGACTGTTGATTTTGATTATACTTATGCCCAGACATTTACTACATCCCATATGGTAGGTGGATATGTTAAGGG
>JANNKF010000402.1:0-4500 GCA_031396165.1 Bacteroidales bacterium | reverse complement strand
TCCGGTTGCGGGAGCATTAATCCTGTTAGATGGGCAGGAAACTGATGTAGTAACCAATTCAAAGGGGGCATACATTATTAGGGTACTCCCGGATTCAAAATCATTAACAGTCTTATCTCTTTATAGTAACGATATGAAAGTTATTGATATAAATGGAAATTCAGTGGTTGATTTTATACTCGACAAATCGGGCACTATTTCCAGCGACGGGGCGAAGAAAAAGAGTGAAACGGTTGATATTGGCTATGGCACGAACAGAAAAGATCAGTCCTCCACCTCGGGCAGTAAATCTGTCATAAGCACAGCCAGGGGGAAGTCATATCTGAATATCTATGAAATGATTAAAAGTGAGGTTCCGGGAGTAACGGTAAACGGAACCTCAATACAGCTTCAGCAGGGTCCGGGATCACTTACTTCCGGCACTGAACCTCTTTTTGTGGTAGACGGAACGATTGTTTACCAGATAAGTAATATTGTTCCATCTGAGGTCCGCTCAATATCGTTGGTAAAGGGCTCCGCTGCTTCAATTTATGGCTCAAGGGGAGCCAATGGTGTAATAGTCATTACCCTGATCAAGTAATCTCTTAACTCATTACAACCAGGCTCGTGAAAAAACTAACCTGCCATCTAAATGTTTGATCCCCTCTTTTTGATAATCCCGTTCTGCAACATCACAGTTCTCTGATCCATATATTTCTGAAAGCAACCGGATTGCCATGCTGCTGTAACATGATTCTTCCGGGGCCGTGTTTCTTGATAAGGAATTCCGGAATTCCAACATATGTAGTGGGTCCACGCAAAGCCACATTGTTTTGAATTATCAATCCGTTGTGGAACACTGTTACGCGCGGAGGAGTGAAATATGTTGTACTGTCTTTATCGAATCGCGGAGCTGTGTATACGATATCGTAACACTGCCATTCTCCCGGCTTTCTGCTTGCATTAACCATTGGTGCGTACTGCTTATAAAAGGCACCTGCCTGACCATTCCTGTATGTCCGGTTATGCCAACTATCGAGTATCTGCAGTTCATACAAGTCCTGTAAATACACTCCGCTGTTGCCCCTGCCCTGGCTTTTCCCTGTAATTAAAGAAGGTGTTTTCCATTCTACATGAAGCTGGAAATCTCTGAAAACACGTTTTGTCCTTAATGAACCGGATCCCTGAACCGACTCCATTGCGCCATCCCTGATAATCCATGTGGCAGGTTTTCCACCGCCTCCACGGACGCTTTCTTCCCACTCCGAATTAATGTCCTTACCATTAAATAATATAATTGCATCAGCCGGCGCGTCACCAATTTGTGTAGCAGGCTGAACCATTGGCACTTCAGGATCCCAGATTTCTGTCTGGAAGTGGGTCATCCTTATTGTGGAATCCTCAGGTACACGCTGACCTTGTCCGCCTGTGTTTGTTTGTTGCCTTGTTGCAGGAGGTTGTTGCTGTCTTTGTTCCTGTCCATAACATATAAGACCAGGTAAAAGCATTAATCCAAAAATCAATAATTTTTTCATTTGAGTAAAATTGGTTTTAATGAGACTGCTTGGTTTTCAAAAAAAAAAAATTAAGAGGGTGCTTTTGAAACACCCTCTCAATATTAATTACATTTTAAATAAAGCTACTATCCGTATACAGTTTTAACTTTTTTTAATAACCGGGGTTTTGTGCTAAATTCGGATTTGCATCTATTGCAGTTTGCGGTATAGGAAATAATAAGCGAAATGCAGGAAGTGCTTTAGGCCTGAAGACCGGGATCGGATTTAAAAATGTACCAAATCTGATCATATCCTGTCTTCCCCAGTTTTCCCAGGCCAGTTCAAACCTGCGCTCCATATAAATATCATTCAGGGTAACACTGGCTTTAAGTTTTGCAGGATCGGTGAAAGCTCTTTTTCTGAGTTCATTGACAAGACGTGTAGCCTCTGTATTATCTGTCGCAAGTCTTACAAGGCATTCCGCTTTCATAAGATAGACATCTGCAAGTCTGTAAATTGCACAGTCATTCTCCATCGCGGTAACCCCTTTTTTAAACTCCCATTTATTGCAACGTGCACCATCTTCCTGTTCAACCTGTCCCCATCCGTCTGCATCAACAGAGTATTTCATTGTAACATCAACGGTATGAATAAGTGGTCTGCCGTGAGCCGTAATAAGTTGTTGTCCGGTGGTAGCACTTATCATTGGACCAATCATGAAACTTCCAAGGTAACGTTTATCATCCGGGTCGAATGACTTAACAAAATCAGGCATAGCACACATTCCATTATTAGCACCTCCCGGAATTCCCAAAGCCTGAGGACCAAGATAATGAAGTGTATAACCTCGGGCAGGAAATGAACTGGATATACTGTTTACAGCTACAAGTATCGCCTCCTTGGAATTTTCATTGGCAGCACTAAACTGTTCTTTCCAGTTAACTTCCAGAGAATAAGGAAGAGACATAATAACATTGCATGCATCAATACACTCCTGCCATTTCGGACCACCTGCCGGATTCCATATCTCCGCGTTCAGATACATTTTAGCAAGCATGAAGTAAACTGATCCCTTTGTAAACTTTCCATAACTCGCTGCGCTTACATCTGACCTGATTTTATCTTTTATTTCGTTTAGTTCAGACAAAACCCATGCATAAACCTCTGCACGAGGAGTTGTACCTGGTTTAGTAAGGTCAGTAAAATCAGTCACGAGCGGTACGTTCCCATAAAAGTCAATCAGCTCAATATACCTCTGCGCCCTTGCAGCTCTGACCTGACTCAGGTATGGTTCTTTATCGGCTATAGCCGGACTGCTGTTAATCAGATAAATAATCTGATTGAAGTTTGTTATGCGTGAATAACTTGTATTATAAGTACCAATGGCAGGACTGGTTTGTGGCCTCCAGGTTCCCTGAGTCATTTCTTTATAAGCACCTCCATCCCACCAGTCGCCACCTCTCCTGGTCGGAGTTATTGCCATATCAGAGCTGTTTTCTTTCGGAGCAGGACTGCCTACGCAGTTAAAATCCCTCAAACGCGTATAAATAGGAGCAACTAATGAATTTACCTCCGCTTCTGTTGACCCGTATGAATCCATAGGCAGCTGAGAATATACCTCTTCATCCAGATCAGTACAACCAACAGTAAATAATCCCATGAGCATTATTAATGCCAAGTATAGTGTTAACTTTTTCATAATAATTCAAATTTAAAGTTAAAAAGTTACATTTAAGCCCAAAATATAGGTCTTTGTTTTCGGGTAATATTCCCTTCCCTCTACACCGGGATCAAGTCCGGACATTGGCACTTCAGGATCAACTCCCTTATATTTCGTAATGGTCAGCAAATTATGGAGAGTACCATAAAATCTGATTCTGCTGACTCCCAACATGTCCTTTGGCAATAGTGAGTAGGCAAAGGTGAGGTTATCCAGTCTGGCAAAAGATCCCTTTTCAATATAATAGCTGTTATAAAATGGGCTCTGTTTTAATCCCATTGTTAAAGCTGAACTCAGTACGTTTGCTCCTGGCAGCCACTGTAAATTTGCATATGACATTTTTGAAAAGTTCAATACATCATTACCATATACTCCCCTTAGAAATAAAGTCAACTCGAAATTCTTGTATGTAGTTGTACTGTTTACGCCATAAGTTAGTTTGGGTTGCGCTTGTCCGATGTATGTGTAGTCAGTTATAGTAAATCCAGCAATGCCATCAACCATGTCGTTAATTATATACTTGCCGGTCTCATCGATTCCAAGACATTCCGGCCCATAAAACTGACCTACCTGGTATCCTTCCTGAATAATATGAGTTGTATTGGTTGACCCTCCTCTAACCCATGCACTTCCGGTTTTAATTGATGAAGTAGTAAACTCTGCATTTGAAAGCGAAGTTATTTTATTTTCATTATGAGCAGCATTCACAGACAGAGTCCACCTAAAATCGTTTTTCCTGATGACATCGCCCGACAGAGTTAGTTCAAGCCCCTTGTTTTCCATTGATCCAACATTTGCCATCATGGTTGTAAACATATATGGTGGCACCGGAACTGAATAACTATAAAGGAGATCGTCTGTAACCTTATTATAATATTCAAGAGTTCCATTAAGTCTGGCATTGAAAATACTGAAATCAACTCCTACATTGAACATTGATGTTGTCTCCCATTTCAGATCCGGATTTGGGTTCTGGCTTACACCATAAGCAGTGTGCCAGGCTCCGTTGTCAAAATATAAACCTGAGGAACCATATAATGATAAAGACTGGTAGGGATTGAGACCGCTCTGATTACCTGACGAACCATAACCCACACGCAATTTTAATTCATCAACAACACCCTTTAAGCCATCCATAAATGGCTCGTCAATCAATCTCCAGGCTGCGGACACCGATGGAAATGTACCCCATTTATTGTCAGCGCCAAACTTGGATGAGCCATCACGGCGGACAGTAGCTGAAACAATGTACCGATCAGCAAATGAATAATTCATTCTTCCAAAAAATGAGATTAATTTATTCAT
>JANNKF010000392.1:0-15088 GCA_031396165.1 Bacteroidales bacterium | reverse complement strand
ATTAAAAAGGTCCTGAAGTATATCACGGGCAAGTCTTACCGGTATTTTAAGATGAGCAGCAATGTACTCAGCACTTACCGGCTTCTCTCCCACCATGAAATTTCTGATTATATTATGCATAATCATCAGAATAAGAGCCCGTTTCTGATAATTACTGATATTTAATGATTCAGATTCAAACTCATACCTTGAAACGTTCTGGTTTGCAAATGAGAGTTCTGCACCCAACAACACTATTAACCAGCTGGCCTGGAGCCAGAGAATGAAAAGTGGGACTGCGGCAAAACTACCATAGATTGCACTTAATTTGGTAATTCCGAATTGAAGATCAATATAAAACCATTGAAGAACCTGAAGAATTGTTCCCGCTACTATTCCCGAAATCAGCGCAGGTTTGAATTTCACCTTGGCATTAGGCATAATAATATAAAGAATTGTGAGAGTGAGCCAGGTTATGAAGAATGGTGCAAACCTCACGAGAAAACTGACAATAGGTTTGAAGAATTCGAGTATCGGCGCTGTTGACATATAATCAGCAAGTTCAGTACTGACAAAAATTGTAATACTGCTCGAAAGGATAATAAAAACCGGAGCAATAATCATAATTGTCAGATAATCAGTGAATTTTCTATACCACGGACGTGCTGATCTGATCTGCCAGATATGATTAAATGAACTTTCGATATGCTCAAGCAACGACATTACCGACCAGAACAGAATGATAACTCCCACACCAGCCATGTAACCCCCCCTGGTTTCATCAATAGCTGTTCTGGCCTTCTGCAGGATAGGACTTAACACATCCTGGTACATTGCAAACTTATCCATTATAATCTCTTCGAGATTTTTGTCGAGACCAAAACCCTTTGCAATGGCAAAAGCAATTGCAGCCACTGGTATTACAGATAAGAGGGAATAAAATGTAAGTGCAGATGCACGGAGCTGCACCTTATCTTTCGAAAATCCCTGCGCTGCCAAAACAATAATCCGTAACTGTCTGAAAAGAAATACTTTCCAACGGGATATCTCCGTTAGCGGAGTATGCCATATTATATAATTTATACGCTTAAACAGATCAAGAAACCAGGAAACGGGATTCGCCATAACAATAATCATCTAATATTAAACTATGCTGAGCACGAATGGGCTCTCTGCATCAAATATACGAAATACCTCACTGTGTGTAAGTAAGAGATGAAAAAAAATAGTAATTTCACTAGCTTTAAGAGAAGAAAATGGAGATTAGAATACTTGAGTTTACAGAAGGGGCCCGCAATTCAAGAGGGGTCGCAGTTATTATAGATGTATTCCGGGCATTCTCCACCGAATGTTATGCATTTGATTCAGGAGCAACAAGGATAATTGCTACAGGCAGCGTGGAAGATGCATTTGAGTTGAGGAAAAAGTACACTCATTCAGTTCTTGTCGGTGAAAGAAATGAGAAAAAAATAGCGGGATTCGATTATGGAAACAGCCCTACGGAATTAATTAAAGCCGATCTGCGGGGTAAGACAGTAATACATACAACAACAGCAGGGACCCAGGGGTTAATAAATGCCAAAAATGCGGATCTTGTTCTTGCGGCAGGTTTTGTGAATGCAAGCGCCACAGCTGTGTATATAAAAATGTTAAAACCAGCATTTGTCTCCCTGGTTGCCATGGGTTACAGGGCTGAAACTTCTACTGAAGAAGATCTTTTATGTGCCGGGTATATAGCTTCAGTTCTGAAAGGAGAGGCAGTAATAATCCATGAAAAAATCCAGAATTTGAAAAACTCATCGGGGCAACGGTTTTTTATTCCTGAAAACATTGAGTTCTCCCCACCTACAGATTTTTTCCTGTGCACTCTTGCTGACAGGTTCAACTTTGCTCTGAAAGCGACTGTCAGGACAGATGGGAATATAGATATTATGAAAGTTGAAATTTAAATGCCATGTGCTCTTTTATCAGGAATAACAAGTTGGCGAATGGGGTTGGTTTAGAATTATATTATCTTAGTTCGCATTCGAAAATTCAGATTGAAAAACTATATCAGAAATATCGGCATTGTGTTCTTTCTTCTATGTATTTCCCTGTAAGTGCAGAACATACACATTTTGTAGAAATCGAAAAGCAGCAGAGAAATATTACTTGATTCAAGTCTCATTTCCATCCTCTCCCTATACCTTATAAATATCCCGGCCAGAATCAGGGTGACCTTGAAATATTTAAGTTTATTATAGAATCTAAGGAGCCTCACAGTTTCAGAAAAAGTCTTTTTATCAGTTACATTATCATAGAGCATGCTAAGGTTTTCAATACCAAGTTTAGTTTTATTAAGGAAATCCTTATTTGATTCCAAACCTTCGTGAACAAGTCCATTGTCAATATGCAGGATATCAACACCAGCTTTCTTCAATTGGTAGCCCAATAATGTATCCTCGTGTCCATACTGTTTAAGTTCTTCATTGAAACGGATCTTCGAAAAAACCGTTTTGTCAATCAAAACATTAAAAGTTGAAAATGAAGCGTGGGGATGTTTATTTCTTTCAGCAGCTTTTACCTGTTCTCTTTTTCTGCCATATGTCCACCTGAGAAGTTTATCCGGGTCGCCGGGAGATCCTTCATGGTATAATGTACCTCCACAGATTACTTTTGAGAAGGTTAACATAGGCAGCCACTTTAACATATATGCTTCTGCTGTGGCAGGAAGCATAGTATCAGCATCGATAAAAAGCAGATAATCTCCAATTGCCTCAAGAGCCATCTTGTTTCTTATTGCTGCTCTGCCAATATTTTTTTCAGAAATAATCAGTTTTACATTGCCCCCTTCCAGCTTTTTATATTTTTCACGGTATTCTACTGAAGATCCGTCATCTCCGATAATAATTTCACAAAATTCGGGAACCTTAATAAGTGCACCTCTCATACTATGAACCAGAGCAACAATATCATAATCAAAAACAGGGATAAGTATTGAAATCTTCATTTTTCTTTAGCGGGTTATCATATCAAATGTACAATTTATTTTTCGAAATTTTGGGCACAAACTTTGGCAAAGAAATTGCATTGGTTAATTTTGCAGATGTCATTAATAATCTGAACTATAAATGAAAAAGACAATAATTGCCATTTTGATATTACTTTTTCCGTCTTTACTTTTCGGACAGCTAAAAAATGGTTATGAGATTGATGTTACAATTGATGGATTGCAGGATTCCTCGATCTTTCTTGCATATCATTTTGGTGATAAACAGTATATTAAAGATACTATTAGTCTTAGTAAAACCGGTTCAGCTAAGTTTTCTGGAAATGAAACTCTTCCTCAGGGAATATATATGATTGTACTACCGGGAAATAAATATTTCGAAATATTAATATCAACCGACCAGTTTTTTTCACTAGGGTGTTCTTATAGCGATTTCTTCAGCACGCTGAAATTCGCCGGTTCAGAGGAGAATACGGCATTTGTCGCTTACCAGAAAAAATGGATTTCATTGCAACAAAGAGCATCGGCACTTGGAAAAAGAATTCAGAATAATAAGCAAAACAATGATTCTCTCAAAATACTTACCCCTTTGCAGAAACTTGCCGAAGAGGAGATGAAGAGTTATCTGAAAGGTGTAGTTTCGGAGAATAATGGAAATCTTTTGTCAGTACTGGTTAAAGCGATCCTTCCAATTGAAGTACCGGAAATAAGGGTTCCAGTGGGTTCAACAAATCCTGATTCGGTGAAATGGATTCAGAGCTATTTATACTCAAAGAATCACTTTTTTGATAACGTGAGTTTTACTGATGAACGTATTCTCCGTACGCCAATCTTATTTTCCAGGCTGGATGCTTTCTTCAAGAATGTTGTAATCCAGTCACCCGATTCAATTAATAAAGAGATTGACAGAATTATTATGAAATGTGAAAAGAATTACAAGATCTTTCAGTTTGTAGCGGTATTTCTTTTTAACCATTTCAGGGAGAGTGAAATAATGGGTCATGATGCAGTTGTGGTAAAACTGGCTGATGATATCTATCTTTCCGGCAAGGCTGACTGGGTTTCAAAGGATTTTAAAGTGGATCTCAGGAAACAGGTCGATCTGATCAGGCCAAATCTGATCGGAAGAAAAGCCACTGACCTGGTTATGAACTCATATAAAGAAATTTTTGTCTCCTTATATGATGTTGAGAAGGACTTTACTATTCTTTATTTCTGGGAACCTGATTGCGGGCACTGCAAAGAATCAACCCCAAAGCTGAAGACTTACTACAATAAACCTCATGAGTATTCCCTTGAGATATTTGCAGTATGCACAACAGGGGAAAAGGAAAAGTGGTCGAAATATATTGATGAGAATAAACTGACATGGATTAATGGATGGGATCCCGCCAGAAGCTCCCACTTTGATTCTTATTACAATGTACAATCGACCCCCCTAATATATATCCTCGACAGGAATAAAAAAATCATTGCCAAAAAGATTGCAGTTGAGGATATTGGGTCATTTATAGATAATTACAGAAAGTATTTTAATTAGTACGACTCTCTTTTGCTGGTAAGATGCAGGATCATTTCATATATTGAGTCAAAATCCACAGATTCTGTTTTATAAACAATATGCCATTTAATGTCGTTGTCAGCAGGTGTTTTGATGTACGGAACCTTCTTAACTGCAGAGATACCAAATCCTGATCTTTTGATTGCTTCTTCTGTCCAGTAACGCATAATCCCATCTCCCTGTATATAATAAGTACCACGCTCCTCTCCTCTGAATGTAAAGGTCCCGTTTTCTGAATTGAATTTGACGGGAGATGAATCAAAAAGATGATCAAATGCTCCCATCAGTATCAGGTCCTCAGGAGCACCTTCAATAAGACGGTCGTCAAGAATAAGCCAGATTTTATCTGCCTGACTCACAGCCATCTGAAGATCGTGTGTGGAAAATATAATAGTTTTCAGATTCTCCCTGGTAAGCTGATGGAGAAGATGGAGTATCTCGTATTTGCTCCCAATATCGAGGAAAGCCGTAGGTTCGTCCATTATCATTATTCCGGTATTCTGGGCAAGAAGCCGGGCGATCATCACCTTCTGACGCTCACCATCTGATAACTCGGAAACATATTTATTACTGAATGATGACATGGATGTTTTATTGATGGCATCTTTTATCATTTCATCATCTGCCGGTTCAATCCTGCCGATCCAGTTTGTATGCGGGAACCTGCCAAGCGCAACAAGGTCGTAAACCTTCATGTTTGATACCTTCACAATTTCTGTCGAGATATATCCAATTTCCCTGGCAAGGTCATTTCTGGAATAATCAATAATATTCTTCCCCTTTATAAATATCGATCCACCCAACCCTGACTGGAGTCCGGTAAGCGTTCGCAATAATGTGCTTTTTCCTATACCATTTCTTCCAATTACAGCTATAAGCTCTCCTCTGCCTGCAATGGCACCGAGAGGAGGCAATAGAACTTTTTTATTCCTACCGGAAGAGTAGCCTATCTCTAACTCCTTTAATGTTAATATATTAACAATACTTTTCTCCATCAGAACTGACCCGAATATTTACGATTTCTGAATATTACCCAGATAACAACAGGGATCCCGATAAGGGATGTAACTGAGTTAACAGGAAGTACACTTTCCGATCCGGGGAGTTGTGAAATGATATCACTTAGGAGCATAACAGCCCCGCCTGTAAGTATCGTTCCGGGTACCAGAATCTTGTGATCAGAGGTTTTAAAAAGAATCCTCACAATATGGGGCACTGCAATGCCTATAAAACCTATCGGACCGCAAAATGCCGTTACGCTGCCTGCAAGAATACTGGTACAAATAAATATAAGAATTCTTGCCAGCCTGACGTTTAATCCTATACTACCGGCGTAATTCTCACCTAACAGGAGAGCGTTAAGCATTTTGACTGATAAAAAACTAAGAATAATCCCAACGGTTACTGAAATCAGCAACACCTGCAGTTGTCCCGATGTCAGATTTCCAAGACTTCCCATCGTCCAGATTACATATGCCTTCAACAAAGTTTCATTGCTGAAATACTGCATAATAGTGACAATCGCAGAAAATCCACTCGACAACATAATTCCGAGAATTAGTATCGTCATAATATCTTTTACTCTGGAGGAGATGGCCATAATAAGTAACATAACTGCCCCCGCTCCTGCCCAGGCAGCGGCAACAAGAAGCCAGTTTCCGAGTCCGCTGATATTGCCTGCTGCAAAATTTGATGAAAAGCCCAGAATAACAAAAGCTACCCCCAGGCTGGCACCTGAACTTATGCCAAGAACATCGGGACCTGCCATTGGATTCCGGAATACCGTTTGCATCTGTAATCCACTAAGTGACAATGCAATTCCAACTGCCACTGCCGTGATAGCCTTAGGGAGTCGGAATTTCATGATAATAGTCTCGAAGTTACTACCTGTATCGCTGAAAAAAGCTTTGAAAACATCAGCAGACCTGATAGTGACAGAGCCGAAAAGAATATCAAGTATGAACAGACTAATAATTATAATGGTCAGAATCAGAAACAACAACTTGTATCGTGTAACGAATTGATACTTAATAATTGATTCTGAATTAATCGGTGTTGCCAATTTTCTGGAATTTAATTAAGCTTTTTGTAATAAAACAACTCATTGTCGCTGAATAAGCCGGGATGTATTATTGTGGCAATATCTTTCAGGATAAGATGCGGATAAACAGTTCCGCTCTCCCAGTAATCATTGCCTCCTTTAGGGGTGGTTCGCCTGTTATTATTAAAAAGGTTGCCTTTCACATAACACGGCAGGTTTATCAGTCTGTAATCCACTGCCTCAATTTCACTTACCGAATTAATACTGCCGATATTAAGCCAGAAGTCAGCATCCAGCGCACTCAGATACACATTTTCTATTCCATAAGGCATCGACACAGAAGATCTGGTATCCTTCCATAAGTAATCACCTCCTGCGTCTGAAATAATCTGACTTATGAACGAATTCCCCGGAGAAATAAACCAGGTATCCTTGTATGGAAGTCCCAGAAGGATCTTTGGTCTGTAAGAAATTTTTTCCGAAATAAAAGTTCTGAGATTTTCATATAACTGAATTTCTGATTTAAAAATACTATCAGCTAATTCATCTTTGCAATAAAGTGCACCGAAAAGTTTAATCCATTCCGCTTTACCTAACGGATCAGTTTCCAGATAGTCTGCATTAAACATCACCCTGATACCTAATTCCTTTATCTTTCCTACATAACCAGCTGATTCACTTCCTATTCCATACATCATTATAAGATCGGGTGAAATGGAAAGAATTAGTTCTTTATTAAGTCCGGAGTCATACCCTACGTCGGCTACCCGGTCTCCCTCAATATTCTTTGCAAGCTTTTCTGTGAAAACATAGCCTGGTCCGGATACACCTGATATTGTATTTTCTTCTCCCATAGCAGCAACCATAGCAATGTGCGTAGTCGACATACAAATGATATTAGTTACCGGGATAAAGACGACATCGGAAGAATCCATTCCGGCTGGTAATACCGAACCCCTCCGGACAAGATTACAAATCAGGTTAACATTGTCTGCTCCCTGCCATGGATTAATTACAGTAATCTTAATGTAGCCGTCGAGTTTTTCAATTTTAATTCTCTCTGCCCTGGTAATTATCTGAGATTCAGACAATACAGTATTAAGTGTATAATCAACACTTCTTCCATGGCATGCCAGCAAGAATAGTGTTGCCAGAACCAGAGACTTCAGAAAAATTCTGTTTATCTGAGGTGATATGCAGTCTGTGAGATTCATTTTATTTTTGTCAGCTTTTTACTTGAAACACATCAGCCCAGGAATAATACCTGCATTGAGAACTGAAACCAAAGTGCCATCTTTTTTATAATGAATTAATAATCCTTTCTGCTGGTAGTCAACCGCGTCAGTAACGAAAATATCACTATTTAGCGGGTTTATTCCGAGTTTATAGAAATAGTGATCCGATTCTGAGATCAAATGATCACCTGGCAGAGTTGCACTGGTTATATTCATCTGCCTTACACCACCATCGAGATAGAACAAAGTTTCTCCTTTACTATCAATATTGAGACACGACGGGGAAGCAAGTTTATCAGCAAAAACCAGCTCTTTTACAAGTTTATTTGTGCTAGTATTAATGACATTAAATTCAGCTGCAACGGTGCGTGTCCAGCCACCATTACAGAGGACCCACAACATCTTGTTTTTGTCGAGGACCATACTTTCAGGTTCAGTACCAACGATAATCGAATCAGCAACCTGATCATTTGTAATATTGACCACCATAATCTCATTTCCCCCAACCCAATTTGAAATGAAGGCTTTGGTTCCCTGTACAACTATCGCTTCAGAGGATCTTCTTATGTTGATGTAACCTGAAATAGAATTATTTGTAAGGTTAATTATTGTCAGCGAATCAGAATACATACTTGTAACGTATGCTTTTGTACTGTTCAGTATGGTCAGATTCCGGGGAGAAATCAAATCAGTTATGGTTGAAACTGACTCAAGAGTATTCTTATTCACGACTTCAATTTTGCCGGAATTATTTACTACAATGAAAGCCAGATCACCAAAAATGATCATTGAATTAGGCACATCGCCCAGAGGCCTTCCATTAATAGTCTGGAACAGATCATTATAAATATGGGTTGAATCGTTTGAGTAATATGAAAGGGATCCGTTACCCCATCTGAAGTTTCCTTCATTAACAATAAATACTCCGCGCCCGGAAAGATATGTTTGATTTTCCTTTTCGGAAATTTTAATGCAGGAGAAAATCAAAGTTGACAAAACGATAAACAAAGGAATTTTTTTCATTGAATTGTTAATTATTAAATTGAATTAGTAGCTTCATTGAATATGATCTGCCGGGTAGTGGAAAGTAGGCAATTGATTGATAATAAACATTAAACAGGTTATCAATATAAAAGTGAATACCAAACAGATGTTTTTTCATCCTAATATTGTATCCGGTTGAAATGGTATTTATATTATAACCAGGAAGGGCTTTTGAATTATCAGCAGTAATAAATCTTCTTCCTGTGAGGTTCGAGAACCATGTAAGACTGATATTTCTGTATATAGTCTTCAATGAGACACCGGCCTGGTTCTCAGGAATGTACAGCAATTGATTTTTTTGTGTTTCATCAGATGCATCAAACGCTCTTGTATATGAATAGGATGCATCCAGGGAAGATGTAAACCATTCAGACTTGTAATTCAGGGAGAATGAAGTTTCGACACCCATTGTGTTGACATTCTGAATATTGTCAGCAGTCCAGTAACTATAAGTACCCGGTCGCCAAAGTATCATATCCTTAATTGAGTTCCTGAAAAGAGAAATATCATAATCAAATTTCAAGACACCTGATATATCACGATTCATTTTGTAAGATAATTCATAAATAAAAGCATATTCATTTTTCAAACCGCTGTTTCCTCCCGGCACCCAGAACATATCGTTCATTGTAGGGATTTTAGAGTTTCTGGAAATGTTCGCTTTAATTATGTCTTTCCGTGATTCAGCTAATCTGAACTCAATTCCAGCAGAAAAATCAGGTACAAGCAATTTATTTCGGTCGAGTATTTCCCTGATCAGAAAACTTGTCCCGATTATATCTGAGATCCGGGATTCCGCTGATACTGTAAGGGTTGTTGAATTTCTGCTAACATTGCCGTCATAATTATTTGACCTTACCTGACTAATTTCTTCACTTAGAATCATCATCATCGTGGTGTTTCCAAATATTTCTCTTTCAGCGCCCGCCTTTATTACGGCATTGTTTGACAAATTTCGTGAATCAATTGATGCCAGCGTATTTACATAGTTCAGATTGCTCGTCATCCATGCACCGGTAATAAAGATTTTCGAGCCGGCCTTTTCAATCGAGTAATTCAACATAAGCCTGACCGACTCATCAGATTGCTTTTCAGGACTACCCTGCTGCGGAATCAACATTGATGATGGGAGATTCCTTTGCGCTGACTGGTACCAGAGCCTTGCAGACAACACATTATCCTGCCATTTATAGTGCAATTCCTGAATGAATCCTTTGTGTCTGACCTGGTTATTCGTTCTGGTCTCCAATACCGGAGTAGCACTTATATAAGAATTAAGGTACCTGAAATTATTTTCTGTAGTACTATAAAAAGCATTTGTTTTACTCTGGAAACCGGTCGTTCCGGTACTGAGTGAAACCATTGTTGAATAATGCCCAAAACTTCCAGCCCCGGGGCTAACTGATACAGAAGTCCTTTTGTTCCATTCAGGTTTTGATTCCAGGTTGATCATTCCCCCTATTCCACCGCTGTTAAGTGCCATTGATGCACCACCAAAACTTATTTGAATATTATCAGTCATCCCTGCCGGGAGAAGGGAGAGGTCTGTTTGTCCAAGCATTGGACTACCTATACTTATACCATTCCAGGCAACCTGAGTATGGCCAGCTCCCGTGCCGCGGAAAGAGGGAGTGGCTGTGCCACCCATTCCATAGCTTTTAATGAAGATCCCGGATTTTAAGGAGAGGAGTTCAGCAACTGTGCGGTGACTGTAATCCGACAAGTTAATGGAATCTATTGAAACCGTTTTATAACCAGGCAGTTCTGCGGTAGCTCTTTTACCAGAGATAACCACTTCACTGATTTTTATTGTATCATTATAAACAGAGGTTTGTCCGGTTACAGAAATGGGTATCAGAAGGGCTATATATAATAAGGTATATTTCAAGGGTAAGGTCATATTATTCCGGTTTCATTTTTGATAGATAGCCTCAATGCAAATAAATCAGTTAATAAGTCTGACATTAATTCATTGCCTGTGGGAATAATTATGATAGGAATCAGTAAATGATCCGGCGCTTTTCTTCCCGAAAGCTTTGAACATTAGCCTTGTCTGGCAGGTCTTCTGACTTATCCCGGTTTCCTGAAGCCTTCCCATCCCTCTTTTGGAACAGTGGCAGGTATTTCACAAAACCATCATCCCGCGTAACGCGGGATCGGGTATCACAGCAGCGGGTACTGTTGCGGATTCAAACCGCATTCCCTTTTTCATTACAATGATTTTATTTCATTGTAAAACCAAAACATTACAAAGATATATGTTTTTTTATATTGTTGTATTCGTCGATTAAAGCAGATATCAACATTTGTTAACATTGTTTTTTTATCAATATTGGTTTCGTAGATACAGATTGCAATCTGTATCTACCATTACATGTTAATCAATTGTTTGAGAATTTGTTCCCCGATTCCGATCCGGTAACCGGCAGAGATAAAGAAGATATCTCCCTTTCTGTCTGACATTATAACTATTGGTAACCCCTGGTCAGGTATCTCATTTAATTTCACATAGTTATTAAACAGACTCAGTTTATTATCGGTGGCGAAAAAACTATTAACCGGTAATCCTTTGAGAGTTTCAGCAGAAATTGAATTAATTTGGGTATCCTCGCCCGACAGGAACAGAAAATATCCACCCCATTTATCAAGTTCAGATTTTAATCCCGGTAAATCATTAAAAATATGCCTAGTTGGTTCCTTATCAGGTTCAATCCATGCAATAACAACACCTTTCTCTTTTAATTTATCAAGGGAAACCTGTTTGTTATCAAACAGATCGACAACTTTTTGAAGGTTAACAGATCCTATAACTTTCTTCTCCGCAGTGTTATTTCTTAATTTAACTACTACAGTTTTATGTTCATTTTCTGCAAGCGTAAAGAAAGTTAATTCAGATAAAATCTTTCCGTCAGTCAATCTATTGCCGGTAACCAGCAAATAGCTGCCCTGAGGAAGTGAGAGCTCATCTTTGAATTCTGTAATCTTCTTATTAAAGTCATAATCAAGTGTCGAGTATTTTCCATTTTCGAACCTGGCAAGTGTAAAGTGAATAAAATATTCAGGAACCGGGTTTATATCAGAGGATTGCAACCTGATAAATCCATTCTTGCCGGCAGGCCTGGTCTGGTCGTTGAAATAAACATCGTGCCACTGATTTTCTGCATAATACTGAGGAATACTCCGACCTGATTCAATCCGTGCAGGAATTCCAAGTGCTCTGCAGATTGCAACGAAGCAAACGGACCGTGAGAGTTCATCTGAGACTTTTAAATTGTATACACCAACCGGTGTAATAGGTGTGTTGTAATAATTCTCATCCTCTGCAATTTTTATATTATCATTGAGATACTGAACAATACTATTCGGATCAGAATTTGCATTTCTGATAATGTCTTCAGGAAGGGTTTTCAGGAAAAATCCACGCCATGAAACTAAAATTTCATTCGCAATACGTGGATTCAGAATGTACTGATTGAAAATATTCTCCGACTTGTCGTAGTTGACTTTATCAAAACTTGCGCAATTCAACAGATGATCTGACAATACCTCACTTCTCGTATCGCGAAGATCTTTATCGGGTAGTATTTCGAGCAAAGTAATAGCCAAATCGAGCAGTGAATCTGGTGTCTCAATTAAAAAGTCACTGATTTCCTTATAATTACCTTCACTTCTGGAAATAATCGCAGAAATTTTTCCGCTCTCGAGGTTAAGACTCACCGCGAGGGATACAGTTTCATCAGCTTTCATCCAGGTATCAAGGTATTGCTGACGAACAGAATCTTCCAGCTTAATTCTCACCGAATTATTATCCGTCAATACCTGCGAGGGCCCTGCCAAAACAGGTAACACAGGTGGAACATGAAGATCAAGTTCTATGTTATAGTTTTCGGTGGTATTGCCACCAGGAACCAGATGCAATGTGTCTGTTTCACCAACCGAAATTTTTCTATAATCGAATTCACTTCCCGCTGACGCCCATACAAGAAGGTCACCAAATCCGGTCTGGAACCGGCTGATCCCGTTCTGATCGGTAGGTACTGAGGCCAGAGTATAGAATTCAGCATAGTTATAGAGTTTATAATCTACGATGGCATTTTTTACCCGTTCACCATCCTTATTTGAAACAACTACTATCAACTCTTTTGTTTCAGCATATTTGGCCAGGTTATTAACATCAGTATAGTTTTTAAAGAGATTTATAGTATTCTCCTTTCCATATTGCGCTCCGAAAGATTTCGTATGCACCAGCATGGCTCTTCTGGCTTGCTCGGTAAACCACCCGCGATCAAGAACAGGTTCAGGTTCACATGCTCCAAAGTAATACCACTCACCATTTTCCCATATTTCAACCCAGGCATGGTTATCATCGTTATGGGCCCAACGGGGTGTGTACACCTGCCGGGCAGGGATGCCGGCAGTACGGAGAGCTGCAACAGTAAATGTGGATTCTTCACCGCATCTTCCACGGGCGGATAAAATTGTACTCATTGGGGCCGATGTTCTTATATCGGCGGCCTTGTAAATTACTTTCTCATGGCACCAGTGATTAATTTCGAGAGCTGCTTCCTTAAGTCTCAAACCTTTTATCCGCTCCTTTATCTCACTATAATATACAATTCTGAAAGAATCGAGGTTTTCATTGTTTATTCTGGGAGGAAGAACATAATGAAGGAAGATATCTTCAGGAATCTGCTTTCCCCAAATTGATTCGGATCTTGTCAACAAAGCTTTATTGATATTCGCAAGAAAAAAATCTCCATTATAATCAGCCAGGTCGCTTAATGGCATGAATGCGTACAGAAATTTCAGGGCATCTGATTGTTCCACAGACAGATCACTACTAAAAACAGTGAATAATTCCTCATCTCGTCCTGATGCAAGAATTCTCTTTTCATTAAAAGAGTTCTCTACTTTTTCCCTGTAATTTTTATCCGTAATGAGATGCTTACCGGAACATCCGGAACCAAGCGCTATCATTAGCACCAGCAGAAAATTTAGAAAAACTTTCATTTTAGATCTATTTCTACAGGGTACCGCAGGAATTCCTGACAACAAGTTCAGGAGATATATTTACCTGTCGCTTAAATTTCCCTTTCCCGGCGTTCTTAACTTCCGACCAGATCATATTAGCGACCTTTGTGGAAATACCAGACAGTGGTTTTCGAAGGCAGGTAACGGGAGTAAACATCAGATCAAAACCGGTTCCCTCTTCCATCGAAATAACGGCCATATCCTGCGGGACTCTCAGCTTCTTTTTTCTGAGCAATGACATTATCGGGTAGACAAGATTCGCATTCACGATGATCATTGCATCAGCGCGATATGGTGGGCGCAGAAATTTCTCGAGCTGAACAGATTCCATATCATCACCTGCAATGGGCTTGTCAAGTTCCAAAACCACAGGCCTGTTAATTCCCGGTTTCAGATTCAGCGCATTTATAATGTCCTGAATTGTTGCAGAGTCCTCCCGAAGTGTTTTTCTATCGGCAGCAATAACAATATTTTTATAACCCAGTTTATCAATATGGTTTACTACGAGCAACGCACCCGCGGCAGTATCTGTACTTATAGTATTCAGACGAAGTGTTTTAACCTGCTTTTCCAGTATTACAAATGGATAATCAGTGGTACGGAGTGCCCTGATTGTATTTTCATCAGCGGCTTCGCCCAGAAGTATAAGCCCGGTATAGAACTTTTTGAAAGCGCCCACAAGACGGTCATACCTTTGATCATCAGGATCTTTCGTAACTATTGAGAATCCTACACCGATGCTTGAAAATGCTTTTTGTAAAAAAGGAGTAATCTGAATAACGAACGGATCGTTCAGAGATGGAACTATCATGCCCAGTACTCCGGGTTTCTCCTCTACCGGAGAGGTCTCATTTTTTTCCTGCAATGAGTCAAAATAGCCCATTTGCCTTGCCAGGGCAATTACTTTTTCCTGAGTGTCTTTACGGATACCCTGCTGATCGGCTTTATTATTAAGTACAAGAGAAACTAATGTACCTGAGACTCCTAACCTTGCGGCTAAATCTTTGTTTTTAAATTTTTTCCCCATTTCCCCATTTGATTGCAAGAAATAAATTTAAGACTTTTTTCTATTCGAAGATACAAATTAATGTTTTTTAACATTTTAAATGAAATCGGGGCCTATAAATGCCATAACCAATTAACCATAATAACACAAAGGATACAAAAAACTATAAAAAAAAGAGGCTGTCTCAAAAGTCAAAATCCAT
>JANNKF010000324.1:0-3182 GCA_031396165.1 Bacteroidales bacterium | reverse complement strand
ATAATCGTATATGCCTTCAAAGAAATAAACGGGGATCTTAAGTTCTGACACCTTTTTGGTTAGGTCTGTTGTAAGCATGTTTGCCCATAGTGTGCTGATACCTGAACGAGATTTACCTCGCCACATATTTACCTTTTCAATTAATGAGTACTCCTTGCATGCCAATGAAGGTAAAAAGATACCGGTGATAACAGAGTTCATGCCGTGTGTCGTGCCAATGCCAAGAGAATGCATAGCCGGGTCGCGCAATCTACGATATGCGTCAGGTGTTCCGCCAGATATTGTGACTGGTGCTGCTTCAAGTTTTCTAACCATTTTTGTGTTCCCTTTCTCCCGGAATTGTTTAAGCATATACTCATATGCCAGTTTCTCAGAATTGAGCTGATCCGACATCTGAGCGACGCCAATGTAGGCGTGGTACAACTCTGGTGCATTTGCTGCCACCTGAATGCCTATATAGGTCCCTCCTGAATGCCCCATGAGGTAAATCTTTTCCTGTTCAAAACGCTTTAGGAGGTAATTTGTTAACTCTTTTGTGTCTGATATCATTTGTTCCAGAGTAATAGGCTCCATTGGAATTTTTGCACTGTACGAGAGACCTGAACCTCGCTGTTCCCACCAGACAACAGTGAAATAGTCCTCAAGACCAGTTGGATATTTTCGTGTAAGGAAGTAATCAGGCATACCACCGTGAAGGTAAAGCAGGACAGGATTCGTTGAATCTTTACTCTTAATAAACATACCCTGCTCCACCCCATTAATTTTGACCCATAGTTTTTCTGAAATGCTTCCCGCAAGAGGTTTCCCCCTTTCATCTAAGAATGGTTTAATTTTTCCCGGACTGTATATAAGCAGTGCTCCAAAAAGAATTAGTATGCAAAACAATAAGCTGGAAATTAAAATCAGCATAACTCGTCCCCCCTTTTTTATGATCGATATATATGAAACTCGCTTCATTTTGTTTTCATGGTTTTAATTTTCTGTATTAAAGGTTATTCCGGCTTACCAAATAGCAGACCTAGGTAACAGGAAAAACCCCGTATGTTTTTATCCTTAATATAATCGAGATTAGCCTGATGGACGATTCTATAACTTATGCCAGCATGAAGCCAAATGAACCTGTTAAGAGCGACTTCGCCGTACAATGATGGTTCCAACACAGGCAAGAAATTGAAGTCATCATCAAATAACTGCTCTCCATCACTTTTAGGATCATTTTGCCAAAAGGCAGCCCCGACGGCAATAAGTGTGGAGCCTCCAATATTAACTTTATTTCTTTTGAAAAAGATGTAACCTAATTCAAGACCACCATACCCCATCCTGAAGTTTCTACTGGAATCTTTGCTTGATCCAGGCAGATCAATTGAGTTCGCTATTCCATATCCGCCGCCACCGATTGTGTATCTGTTGTTGATTGTAAATGCACCCCGGCCACCAGTCATGAAAGCTGGCTGATTGTTGAAGCTGGTAAACTTCAGAATAATTCCACCATAACCACTGTTTGTGATCGTCCCTCCAAATAGAGTTCGGTTTGTATATGAGTGGGATTCCACTGATTTTGTTGAATCATCCGAATTAGTATTCTGTGCAAATGTCTTAGTTATATTAAGCAAAATTAAACAAATAACAGAAATAGAATAAATTGTAAATTGTTGATGACAAAATGCCAGATTGCATTTGCTTTTTATTATTTTCATAATATAGTTTTTAATATTCATTGAATAAGACGCAGATATTTCAGAATCGTTGCAATTATTCTTACTTTTTTTAAACAGGAAGTCTCTGAAAATTCTCACATAGGTAATCAAGGAATTGCTGATAATGGAGTGCAGATGAAGGATGAATTTGTTTTTGCGGGATGTGCTTGCAAAAGATTCTTCGAATTATAAACAAAGATGGCATTCTGAGAAATGACCCCCTATATTTCTCTTTCAACACTTAGGATCAAATGATGAATGATGTCTGAAATCAACCATGAATAAATAGCCGAAAGTTGTTGAAATCGAATGCCATCTTATATTGTAATTAAATTCCAAATTGCTTCGAATCTACCCATTCCATTCCCAGCAGTGACCAGAAATCCAAAGCAAGGTTATTCAGGATGTAATCATAAGGCATCCAGCCATAACCTTTATCACCCCACTCTTTGCCCCAGGAATTCCGGATTAATAGTGCACCGGTGGTTTCTTTATTATTACTTGTGTTCTTGATCTTTTTCGTATCATCATAGCCGACTGCAACTATTGCATGCCCCCATTCCGCTGACTCCCCTTCGCCGGGATAGGGGATTCCTCCTTTTGTATCTGATTTATCGAATGAAGGAAATCCCCAAAACCCAAACATTGAAGGTATTCCGGCTTCTAGATATTTCTTTACTGAATCCAGAACTGCAGGGTAGGGGATCTTTGCACCTTGTGGATCGTGACAGAAGTATTTCAGTGCTTCATAGTTCTTGGCGACAGAATAAACAAATGCATCGGGTTCTACATCGTAATTATCGACTTTATAGGGCCAGTACTTTTCCTGAGGAACTCCACATAGAACAAGTGCCCCCATTGTGCATCTAAGCCAACCTCCTGCATCGCCTGTTACCTGCATAAGGTTACGGGTTGTTTTATACAAGAATAGGCGAGAGGCCTCCAGATGCTTGTCAAATGCCCTCTTCTCATAATATTCTACAATTCCTACTCCGGCATGAGATGTGCAGGAACCGATATCACCCTGATTTTCGATAGGGGAGCACCACTTACGAAGATCAACCGATGCCGGGAGTTTCATCTTACCGGAACTGATTCCCAGCTTTTTGTTGAATTCATTTAGCTCCTTCTTGTGCTGTGTGTAATCACGAAGATCAGGCCGCGGGGGCAACCAGCCGGTTCCAACTATTTGATTTGAACCGGGCAGGATTAATTTGCCATACAGTGTTTCCATCTTAAACAGTATTTTAATTAATATTATCAATATAACCCATCTGGGACAACGCTAACACAAGTTCAGGCGAGTCATCAATTAACCTTCCTGTCCGTCTTAAATATTCAAGGATTGCTTCAACACGATTGGTCGCTCTATATATTAGATGGACTCTTTTCATATGGGTTTTAACAGTATTTAATTTCATGTTAAGTATGTCAGCCACTTCTTTGTCGGGTTTACCCAATGATACAAGCCTCATTACCTGATTT
>JANNKF010000285.1:0-2160 GCA_031396165.1 Bacteroidales bacterium | reverse complement strand
TGCATTGTGATATTCTTGAAGGATTTATGTCAGCAGCCCTCCCTGCAATGGCAAATATCTCATATCGTCTCAATAGAGAACTTACATTTGACGGAGCGAAGGAGAAATTTGTTAATGATGCCGAAGCTGATAAACTTCTCACACGTGAATATCGTAAACCTTTTGTTGTTCCGAACGTGGTATAATTAAAATTGTTGCTGGATTCTGGTTGCCGGGATAAATCCCTGGCAGCCAGTAATCAGTAATCAACAGCGCGTAGCGCCTGAACTCTAAGACCCTTTTTGATGAAGCGATTATTTATAACCGGAGTAATAACTATTTTCTTATCAGCCTCATGCGCCAACCAGTCAGAAAATGGCCAGGTCTCAACTATCAGGTTTATCAGCCACGATGTTGATAATAAACTGGATGTGATTATTGATGGAAGCCTTTTTACGTCCTTTTGCTGGCCTGACAATGTTTATAAGCCAATTCTTAATCCTATCCTGACATCAAAAGGTACAGCAATCACAAGAGGTTTCCCTCTAAATCCAAAAGAGGGGGAGAGAAATGATCATATTCACCAGGTGGGATTGTGGTTCAATTATGGCAATGTAAATGGAATTGATTTCTGGGGCAATGGCTACAGAGGCGTTAAAGAGCCGGAAGGAGGGGTGATCAGGCACGTCAGGATTGACAGACTGGCCAGCAATAATGGTAAAGGTTCTTTTGTCTCAGTTGAAGACTGGTTGGCACCAACCGGTCAGAAACTTCTTACTGAAAAAACGGAATATCATTTCATTGCAAAGGGTTCAACAAGGATAATCGACCGGGTCACAACGCTTACAGCAGGTGACACTGCTGTCCTTTTTAAAGATACAAAAGAGGGAATGTTCGGGATCCGTGTTGCTCGTCAACTGGAACTACCCTCAAGTGTAGGAGCATTTCTTTTGGATTCAGCAGGCATTCCGTTAAGTGTAATAGATACACTTAATACCGGAGTTTCAGGAAATTATCTTAGCAGCGAAGGTATTAAAGGCGATGCAGTCTGGGGAACCAGGGCAAAGTGGATGAATCTGTCTGGGATTATAGGAAATGAAAAAATTTCAGTGGTAATATGCGACCATCCTAAAAATCCTGGATATCCTACATACTGGCATGCACGAGGTTATGGACTATATGCAGCAAACCCTCTCGGCTGGAACGATTTTACAAATAAAAAAGAGCAGTTTGATTTCTCAATTCAGCCTAAAAAATCTGCAAAATTCAGGTATCGGGTCATAATCAGTTCCGAAGCACATTTAACAGATTCTGAAATAAATATTTTTGCTGATGAATTTGGGAAAGACTATAAATAGAATTACTTCCTCTTCATCAATCTGAGAAATACTCTGTGATCCCTGCTTTTGAAACAATTTACCGCAGAATGACACCAAGGTTTAGCTTGGAACCATAACAACCAATAAATTTGAAATCGCTTAACTAATTTACAACCAGAACTTCTATGGAAAATGACAACAACAGCAGGCGCAGCTTTATAAGAAAAGCCGTACTGGGTGGACTAATGACAGTAAGTATACCCGAAATACTTTCAGCTTCACTGCCTCCGGCACCACTAAAGAAAAACATTTTAAAGAAAGATAATATTATCCTGTTCCAGGGTGATTCAATAACCGACGCAGGAAGGAATAAGGAGGACAATACTTTTAATAATCCCAGAGCTTTAGGATCTGGTTATGCAATGCTGACATCAGCAGCGCTGCTCGAGAAGTATGCCTCACTTAACCTGAAGATATATAATAAAGGTATATCAGGCAATAAGGTGTATCAGCTCGCAGAACGATGGGATAAGGATTGTCTCGATATTAAACCCGATGTACTAAGCATTCTCATAGGTGTTAATGATATATGGCATAAGCTGAACGGACAATATAGTGGCACTGTTGAAATCTACAAAAAAGACTTTATTGAACTTCTTGAAAGAACAAAAAAGGCTCTCCCCGATGTAAAACTTATAATATGTGAGCCCTATGCAGTACGTGGTGTAAAAGCAGTTGACGATAAATGGTATCCGGAATTTTACGGATATCAGAAGGCAGCTTTAGAGATTGCAGAAATGTTTAATGCAACGTTCATTCCGTTTCAGAAAGTTTATGATGAGGCTCAGAAAAGGGCTCCCGG
>JANNKF010000268.1:0-1929 GCA_031396165.1 Bacteroidales bacterium | reverse complement strand
AGGGTGTTTATGTAGATACAATAATTGAATCAAAGCCGGTATTTTGGTATAAATATTTTCGTACAATTATCTTTTTTGAGGATTTGAAATAATGAAGTTGACATTGCATTAAAGTAATAAGGAATTAAAGATATTGTTTGCATATGATAATAATATTTCAAGTTCTGAGGATTTTGATATCTAGATTTAAGATGACGTTAGTTCAATACCCTTGTACTTCAAGAATATGCCACCTTTCATAACAGTAGATACCTCACTTAAAACAGCAGCAGGATCAATAAGAGGATTGCCGTCAACCATGATCAAGTCCGCAAGTTTTCCAGGCTTGATAACTCCGCGGTCATCAAGGCCGTTAATTTCGGCATTAACGGAGGTAAGGTATTTCAGTATATCAAAAAAAGGGATTCCGAATTCGACATAGTACTTAACCTCTGAGCATATCCTGCCAAAAAAACCTGTATTCGTTCCACCGATATCAGTTCCGAAGCCGATTATTCCTGCGTCATGTGCTTTTTGGGTATTACGTCTGACAAAATCAAAATTATTGCGAAAATAAGTATAATCGTGTTCCATAACCCTTTTTCCGCTATATGGCTCAAGGTCAATTCCGTGCAGAATGCTTGCCCTGGACTGCCTGTTTGCTTCAGGCATCATGTATTTTTTTTGGTCCTTATCCAGCCAGTTGATAAAATCTGGCATATGGAAGGCATCACCATATACCATCGCTGTAGGAATTATGTAAAATCCATAATCATGCATTTTCTGCATAAACGTGGATTTCAGGTCTCTGTCAAAAGTCATATGCTGTATCCTGATTCTTGCACCAACCTCAATTGCAAGATCCACGCATTTTTCAGCATCAGCCCCAAACGGTGAATGTATGTCCACTACTAATCCTGTTTCTTTTCCAATAGAAAGGATTACCTTCATCCAATCATCGTCTAGAACCGGGAAGTCACACTGAGTTTCATACTTTTTTTTGGAAAACGGCTGAGTTTGAAAAGTTGTCTTAAGATGAGTACCACCATTTTCTTTGACTTTGTAACAGGCGTTCTTTAATTCCGCGAGGGTTTTTGGCCTGGTCGCTACCTGACCTTCAAGAAGCCAGGCATCAAATGGGTTAAAAATCTTGACCTGAGAAGGATAGCCGAGCTTTTTTCCTTTTCGTGGCGAGATCAATGTATAGCAGTTCAGGATCCTGGGGCCGGGAATACGGTTCTTATCAGCAAGTTTTGTAAACTCCTTTATGTACCCTTGCGGACCACCCATGTCACAAACAGTTGTAACGCCACTGTAGACTGTCCGCATATTATTAAGTGCAATCTGCATAGGTATCTGCCGGACAGCGGCCATGTTCACCTGATATGTAAAGGGAGAACATTGATGTATATGATTATCAATAAGTCCAGGCATTATTGTATAACCAACTGAATCTATAACATGATATTTATCCGGAATTTTAATACGATTTCTATGACAAACATCAGATATCTTATCACCATCGACAAGTACAGTCATATCTTGATGCAGTTCTGGGCGGATTCCATCAAATAAATTGCAGTTTGTGAATGCAATACTATTTCCTATATTATTCATTTTATTGCGCAATGGGCATGAATCTAATATAGGGGTGAGATAATCTCCTAAAATTATGCCTTTTACTATTGATCTCAAACTTGTATTTACAGTATCAAGCATTTTATTGATATTCATTTATAAATTCCTCTGGGTAATCCCAGGTTCTGTCGGAAGAAGACTTCTCAATATCTGAATCATTGTGGGAATGTCGGTATAACGTCTAATTTTTGAATTGATTTTCATGATTGCCCACTGTGCCTAACACAGACAGTTCAACGCTGCCATGAATATCCATGGGGTGAGGCCGTACGGGAAACGATTAATACCCCGAGAATTGCTACGACAGGAAAC
>JANNKF010000251.1:0-3348 GCA_031396165.1 Bacteroidales bacterium | reverse complement strand
CCATAAACCCTGCCTGCCGGTAGGCAGGGTTTATGGATTTTGACTTTTGAAACAGCCTCTAACACGATTGACTATTGAAAAAACCTATTTTAAACCAAACCGGTAACTGAATTTAACCAGAAAAACATTGTGGGGTTTGTTATCATCCCCATTGAACAGATCTCCAAGATCGTTGAACAAATCAAGATCTCCTGAACTATTATTGCTGCTTCTGGTCTGACTCCACACGAGGTAAACCGACGATCCGGGATTGTATTCCCATCTGACAACAAGATTTGAAAGGAATTCCTGTACATTAAAATCCTTCTTGCCGAAACTATAATCTTTTACTCCATCTATTCCTTCATCAATATCATAATCATCACCGTTAAGTTTTATCTGGCCTGGTGTAAAAGTCCAGAATCGGGAGGTGTACTTATCAGCCATCGGCTGTATAATGTACTTATGGTCGTAGTAGCTTCCTGTTGCCACAAATGGCTGACCCCAGTACTGAAACGTTAAGTTTGGACTCAGGTTGAGATTGACTCTGAATGATGTATTGATGGTCTTCCTGTCGATACTTGCAAAAATATATTTATCCCTGTTGTTATCCGTTACTCTTGAAACATATTGGAGTTCGGAATATGATTTACTGAATCCCGGACTAATTGTAAGGACAAGGTAATTGGTTGGCTTGTAGGAGATATCCACACCAGTATTAAAGTTTCTGGAGCTGTTTTCCCCGCCTCTCGATCCATTGGTATACACTTCTAATACAATCTTTTTGCGGCTATCTGTAGAGAAACCTAATCTTGCATTTGTGCTTCCCGGCATTTTCATCATGGGGCCTCCGCGAAGCATTCCAGTTGAGAGTGAATTACTATTGAAATTACCACCTGTCCATACGTTCCAGTAATTTTTAAGCCCCATGCTTGCATTCCACTCGAAGCCGCCACCTGTCCAGTCTCCACCAAAATTATTTACAGAGTAGAAGTCGGCATTAATGTTATATCTGCGGTAAATACCTTTCGGTTCCCATTGATTGTACCCTGCCCATAGTACCGATAAAACCTGATCGGCTTCCCTGATATAACCAAGGTCGTTTGTTTCAAAACCAGGGGTTTTCCAGATTGTGGCACTCATAAAGTTCCAGTGTCCATTGAGTTTCATGATCTGAAGCCTGCCTCCTGATCCGGCAAGCGAGGTGCGTGATGTATCAAGAACAGTATAATCATTATCTGGTCTCTGAAAATAGCGGGCCGATGATCTCTGGGTATTAAGCAGAGCCTCTTTGGTGCCTTCCACGAGGCTGAAAGCAGTATTCATGTTAATCATCCAGCTTTTTTCTTTGAAATACTGGGTAAAATCGACACCGCCGGAATATGCAGCTTTGTGCATGAACTCCCCAAGGTTTGCATCAAGATCCCTGTTTGTGCTTGTAAAGATCCCGCCAATAATCGTATTCCCCTCATTTATATCTTTCTGGATTCTTCCAACCATATAATTCGTGAGCGGTTCAACGGTTTCATATTTTCTCCCTCCAGCTGTGTCGATTTCAGCTTTCTCCTCAGCAGTCATAGCTTCCACAAAACCAATTGAGAGACCATTTTTTGTTTTCCCGGTAAGTTTAGCAGCACCGAGAATTGTGGTATTTGTAGGGACATCGGCATTCCATCCATCATTCAGTTCGGGGTAACCCTGCGGCCGGCGACCTATTCTTCTGGAATAGAAGAGATTGTCGTTACCAACTCCACCGTCTCCAATACCTAGTCCGAAGTTTGTTATATTATTGCCTTCTATGAAAAACGGACGTTTTTCCCTTAAAAATGTTTCATACGCTGAGAGGTTCACCTCCGAGGGGTCAGCCTCAACCTGACCGAAGTCGGGATTGATTGTAAGGTCCATCGTCATATTGTTCGTAACACCAATTTTAGCATCGATACCTCCGTTTAATGCTGAGAGTTTACCTTTTGACATGAATGGATTTTCAGGAACCGCTTTGAATGTTTCGGTTTTAGCTACTCCATATGGAGTAATGTCAAAAATCTTTCGGGGTTTAATCTGTTCAAGACCAGACAGTTCCCCCATAAGATGAATGAAACCGGGAGCATCTTTCGGAATATGCTGCCAGAATGATGTTTCATTCTTCCTGTAATAAATTCTGGCGAACTGAAGTCCCCATACTTCACCTGAGTTTTTCTCAAACCTCACCTGACTGAAAGGAATTTTCATTTCTGCTACCCAGCCCTGAGTATTAATTGAGGTCTTTACCCACCAGTTTGGGTCCCATGAAGAGTCTTCCTGTTGGCCGTCTTCTGTAAACATCTGATCGAACTTTACACCTGAGGAGCTCACACCGAAAAGAAATCCGGTACGCAGATCGTGGAAACTGTCAAGAATTATTCCAACAAGGTCACCATCGACCTGATCGCGTCTTGTTAAACGATTAACAATACTATCGGGACTTGTATCGTAAGCCTTGATTGCAACATAAAGATTGTCTTCATCGAATAACACAGTGAATTCAGTTCTTTGTGAGGCTTTTCTGCCATTATAGGGTTCATGCTGGGTGAAATCGTCTACCCAGTTTCCTGCATTCCATTCGGCTTCATCAAGTAAGCCATTAACAACAGGTGGGGTAATTATTCTGGTTGCCTTAAACTGCTTCTTTTCCGGGGTCTGTCCAGTAACACCCGGTATTATTAATAAAAGCAAGAGTATGGTAATAAAAATTCTTTTCATGCACAGTTCGGTTTATATGGTTTTATGGATAATGACGAATAACTAATGGAATTGATGCAAAAAAAATCAATTTTAATTAATTCTAAATAATTTTAGTTGAATATCATGCATCATAGACCGTCAGTACCAGCCTTTTCCCTAATCGTACAACTTAATAAATTCAAAATTGTTGCCAGAGTGGGAAAGGAAGGTGAGAAAGTCGGATTTTGAGACCACCAGTGTGGCGGTATTGATATTTGGATGAAATGCGAGCCTCTTTGATTCATTAAGTTTCTCGTCGATAAACAGATGAACATGCTTTTCTTTGTCATTAATTAGTCCGAATGGTGAAACGGACCCCGGTTCAACCCCAAGATATTTTTTTAACCGCTGGTCGGAGGCAAAGGACAATTTGCCCTGTTTGAGTCTTTTTTCGAGGTCATGAATATTTAATTGTCTGAGATGTTCAAGTATTACCAGGTAATGCCTGTCTCCTTTATGATTTCTGAAGAAGATATTCTTACATCTGCCTGAATTGTAGTCTTTCCAGTGGATTTTAGCATCTTCAATTGTTGCCAGGGGAGGATGTTCGTGGTACTCATATCTGATTTCAAGTTTTTCAAGCAGCTCGTAAAGTTCTTTTTGTCC
>JANNKF010000230.1:0-1640 GCA_031396165.1 Bacteroidales bacterium | reverse complement strand
CAAGCAATGGCTGGGCGGCGTGTGTTTGAATATTGGCTGTATCCCGTCCAAGTCGTTGTTGAAAAATGCAGACGTGGCGTACACGCTCCGTAAGCGCAGCAAGGATTTTGGTTTCTCGTTCGATAATTTGAAATTGGACTACAGCGTGGCGTTCAAACGCTCACGCTCCAATTCAGACCGCCTCACCAAGGGCGTGGGCTTTTTGATGAAGAAGAACAATATCGCCGTGTTCATGGGTTCAGCGGTGTTCAAATCGAAAGACACGTTGAGCGTGACTGATAAAGACGGTAAGGTCACCGAACTCAAGGCGAAGAATACGATCATTGCAACGGGTGCGAGTGCGGCGATGCTCCCCGGCGTGACAGTGGATGGCAAGCAGATCGTCACCTACGTGGAAGCGATCATGCAGGAAACGCTCCCGGGTTCGGTGGTGATCGTGGGCGCAGGCGCGATCGGTGTGGAATTCGCCACCATTTGGAATTCGTATGGCGTGGATGTGACCATCATCGAGTTATTACCGCGCGTTCTGCCGCGTGAGGATGAAGAGATCAGCAAGGAACTGACCAAGGAATTAACCAAGGTTGGTATCAAGATCAAGACCGGTGTCAAGTTTGAAAGTATTGCTGTTGCTGGCGATAAGGTTAAAGTGAAAATGCCAGACGAGACGCTGGAAGTGGATCAGGTGTTGGTGGCAGCCGCCTTTTCACCGAACAGCAAGGGGCTGGGGCTGGAAGTAGCGGGTGTCAAAGTCAGTGACCGCGGCATGATCGATGTCAATGAAAAGATGCAGACAAACGTTCCTGGGATTTGGGCAATCGGTGATGTGACAGGCAAGTTGATGTTGGCACACGTTGGCTCGGCGATGGGCATTATTTGCGCGGAGAATATCGCGGGGCACGAAACGATTACTCTGGATTATGAAATGATGCCGCGTGCCACGTATTCACATCCGCAGATTGCATCGTTTGGAATGACAGAAGCACAAGCGAAAGAACGCGGTTTAAAGGTGAAGATCGGCCGCTTCCCATTTCAGGCAAATGGCAAAGCGCTCGGCATGGGTGATTACGGCGGCTTTGTAAAGATCCTGGTCGGTGAAAAATATGGCGAGCTTCTTGGCGCATCCATGATCGGCCCCGAAGTGACCGAGCTGCTCCCCGAGTTGACTCTCGCGCGAATGATGGAACTCACCCCGCACGAGATCGCGAGAAACGTTCACGCGCACCCAACGCTTTCGGAGGTTTTAATGGAAGCGGCGCACGGCGCAGATGGAACTCCGATACATATTTAGGCAATTTATCTTGAATCAAAAGTGCTGATATCAAACGTCAGCGCTTTTTGATTCTGATTCCTTCCGTTTCTACCGATATTTACTCGGGAAGTCTCTAAATGTATACAATTTGTGTAGTCAACTTGTATTTTTAACTATTGTGTGCTATTAACAATATAGAATAAATTCATAAATAAGGTTGATGTATGCATCGCGAACGAGTATCAGAAAATGTTTTTTGGTTCCAAAGTGAAGTTTATGCCCAGGTGACAGCCGGCGTGATCGTTGGTCCGCAATGGGCGGTGGTAATTGACACTTTGGCCCTGCCCGAAGAGACACTGGGCATGCGCGAATTTATTGAACATGAGTTGGG
>JANNKF010000224.1:0-3904 GCA_031396165.1 Bacteroidales bacterium | reverse complement strand
CTCAAGAGATATTCCTGTGAGAAAGCCCATATAGATCTTTTCCCTGGTTAGGGATGACGAAACAGCAAAATAATCTGAGAGAGCATTATTGTGGCTCAGAATGGCCCTGTTGACTTCAGTCTTCATTACCTTGCCTTCTTTCGATTTTTCCATGAAAAGCTCCTTTGTCCTTGAAGTACGAAGTGTATCGAGTGTTGCAGAACGATGCTTTTCCTCCCTTAGCCAGATATTTGTAAAGCACTTTATGACCTCAAGTTTCAGATCCCTTTCAGCGGCAGCAACATCTGTATTCTTAAGTTTCTCATTTATCCTGCTTTCTGCAACTCGGCTCTTTATGGAGAAATCGATTATAGGCTGATAAAGATTTAAACCTGAATTCTGCTGCCAGCTGGTTCCGAATTTTATCGGTCGTTTTTCGTCTGTTGGTATCGGGTTGAATTGTCCAACTGGAATAATCTGTGTCGGAATTACCGGATTATATCTGTAGTTATAACTCAGCGAGAGGTAAGGCAAATACTTCTGATAAGCCGATGAAGTCTGAAGTCTGGCTATCTCTATATCAGTCCTGACTGCCCGTATATTTCCCTTATTTGCAAGAGCAGAATCGATACAGGTTATAAGTTTTATCTCCTGCCCTGATAGCCCATCTGATAAGCTTATTAGCAGGATAAATATTATTGATCGTGTTATAGGTTTCATTTTAAAATTCTTTTAATTTTTCAGTTGCGAAATACGGCAGCCGGTTCAACATTGTTGATTGTTCGTATGGAGAAGAAGAGAGAACTGCCAACCGAGATAAACACGGTTACCAGGAAGAGGGCAGCGTATTGGATTATTGAATAGCTGAATACAAGGCCGGCATTTGAAACTCCTGCCCTGAATCCTTCAAGGAGTATCATTGCTATTATATAACCTGTAACTGCGAACAGGAAACTCTGTGTAAGAATAAGTCTTGTAATATATCCGTTAGTGGCACCGATCGCCTTAAGTGTTCCGTAATCCCTTATCCTGTCAACAGCTGACGAATATAGTGTAAGTCCGATGATAAAGAATCCGCTTATTACAGCAAAAATAACCAGCGAACCGATGCTGGTTCCAATATTTGACGATATGGTTATATAGCTTACCGTTGTTTTTCTAAGTTTCTCAGCATTCCATGCTTTAATACCAAATACCGACCTGTTTATGTTATTTACAACATCATCAACGGAATAGCCGGGCTTGACCTGAATTGCTATTGTGCTTACTTTCGATTCGGGGAATGAAGTATAATAACGTGCCTTCGATAGTGTTGTATAGAAAAATGACCCTGCAAAACCCCTGGCATTTTTTGTCTGCAGCTTTATAGTTGCACTTTTACCGTTAATTTCAACTCTTGTACCCGGTTTAACAGGGTAATCGAATACGGCCTGGTCGTAAAACTCAGCTGACACAGCTTCATCATCATTGAGCGAAAGAAGGTCACCTTCGTTTATTGATTCTGGTTTCGGACCAGCAATAAACAGCGGTGATTCGCTGCCAATAATAAGTACTGGTGCAAGTTTGCCATTCTCAAATTTGACCGATGCCCCTGAGACTACTATCGGATATGTATTCATTACCCCCTCTATGCTTCTTAGTTCCCTTACTAGGCCCTCATTAAGTTTAGGAAGTTCGTTAGCATTCCTTGTAATATTATCGACAACCCAGACCTGGCCAATGTCCTGCCTCGAGTTACTAACCAGACCACCCATTAATCCGGTCAGAAAACTTAGTACACCTATCTGCTGTCCAATAAGAAAGATGCTGATAACGATCCCGATTATTACACCGATGCTCTTTACCTTGTCATACCTCATGAACCTGTATGCAGTTGCGATCATAACTGGCTGTTTTTAAGCATAATTACAGATTCAACTTTGGAGTTAAGAATAAGATCGTTTTCCCCTTCAAGTTTTATTCTTACTTCCCTTACAAGCCTGTCTTCCTGTTCATTTGCTTTTTGGGAGAATAGAGACTTCTTTTTAAGGTAGGGTGAAAGGAAGATGACTTTCCCTTTTGCAACTACCGAATCGCTGCCAACGAACCTTATATAAGCATCAAGTCCTATACTGAGCCGGCCGGCAAAAAGCTCATCTACTTCAGTTCTCACTGTCATTGGTCCGGAAGGGGCAACTTCTGCATATTTTTGAAACTGGGTTACTGCACTTCCTTTTTCAACAAGCATTTCGAGCATCAGCCCTTCATAAGGTGACCGCAATATCTTTTTCGAAGCTTCGGCTTCAGCATATCTGACCTCTTCAGCCAGCTCCCTTAGTCTGCTGGCAGCAAGTTTTACTGAGGCGCTGTACTTTTCAACAGTAAAAGAAAGGGTAGTAACCTCTGTCTCAAGATCATCGAGAGTCTGCTTTGTTTCCGCTCCTTTTAATGCAAGAGCTCTTACAGATTCCAGGAGTCTTTTCTTATTGGCAAGCCTTGCCTCCGAGTCCCTCAGGTTAAGCTCATCTATATCCTGCTGCGATTTCTGAGTGTTGTATTGGTTTCTTAACTGCGATAACCTTATCAGTTCAAGCTCATCATCAAGCCTTACCAGCGGCTCATCTTTCTTGATTATGTCGCCGTCGTTCCTGTAGATCTCCTTAACAATGCTACCGGTTGCAGCTGCAAGACTGATAATCTCTTTTTCAGGTTCAACCTTTCCTACCCCGACAACTTCGGAAACGTCAACTATTGCTCTGTTAACTGAATGCGATGCAGTGCCAGATTTTTCTTTATTTTCCTTACTGCCGCTACAGCCTGTAATAATCAATGGTATTATAACCAGGTAAATTATTTTATTCATTGTTTTAATATTAATATTCTGATTTATTGAGTGTCTGATTTTTAATTATGAAATATCTCATCCTCTGAGGGCTTATCGGAAGCGATCCCGTTATTAACATATATTATCCTATCGGCAAACGGTTTCAGCCTTAAGTCATGAGTTACCACAATAACCGATTTTCCAGAATCTGATAGCATTTTCAGCTCTTCCATTACTATGCCAACACTCCTGATATCGAGTGATGCGGTTGGCTCATCGCAAAGCATTATCGAAGGGTCGGTAACAAGTGCTCTTGCGATTGCCACTCTTTGTTGCTCTCCACCGCTAAGGTTTTTCGGCAGGCTCTTCACCCTGCTTTCCATATTTACCTTTTTTAGCGCTTCCCCGGCCTTCAGCTTTGCCTCCTTTTTGCTGATTCCCGAAAGCCCGAGAGGATGCATAACATTCTCCAGTACATTCAGAGGTGCAAGCAGGTTGAAGCTCTGAAAGACAAATCCGATCTTTTTAAGTCTAACCCCGGCCAGTTCTTTGTCATTCAGATTATTTACCAGAAGGTTATCTATATAAACTTCGCCTTTGGTTGGAAAAATCACACATCCCATAAGAGAAAGAAGAGTTGTTTTACCTGAACCAGACGGACCTATTATAAGTGTAAGCTCTTTCTTCATGAAATCGAAAGTTGTTGGATGAAGTGCAGTAATCACAGAGTCGCCTGCTTTATACTCTTTACTTGCTCCTCTTATGCTGGCTGCTATTTCCATTTTCATTTTGGTTATTATGTCAGTTAAACAATAATAATTCATATATGTTCATATATATGAAAATATAAAAGAACAAAATACAAAAATATTAATATTACTTAGTTAGTATATAATATTTGCAAACAGCTGATGTAATCCCCATAATTTTGGCCAAAGAGTCAAAAGTAATTACTAGGGTAATCATACCAGTGCTATTATGGCATAAAACCATCTGAATGACACCTGATTGATCGTCATGAAGGTGCACGTTATGATCTTATTAACTGCAATTTTCACTTAGGACTTTGTAGCTTCAATTTTCACTTATGATTATTTTTATAGCTTAAATTTTAATTTATGA
>JANNKF010000209.1:0-14757 GCA_031396165.1 Bacteroidales bacterium | reverse complement strand
TTTAAATTCATCGCTTGAAAATTTAGCAGATGCCATCGATCCGGAACGGAATGAGTTTATAAGGAAAGCAAAGGATTATGCGGCTGCCGCGGTATTGATTTCCGCCGTTATTGCTATAGTTGCAGGTGGAATAATCTTTATTCCGAAAATTCTTTAAAAAACGTAGGGACATTTCATGATTGTAAGGACATTCCATGGAATGTCCCGTTGACCCACCAGGGATATGTTGAATTGATTACTGGTAGAAATCAGTTTAATAAACTGGATGCAAAAGACTCAGACACTTCTAAGAAAGCCAGAGATACAAGAAAACCCAATAAGCATTCTGAGAACAGGAAAGATATGGTTCATCGGGAAGTATTTAAACAGTAAGCCCGACCTGTGGAGAGCTGAGCCTACTTCGCTACATCGAGAGGCGTGCTTTCCATCCGGATCCAATATTTTATTCAAATTAATGTCAGCAGTAATCAAATTAATATAAAAACTTTTTTCTTTTTTTTGGGATTAGTAATTTTAAGTATATTTACTGTATTGCTTTTAACAAGCCTATATACCTACTAATCTCTATTTTAACCATTAAATAACATTAGCATTATTTTTTCATACCAAAGATCTCCTCAGATTTAAATACACTTATAACCTTAAAAAGTGGAAACCAGAAACCACTATAAAAAACGGGGTAGTACCGAAAAACCTTACGAGTAGGAAAAATTAAAATCGGCTTATATGAAAAAATTCTTTACTCCTTCTTTATTGTGTGTAATTTTTTTTCTGGTAAATTCTAATGTATTATTGGCACAATATTCAACCGCGACCTTAAATGGTCCATGGTTTGTCTATACAGAACCACTGAATCCGTATAATGACAATCTGAACTATTTTGTTTTTGATGGAAATGGAAATATTACTGCAATGAATGGATTCCCTTCACCGATAACCGGAACTTATACTGTTAACGCTGACGGAAGTTTTAATGGAATTCTAAATGGAGGTGGTACAATTCCTTTCTCAGGACAACTTACTTCTGCTAACGAAGGAACAGGGACTGCTCTCGGTGCTAATTGGAAATTCCATAGAATTGTAACCCCAGGAGCTTTACAGGATAAAATAACCGGAACATTAACCACTCAAAATTATGGAGCAAGAAATGTTACCATAAACATTGATAATCAGGGCAACATTATTTCGGCAACTGGTTTAACCCCACCGGTTTCTGGCAAAGTTTATGCTGATTTGGGAGTGTTTCTCGGACACCTTACAAGTGGAGATGTTAACTCAGCATGGACAGAACTATCCATTATGGGATATTATTCCAGCAATAATTTAACGGGTCAGATGTCAATGAATTTCAATGATGCAGGTACTACAAATGCTACGCTTACAAGATCAAATAATCCGCTTGCAGATTGGTCACTTCAGACAAGTCCCGTTCAGGCAACAGCACAGATGGGAGCAATAAAATTTGTGAGTGCAAGCGAAGGATGGATTTCTATTGCACCGGGTGGTCTTTTGCACACTACTGATGGTGGAATCAGCTGGACTGAGAAAATACTGCATCCTACTGATGTTATAAGCTCACCATCTGATCCTGCTCTTAACTTAAGTTTTATTAATGCTTCAACCGGTTGGGTTCTTAAAACTTTTGGAACCTTTAATAGCCCTCAGGGTGTCGTAGTTTATAAAACTACCGATGGTGGAACAACCTGGGAAAGAAATGTACTGTCAACAACTGCCGGAGATAGTGGTTTCCAACTTCAATTTGTAAATGCCAGCACCGGATGGTTGCTGATGTATAATATTACCACTTTTGTTCCAACTTTTCTAAAAACTACTGATGGTGGTGCTAATTGGGTTCCTTCAAATGGTGCAGGTATTTTTAATTTTGTTGATGCAAATAATGGTTGGGCATATTCGTCTGCAAACCAATTACCACCTTATGACATTTATAAAACCATAGATGGTGGAGCAACCTGGACACCAATAGCCACAGAGAGCACCGCAGGCCAAATTACTAAAATGCATTTCATCGATTTGAATAATGGTTGGATAATTGGTAAAAGCGGTAAAATACTAAAAACCACAAATGGTGGTGTCAACTGGACCCCAATCACAAATACCGGAATTACAAGTGAATATACTAGCAAAAGTGTGTATTTTATGAATGCCACAACAGGTTGGATTGGAAGTAAACTTGATAATAGCAGTGACAATGCAATTGTGCTTCATACTACTGATGGAGGTGTAAGTTGGATTACTCAAAGCACTCCTACTCTTAATCCATTCGGAATTTTCTTTTGGGATGCAAACAATGGCTGGCTAACCTCTGATGACAATAAAATTGCCCGGTATTCTTCAATTCCAACAGGAGTTGAAGGAAATAAGGTCGAAAAATTCATATCTATCTATCCAAATCCCAATAATGGAACGTTTTATTTCAATCTAAAAGACACAAAATCAAAAATAAAAGTTGAAATTTATAATCTTTCCGGGCAAAAAATATATGAAGCTTCTAACTTTGGATTGCAACTAAAAAATGAAATTAAGTTTACACCTCAATCCAAAGGAATCTATATAATTAAAATTAATGACGGCGTAAGTATCTATACTGAAAAAATTATGATTCAGTAGCACTCTTTTAAATTAATATGAGTATCCGGAATCCTGAAAGCTTCCTGGTGAATATTGCACACCGGGGGCTTCCAGAATTCTCACACTCCTCATTCTTCTCATCGGTCATGGTTAACTTTTTGCCCTTCATCTTCTCTTGGGCTTCAACTTTAAGTTCTTTAATCATTCTGGTTGTGAATCGATGTTTATGCTGTTTGTGTTGTTGTGCTGCTTGCATCGCTCTGGGGTGTAATGCTATTAATATTTCTGTTTATTTTTTTAATTACACCCTTTTTAACTAAACTCCTGAATGATTCAGAACTTTTTGTTGACCCACCAGGGCTCGAACCTGGACTCTTTAGAACCAAAATCTAACGTGTTGCCAATTACACCATGGGTCAGTACTCTTAAAACGAGATGCAAAATTAGAAAAATATTTCAAAGATGATCATCAACTGCAGATTTTGATTTTGGCGTGGGAATATTCCATGGAATGTCTAATCAGGACATTCCATGGAATGTCCCTACGCGTCTGCTAATATCATCTCATACCTCTTACGCCCCATCTCGCTTACTTCAACTACAACAAACGGACAATCGACCAGCGACCGCAGGATGAATCCAAGTTCTCCCATGTCATCATCACCATGCTCATAATACCATGTTACACTGGCATTTTCAGAGATCTCATTAAGATTGGCCAACGCCTTTAAAATAGTATAAATCCACTTTGTAGAACTAGTGTTTATGTATTCAAAACCTATATCTATTTTTGATTTCCCTCTGAAATTTGCAGAGTATTCCGTGATCCAGTCGAGGAGTGGCTTGTAAAAGTCTCCCGGGTTTTCAGGTATCGATCGTCCCATTATGAAGATCCTTCCTGGTTCCAGAACGATCCATGGGGTTCTTTTTGTAGGGTCTTTTTTGATTCTGTCAGGATACATCACTAATAGTTTTCCGTAGTTGTTTTCCTTAGTTCTTAAATCTGCCGTTACTGCAAATATAACATCATATCTTCTTCAGCATGACTATCAATGCATAAAAATAAAAAATGGATCAATTAATTCAAATGTCATTCTGCTACATTCTGATTAAACAGGGTGTTATCATTCTCCTCCCAGAGAGTAGGGTGTTCTTCCTCAAAACGTTTAAGAATCGCTTTCATTATAGTTTCTCTCAGGAATTCTGATTTATTCTTTATTCTGTACCTGTTACAATATATACACAAAGCTCTCATCTCCCTATTATTGAGCATCAGTGACAACCTGTTTGTCCGTCTTAAGCGATCTTCTTTATAAATATTTCGTTGCACCAGATTGGTTTTCAATTCAGGGAGCTAATATAAAAAAAAACAGCCAGTTGTTCAACCGGCTGTTTTCTGATTATGCTTTGTTGGCACTTCCAAGGACATTAACAACTTTATGTTTATAGAGTTCTTTAAGTTTGTCACGAGCTGGTCCCAGGTAATTTCGTGGATCAAATTCGCCCGGTTTTTCGACAAATACCTTTCGGATGGCAGCAGTCATTGCCAAACGCCCATCGCTATCGATGTTGATCTTGCATACAGCAGATTTCGCAGCCCTGCGTAACTGATCTTCTGATATACCGACAGTATTTTCCATTTTCCCACCATATTTGTTTATCTCGTCAACAATCTCCTTTGGCACTGATGAGGCTCCATGAAGTACGATCGGAAATCCCGGTATGCGTTTTTCACAATCTTCGAGAATATCAAATTTCAAAGGGGGAGGAAGCTGACCCGGTTTAACCTTGAATTTAAAGGCACCATGTGACGTTCCGATGGAGATAGCGAGAGAATCCACCCCGGTTTTTTTTACAAAATCTTCTACCTCTTCAGGTCTGGTATATGTTGAATGTTCAGCAGATACTTCATCCTCAATACCTGCAAGAACACCAAGTTCACCTTCCACAGTAACATCAAACTGATGTGCATAATCAACAACCTGTTTTGTTAACCTTACATTCTCTTCATATGGAAAATGTGAACCATCGATCATTACTGATGAAAAACCCATTTCGATGCACGATTTGCAGGTTTCAAAAGAATCGCCGTGATCAAGATGTAAAACAATCGGAATTGCATATCCCAGTTCTTTTGCATATTCAACAGCCCCTTTTGCAAGATATTGAAGCAGTGTCTGGTTGGCATACTTCCGAGCTCCCTTGGATACCTGAAGGATAACCGGAGATTTAGTTTCCACACACGCACTGATAATTGCCTGAAGTTGTTCAAGATTATTAAAGTTGAATGCGGGAATAGCATATCCTCCCTTAACAGCATTTTTGAATAATTCCCTTGAGTTTACTAAGCCTAATTCTTTATAATGTAACATAATTTAAAGGTTTAAATTAAGTCGCACAAGATAGCTAATTTAGCATTAGGGGCCAAAATAATTAGAAATAAATATCAATTCTGTCTAAGATATTAATTATCTTCGTAACCTTATTTTAAAAAAGTTTCTGCAAGGATAAAAAAACTGTGATTGCCTGTTAATAATGCTTTTACTTACAATGTCCCGACTCTATTTATACTCCATATTTTTAAAAACAAACAATTTTCAGATGAAAAGAATCCTTTTTATAATATTTGCTATGCTCCTTTCTTCTGAGGGAATTATCTATTCCCAGCAGAAAGAATGGTCGCTTGAAGATTGCATCAGGCATGCAATTGAAAACAACATTCAGATAAAGCAGCAGGGAATACTTACAGAATATCAGAAGAATGCACTGGAACTCTCAAAGCTTAAACTTCTGCCATCGGTAAATGGTTCTGCAAATCATAATTATTCCTTTGGCCGTGCCCTGGACGAGACAACTTACCAGTATACTGAAAACCAATCGGTACAGTCAAATAACTTCTATTTAGGCGCAAATCTGAACCTCTTCAACGGTCTTATAAACTATAACTCAATAAAAAGGAGCGAATATGATCTTCTTTCAAGTGAGGAAGACCTTAAGAATTTCAGCGATAATATTGCTCTTACAGTTGCTCTGGATTATCTTCAGATTCTTCTTAATAAAGAGCTTGTTACAGCAACGCAGAATCAACTGGGAATAACCAGGCAACAGATTGAGAAAACGAAAAAACTGGTTGATGCCGGCAGCGTTGCAAGAGGCAGCCTCCTGCAGATTCAGGCTCAGGCTGCCAGTGAGGAATTGCAGTTGATAAACATTACAAATCAACTCGAAACATCCGTTCTTAATATCACTCAGCTGCTTGAACTCAAGACTCCTGAAGGATTTGTAGTGTTTGTCCCGGCAATTGCTCTTGATACAAACACCCTGGTAACAGGGAATATTAATGAAATCTATGAAATCGCAGTTGGAACAAGACCTGAAATAAAAAGCTCACAGTATAAACTTATTGCCAGTGAAATTGACCTTAAGATTGCCCGTGGGGGAAGAAGTCCGCGACTTTCAATGAATAATTCGTTCAGCACAGGATATTCAGACATCAGAAAAAAATTACTTGGTGTTGATCCGGTTTCCGGACCAATCTATGGCAACTACTCATTTGCTGATCAGGTAAATGACAACATTAATTATGGGATAGGATTTTCACTTAATATTCCCATCCTAAACGGATGGCAGGTTAATAAGAACATCTCAAACTCACGACTTGCAATACAGAACAGTGAGTATACACTCGAAGGAACAAAGAAAACCCTTTACAAGAACATACAAAAAGCTTTTACTGATGCTGTTGCTGCAATGAAGAAGTATAATGCCAGCATGAAAGCTGTCGAATCAACACAGGAATCATTCAGATATACCGAACAAAAATTCAATGTCGGAATGGTAACTCCTGTTGATTACAATGCAGCTAAAACACAACTTTTAAATGCTCAGTCAGATATGTCGCAGGCGAAATATGAATTTATTTTCAAAACAAAGGTTCTCGACTTCTATAAGGGAATCCCTTTAAACCTTAATAATTAATCTAAACCAGAAACCATTTTAAGATAGAAAGTCATGAAAAACAATAAGATACTTAAAATTTTACTCCCAGTTGCTTTGGTCCTGATCATTTTCGCCATGATTGGCAAAAAACAAGGCTGGTTTGGTAAGGCATTAACTGTGAAGGTTGCTGTAGAGAATGCTGAATCAAGAGTCATTATTGAGACAATTACTGCAAATGGCAAGATTCAGCCTGAAAAAGAGGTAAAAATTAGTCCGGATGTATCAGGGGAGATTGTTGAATTAACAATTAAAGAGGGTGATGAGGTTGTAAAAGGTCAGTTACTGCTCAGGATCAAGCCCGACACCTATGTTTCCCAGAGAGACAGATCTCTTGCTGCTATCAGTTCTGCACGTGCACGTCTGGCTCAGTCTGAAGCACAGTTTACGCAGGCGGAACTTTCATTCAACCGCAGCAAACAACTTTATGAGGAACAGACTGTATCAAAATCTGAATTTGAACAGGCTCAGGCATCTTATACAGTAGCAAAAGCCGAAGTCGATGCAGCAAAATTCTCGGTCGTCAGTTCCGAGGCTTCTCTGAAGGAGGCTAATGAGAATCTTACCAAAACATCGATTTATGCTCCGATGTCGGGAACAGTTTCAATGCTTTTGGTTGAACTCGGAGAGAGGGTTGCAGGAACTAACCTAATGGCAGGGACAGAACTCTTAAGAGTTGCTGATCTTTCACGCATGGAGGCTCAGGTTCAGGTAAACGAGAATGATATTGTAAGGGTTAGCCTTGGTGATACAGCTTTAATTGAGGTTGATGCCTACCTCGATCAGAAGTTTAAGGGTATTGTAACTGAAATTGCAAATTCTGCAAAAACCACAGGAATCTCTGCTGATCAGGTAACAAACTTTGATGTTAAGATCCTGGTAATCCCTGAATCTTATAAAAAACTTGTTGAGGCCGGCGAAACCAACCCTTTCAGACCGGGAATGTCAGCCACAGTTGATATCCAGACCGAGTCAAAAAAGAATATCATAACTGTTCCCATACAATCTGTGACAACACGCACCGATACGACAAAGATTTCCGGAACTCCAACTGATGCTGATATAAGAACTCTGGTATTCGTAACGGACGGGACACACGCCTTTGCAAAAGATGTTAAAACCGGAATTCAGGATAACACTTTCATCGAGATTTTGTCAGGCGTTTCTATAGGCGACAAAGTTGTATCTGCGCCATTCAGTGCAATAAGCAAAAAATTGTCCGATAGTACTTTGATTGAAATTGTTAAAAAGGAAGATCTTTTTAAAATAAAATAGGTTTTCAGTATTACAGTAAAGCATGATAATATGTCTGGAGACTGCGACTAATCTTTGTTCAGTGGCATTATGTAACAGTGCCGGAGTTATCTCTTTGAGAGAAAGCAATGATTTAAAGTCGCATGCCTCAATGCTAACTGTCTTTATTAACGAGATTCTGAATGAAGCCGGTATTTCAGCCCGCGACCTCGATGCAGTAGCAGTAAGCAAGGGGCCCGGATCTTATACCGGACTGCGAATCGGTGTATCTGTAGCAAAGGGGATTGCATATGCTGCATCAATTCCTTTAATCGGTATCGATACTACGTTTTCGATGTTTAGCGGCATTGAAAAAAGGAGTACTCTTTATTGCCCGATGCTCGATGCCAGAAGAATGGAGGTGTATTATGCTCTTTATGACAATCAGGGTAACAAAATCAGAAATATTACTGCTAAAATAATTACAGAAGACATATTTAATGATATTCCTGATTCAGATGAGATACTGCTTTTTGGAGATGGGGCAGCAAAATGTAAAGAAATTTTAAAGCGTAAAAATATATCTTTTGATGATAATTTCAGGATCTCAGCTGCTCACATGTATATGCCTGCTATTCAGGCATTAAAAGTCCGTCATTTTGAAGATGTTGCGTATTTTGAACCATTTTATCTTAAAGACTTTATAACTTCCTTACCAAGGAAAAATATTTTGGGAAATTAAAACGGCACAATTACTGCACTATTCAGTAATAAACATGAACAGGATCATCTATACTGCCATTTTTTTGTTACTGCTTTCGCCTGAAAGTCAGGGACAACCGGTTTCCTATAAAGTTGGGGAACGTGTTAACTACACAATTCATTACGGTATGATAACCGGAGGTGTAGCATCCCTTGATCTGACGAGTGAAGTTATAGATGGGAACGAAGTTTGGCATTCGAAATTTATAGCAAAAACAACAGGTATAGCTGATGCGATTTACAGAGTGCTTGATGTATATGAGTGTTATATTGATCCGGCTACTGAACTTCCGGTGAAATCAATCAGGAATATCCGTGAAGGCCGCTACAGAAAATATAATGTTGTGCTGTTCGACCATAAGACACGGGCCGATTCTGCAATCCTCACAAGCGATCTCTCAGGCATTCATATTGTAGAAAAGGGAATTCACGATATACTCTCATGTTTTTACTACTTCAGGAATAATATCCTGCCGGTTAGTCCCAATCTGAAGGCAGGGGAATTAATTACAATCACAACATGGTTTACTGATGAACTATACCCGATCAGATTGAGATATATCGGAACTGAAGAGGTTAAGACTAAAGCCGGAAAGATCAATTGTCTGAAATTTAATCCTGTAACCGAAACAGGAAGGCTTTTCAAAACAGAAGAGGACGTATCTTTCTGGTTTTCAGCTGATAAAAATTTTTTACCGGTTAAAGTACGATTTGATATCTTTGTAGGGTCGTTTAATGTCGAAATGACCAGTGCTGAAGGTTTGTTACATCCACTTCAGCCAAAGAAAAAATAATTATTAATAATAATGTAGAATAACTTAAACTTTATGGCAAGTACTGCAGATTTCAGGAATGGCTTAGTCATTGAATTCAACAATGACCTATACACTATTGTACAGTTTCAGCACGTTAAACCGGGAAAAGGGCCTGCTTTTGTAAGGACGAAGTTAAAAAGCCTTAAAAACGGAAGGGTTATTGATAATACCTTCTCTTCCGGAACAAAAGTTAATCTGGCTAGAGTTGAAAGACGGCCTTATCAGTATCTTTATAAAGATGATATGGGCTTTTACTTCATGCATCTTGAGACTTTCGAACAGGTACATGTTCAAGAGGATCTGATTGATAATAATCAATTTCTGCTCGAGGGCATGGGTGTTGAAATTGTTGTACATGCTGATACAGAGACAATCCTGAATGTTGATATACCTCAGTTTGTCGTAATGGAAGTTGTTTATTCCGAACCTGGCTTGAGAGGGGATACTGCCACAAACACACTCAAGCAGGCTAAAGTACAGAATGGCGAAATTATTATGGTTCCGTTGTTTGTTAATACTGGCGATAAAATTAAAATCGACACCCACGACAAGACTTATGTTGAGCGGGTTAAGGGTTAGTATGAGGCATGGAAGATAAAAAAGTACCGACAGACAGGCTTAAGATTTCCAAATTTAAATTAGACTCATTGCTCGATATTACTATATCGATCAATGCCAATCTGCCTACTGAGGAACTTCTGTCCAAATACGAATTTATACTCCGGAACAACCTTGGAATAGGTAAGATCCTTATTTACAAGCGATCAGAAAAATGGGAATGCCTGTTAAACGGAGGTTTTCCTGAACATTTTGAAACCATTGATGTAGAATCGCGGTTGCTGGGAATAACTGAGATTGAATATCCAACTCCCGCCCAAGGATTTGAAGGGGTTGATATAATAGTACCGGTATATAACAACAATGTCCATCTGGCATTCGTACTTATTGGTGACATCGAAGAAGAGGGAGAGGGAATGAGTCCCGTTTTGAAGCATCTCAACTTCATTCAGACAATTTCAAGTATTATAATTGTTGCAATAGAAAATATCAGGTTATTTAATGAGAGTCTCCGACAGGAAGCACTCAGGAAAGAGCTCGAACTTGCTGCGAGAATGCAACAGATGCTGATTCCTGACGACGACCAGATGCCGAAGAATCGGAAGGTAATAGTAAATGGCTTTTATTATCCTCATTACGAGGTTGGAGGTGATTACTACGACTGCATAAAGCTCTCCGATTCAAAGACCGGGTTTTGTATTGCAGATGTATCAGGAAAAGGAATCTCAGCCGCAATACTGATGTCAAATTTCCAGGCGAGCCTCAGGGCCCTTTTCACCCATAACATTAATCTGGAGGCACTGATTACAAAACTAAACTCCATTGTTGCGGTTAATGCCGCAGGAGAAAAATTCATCACATTTTTTGTAGCCAGATATAATCATGAAACAGGGGTTCTTGAGTATATTAATGCAGCACATAACCCACCGGTTCTCTATGATACTGCTACAGGAAGCGTGTTACACCTGAAAGCATCATGCGTAGGCCTTGGTATGCTTGATGTGATTCCACTGGTTAACAAATCTGAACTGGTTATAGACAATTATTCAAAAATCGTATGTTATACCGATGGTCTATCAGAGTTGAAAGGTGATGATGGCAAAGATATTGGAACCAAAGTAATTATCCGTCATATCTCAAACAAATTGCCAGTTGCTGACAACATCAGAGAAATGATCAAAGAATTGGGATTGCCAGATGATAATCCATCAACCTTCGATGATGTTTCGATAATTGTTGCCGATCTGGTTAGGTAGTTTTTAACTTATCCTTATCAGGTAATAGTTTTTCTTACCCTTTTGAACCAGAAGATATTTCCCGTTCAGGAGATATTCTTTCCCAACGATCATCTCCGGATTTTCAATTTTGATTTTATTGAGACTCAATCCGCCACCCTGCACAAGCCTCCTTAGCTCACCCTTGGATGCGAACACCTGAGTTTGTTCAGCACACAGATCTGCTATTGTTATTCCGCTAACAATAACTTCCATCTTCACATCGAATACCGGAACCCCTTCAAATACCGAAAGAAATGTGCTCTCACTCATCCTGGTAAGCGATTCGGTTGTTCCCTTTCCAAAAAGGATCTGCGATGCCTCAACGGCACCTTCATAATCACTCCGGGAATGGACCATAACCGTTAATTCTTCAGCGAGCCGTTTCTGAAGAACCCGCTCATGAGGTGCTTTATTATGCTCATTAATAATGCTTTCTATTTCTTCCTTGCCGAGTATTGTGAAAATCCTGATGTATTTAGCAGCATCCTCATCAGACACATTCAGCCAGAACTGATAGAACTGGTAAGGTGTTGTTTTTTCAGGATCGAGCCAAACATTGCCGGACTCTGTTTTCCCGAACTTTGATCCGTCTGCTTTTGTTATTAATGGACAGGTTAGTGCAAAAGCTTCACCACCGGCTTTACGTCTTATTAATTCCGTGCCGGTGACTATGTTCCCCCACTGATCGGACCCTCCCATCTGAAGCCTGCAATTGTTGTTATTGTAAAGGTGAAGAAAATCCGTACCCTGAACAAGCTGGTAAGAAAACTCTGTAAATGACATTCCATCCTTTGATTCTGAGCCGATTCTTTTCTTAACCGAATCCTTCGACATCATATAATTAACCGTTATATGTTTCCCGATGTCCCTGATGAAACCCAGAAATGAGTAGTCTTTCATCCAGTCGTAGTTATTGACCATCAATGCCCTGTTATCCCTGTCTGACTGGAAGTCGAGGAATTTTGAAAGCTGCTTTTTAATTCCCTCCTGGTTTTTTCTGAGGGATGCCTCATCAAGAAGATTTCTCTCTTCTGACTTACCGGATGGATCACCTATCATTCCTGTTGCTCCACCTACCAGTGCAATTGGTGTATGTCCTGCTCTCTGGAAATGTACCAATAGCATTACCTGAACCATATGGCCAATATGCAATGAGTCGGCAGTGGGATCAAATCCTATGTAACCGCTTGTCTTTTCTCTATTTAACAGTTCCTCAGTTCCAGGCATGATATCATGTATCATGCCTCTCCATTTCAGTTCGTCAACAAAATTCATATAAGATTATTTTCAGAAATGCAAATATAGTAAAGAGGGTTAGATAGTAACCTCTTCAGGTTTCTTTTTAAACCGATCAAAGCTTTGTCCAAAACCACCCTCCCCAATTATTGGAAAAATAACAGGTGCTATATCCGAGATGGGGTTAAAAAAAATTGAATTTTCTATCAATTCTTTTGGAAGGAAGGGTTTCTTATCATTAATCACATTCATTACAACGAAGAAAACGCTCAATATCAGAACAGTTTTCAATAGTCCAAATACAATCCCTAAGATCCGGTTAACAAAACCCAGAGATACAGCATTGACGATTTTATCTGCAATTATTCCAATAAAGTGTATGATTACGACAATGATAGCGAAGGTTACTATAAATGCGATCAACCCAACATACTGCCCTGTCATATCGAAAAAATCGTAGAGTTTGGCAGCGGTAAAACTTGAAAATTTTATTGCTCCCCAGATACCAAGGATGAGCGCAGCAAGCGAGGCTACTTCCTTCACAAGACCGTTAATAAAACCCATCACCATCGAGAGTATGAGGATCACAACTATTACAATATCAATCCAGTTCATGTTTCCGTTATTTGAAAGTATCATAAATGTACCCAAGAATGTTGATCGTGGTCGGGAAAGAGGTCGGAGAATTGAGAAGTGAAACCTAATCCAACAGTCCCTGTATATTGAGTAACTCAATAAAATCTTCTTTACTTAAAGGACACTTTGCCAGGTCCATAAAATCATTTTTTCCCAAGTGGCATTGGACATACATTTGTTTTATCAAGTAATTATCAATGTCTTTTTTTCCATGACTGATTTTAGTTGAGAGAATATATTTCCCTTCATGAAAAAAGTCCATATGTTTATGGTCAACACTTTTGGTCTCTGAGTCAATGAATCCCTTTTTTTTCAGATTCTTATATGTTTTTTTAGGGTCTAAGACACTCATGCCTCAACCCTTTCTACGATTTGCGTAATTATATTTTTAATTAATGTATTATGATTGGTCAAAGAATTTACATCCAATGAATTCAGCTTGTTATACATAAAATCAAACTCTTCCGCAAATGATTTTTCTGCATCATCTTCTGTAAGACCTGTACCAATAATTCCAAGCATTTCAGATTGTATGATGTAGTAGTTATCTTCTTTTTCAAAAAGGCAGCGGAGCGGATACTTTAAGAAATATTTTACTGTACCTGCCAAAATAACAACAGGAGCATACTCCAAAGAAAATTTATTTCCAGAATAGGTATTCATAATTCTCCGGTGTGTTTTCCCGTCTCTTTTTGTTATTTTGATCCTACCTACTGCCTCATCACTCTCTGTTTCAACTAAGGTGGAAACACGAATTTCACTTATAAGTTCATTTTTGGCACCAGGTTTAAAACGATTAATCTTATATATCGGCGTAATCTTTTCTTTTACTTCATCGTACGCAATAAAGTTTGCAGGAGCATTTCCGAAATCATTCACAAATGCATACAAATTCTCGACAATGGGGTTACGTTTAACAGGTTCTGGATAAAGTTCAATTATTTTCCCATAATCACCACTGTTTGAAATCTCAACAAGGCGTTCAAGTTTTTCATTAACAGTATTCCGGTGTGCTTGCCAGAACAGTCCGGTTTTGTTTTCGGTTCGTGGAGTATAAGCAAATTTTGGAACTGCACTGCCCTTAATAAAGCCAACAAGTTCAATTTTAAAGTTATTGAGATCAACCGCTTCACTTGTTGGTAAATCAAACTTTGCTAATGTGAAGACCAACGCCTGTAAGTCTTGCGCAATATTTATGAGCATATCAATTGGCAGTGAATTGTATTGACCCAATTCTCCACCAATTTCAATAAATGCTCCGTTATTTAAATCGATTTTCACTAATCAAATATACAACATTGCTGTTAAGCACACATAATTCTCATGAGAAAAACCGCTAATCCTGTATTTAACCTTACAATGGCACTTAATATGCTAAATAGAGGGATACAAAATATGATACAATTCGGAGATACAAAATAAGTCAAACCCCTTATGTACAATCACATAAGGGGTCTTTAATGTAGCCCTACCAGGAATCGAACCTGAATCTAAGGTTTAGGAAACCTCCATTCTATCCATTGAACTATAGGGCCAAATATTTATTTTTCAAAAACTCTTTTCCACAACCACTTTTAAAATATTTTTCTCTTATTCTTGCTTCTATTCTTGTTTCAACTTCTTCATTATATATTAAATCCCATGGTCTAAATCCT
>JANNKF010000179.1:0-5785 GCA_031396165.1 Bacteroidales bacterium | reverse complement strand
TTGAAACTGAAAAAGGAAAATTGTTCGACATCCTTTCAGTCGAGATTATCAAAAAACTGGATTACTCCTTTTACTGACATGAGATTAAATGTACTCGCAGAAATGGGTTGTAAAAAAGTATTAGTTATTTCCCCTTCATTTGTAGCCGATTGTCTGGAAACAACAATTGAAATTAAAGAAGATTATTCAAAACAATTCAGGAGCGCAGGAGGGGATAATATAGTACTTGTGGATAGTCTTAATTATAACGATGAATGGGTCGATGCTTTAATCAGGATAAGCAATATTCAGTCCCCTTAGTATTCCTGTTAAAAAACATGTATCTTTCACTGGAATTTGCCGTATAAATACTATTTACGATTTCCTTTGGTTTAATAACTAAAAAAAATAACACTTCTTATGAAAAAGTGTCTCAGATTTCTATTTTTAATTTTGCCTGCTTTATCAATTCAATTATCATTGACGGGACAAGTGGATACTTCTGAAATTAATGAATTGTTTGACATGTCATTAACCGATCTTATGAATCAGGAGGTCGTCACATCGTCAAGATTTATACAAAAATCGGTTGAGGCAGCCTCCTCAATATCCGTAATTACCTCAGTTGATATTAAGAATTTTAATTACTCAACACTTGGTGAGGCACTGAACAGTCAGCGGGGAATCTATTTATCAGGCGACAGGAATTATTCTTATGCCGGTTCCCGCGGATTTGGCAGACCTACTGACTATAACAACAGGATCCTGGTTATGATCGATGGGCATATCCTGAATGATGTAGTGTATGGGTCATCGTTTTTAGGAAATGAGCTTGGAATAAATATGAAAAACATTGAAAAGATTGAAATAGTCAGAGGCCCTGGTGCATCTGTTTATGGATCGGGAGCGATGCTGAATATTATTAATATAATTATGAAGAAAGGTTCTGATACCGATGGTCAGGCGGTTTCTGCAGGAGCCGGAAGTTTTGGCAGGAAAGAGATTTCAGCCATATACGGAAAAAGGGTCAAAGATGTCGACATATCATTGTCTGGAATCGCTGGATCATCAGATGGTGAAAATTTTTATTTTCCTGAACTCGATGCACCTGAAACTAATAATGGAATTTCAAATGGAATGGATTGGGAGAAATTTGCAGGTCTGCAGGCGAAGATATCACGGAATAATTTTACCCTTTCGGGAATTCTTACAAACAGGTCGAAGGGAATTCCGACCGGGGCATTTGAAACGGATCTTACAGGTGATGTCCGCTCTGATGATGAACGTTTTTTTCTCGAAGCATCCTACCGGTTAGATATAAAAAATAACAGTTCCCTGTTATTCAGAGGTTATTATGATGATTATAGTTACTCGGGCTCTTATCCTTATGGAGGAGCTGATCTGTTTGATCGCTCTCACGGTCATTGGGCAGGCTCTGAGATCCAGTATAATCTCAAGACCGGAAACAGAAATGTTTTAAGTACTGGGATTGAATACAGACAGATTTTCAGATCTGATTATAAGGAATGGGATAATTCAGAAACATATTTTGATAAAAACTTCCCGTTTTCTTTCTTATCGGTCTATGTGCATGATCAATTTCAAATTGTTGAAAATCTGAATATTACAGCCGGTCTGAGATATGATCAATACTCTATTTATAGTGAATCGTTAAGTCCAAGACTGGCAATGGTTTATACCTATTCTGATGCTTCCTCTCTGAAATTGTTATATAGTGAAGCATTCAGGATCCCTAATATGTACGAGGCATACTATGAATCCCAAAGCTCTCATAAAAGCAATCCTGACATTAAACCGGAAAAAATCAGAGCGTTGGAATTAGCCTGGGGCCACCGGATCAACGACCTCTTTTATGGATCAATATCAGTGTACAGATTCACTATGTTTAATCTTATTGACCAGTATCTTGATGATTCTGATGGTTTTACTTTATTCTCAAATATTGGAAAAGCTCAGGGCACAGGTATTGAAACTGAATTAAGATATCAACCTGAAAAAAATGGAGGCGGATATATAAATCTCACCTACCAGAATGCAAAAGATATTATTCTGCACCGCAAATTGACCAATTCTCCGGATTTGATAATTAAAGGAGGATGGACTTACCCCCTTGCAAATATACTGTTTATCACACCGGAAGTTTTTTATGAAACAGGAAGGGCAACACTATCTGGAAATACAACTGATAATACTGTTCTGCTTAATTTGTCACTCAGGACACAGAAATTTTTAAAATACTTTGATATTTCATTTAAAGTTAGAAATCTTCTCGACAGAAAGTACTATGTACCTGTAGGGTATGAACATGCTCAGGATCAAATGATCCAGGACAGAAGGAATATGTTTATTCAGTTACATGCTCAATTTTAAATACAGACGATCACTGATAAAAGATATTCTTTGCTGCTCAGGGTATTTGTTCTCACAATGGTTATACTGTGGTTTGTACCATCCTGTTTATTAGCACAGTTTAATGAAGATGTAATTAAGGCTGCCTACATTGAAAGAATTACAAGGTTTGTAGAATGGCCTCAAAGAGATCAATCACACGATACTACAGTTTTTGTAATAGGAGTATTTGGGGATAGGGACTTTTTGAAAATTCTTAAGGAATCCCTGAAAAACAAAACAATTAAGGGCAAAATTGTTGAAATATTAGAATTGAAGAATCTAACTCATATAGAATTGTGTGATATTTGTTATATTACAGGAATTGATGACGTGGATATAACGCAATTAGTTACTTCTGCAATCAAAAGCGGTGTACTTATAATGGCAGAAAAGAAAGGGTATGGAGAAAAGGGTATTCATCTAAACTTCTACATTGAAGAAAACAAGTTGAAATTTGAAATAAACAAATCGTCGGTCGATACCGGGAAATTCAGGATAAGTTCTATGCTAATGAAAAGTTCAAAGATCATTTAAAAACACTAATGAGATTTCTTCGATATAGTTCAATTCGCCAAAAGATAATTGTGATTATTCTGGCTGTTACTATGATCAGTCTGGTGATCGGCTTTTCTTTCGAGGGTTATAGTAATAACCAGAGGCTAAGAAAAGATCTTATTAATAATATTTCACTCGATGCAAAGCTGATAGCTGATTATGCTGTTCCTACCATTCTCTTTGATGATGAAAATGGAGCGAGGTCAATTCTTGACAAACTCAATAATATTCCATCGGTACTTCACGGCGATATATTAAACGAAAAAGGTAAGATTTTTGCAGAGTATTATAAGGATAGTCGAAACGATTCAGCTGCATATCACAATTTTGAGACTTTGCCGGGGGGAAATAAAAATTTTATCTCCATTTCAGAATTTATAGTCTCCGAAAAGGAAAAAATAGGTAAAGTAAACCTGATCGCTTCCACAGATATTATAAAGGAGAAAACTCGTGATCATCTTAAGCTGATAGTTTTTATCTTCATTGTAACATCATTAATTGCAATTTTTCTGGCATTTATTCTTGAACGGATTATATCTCAACCGATACTTAATCTTTCGAAAATAACAAAGGAGATTCAGAATTCAGGAGACTTCACTGTAAGAGTCAGCAAGGTATCTCACGATGAAACAGGGCTGTTATACGATAGTTTTAATGATCTTCTTAAAAGTATTGAGGCCAGGAAAGCAGAAAGGGATCTTGCCGAGGCAACACTTCTTAAAGAAAGGGAGAATCTGGAAGCCAGGGTAAAGGAAAGAACCACTGAACTGATTTCAGCCAAGGAACGTGCTGAAGAGTCGGATAAACTCAAATCCTCTTTCCTTGCAAACATGTCGCATGAGATAAGAACCCCCTTAAATGCAATTCTGGGTTTTTCAAATCTCCTCACCGATTCAGCTTCATCCCATACTGAACGTCTTGAATATATAAAGATGATGGACGCCAGCGGAAGCGACCTGGTTAAATTGATTGATGATATACTTGATATTTCCAGAATTGAGGCAAATCAGGTAAAAGTATCTTTGGCTGATTGTCAGATAAACGAATTGACAAATGAAGTATTTGAAACATTCCGGCAGGCGTTGCAAAGTGAAACTTCGGAGTCTGCTGCAACACCTGTATTAAAAGTCCCTGATCCCGAAACAGACTTTGTCATGTATACCGATCGCCTGCGCCTCAAGCAGATACTATCGAACATACTTAGTAATGCCATAAAATTTACTCCGGAAGGATCAATAGAATTCGGCTACTTTGCAGATGAAGTCAATAAAAGGATTACTTTTTTCATTAAAGATACAGGAATTGGAATTCCGTTCATAAAAATAGAAAGTATATTCGACAGGTTTACTAAAGTTGCAGATGTTAAAACTAAACATTACAGGGGGACAGGGTTGGGGCTGTCGATTGCTCTGAAACTCACCCAGATGCTTAAAGGTGAAATTAAAGTAGAGTCTGAGGAGAAGAAAGGATCGATATTCTATGTTTCATTCCCATATTCATCAATAATCAGGACTACTCTGTTAAAAAAACCTGAGTCTGCAGATCAAATTAATTTGTCTCTTATTGGTAAAGTGATTCTTATAGCAGAGGATGTTGACTGGAACTTTCACTATCTCGAAATACTGCTAGGGACTGTATCCGGGGCCCGCGTTTTGTGGGCCAAAAACGGTAATGAAGCAGTCAGTATATGCCGTGAACATCCTGAAATTGACCTCATTCTCATGGATGTTCAGATGCCTGAACTGGATGGAAATGAAGCAACAAAACTTATACTTGAATTCAGACCAGATATGCCAATTATTGCACAGTCAGCTTATGCTATGATTGAAGAAAAAGAAAAATCATTAACTGCAGGTTGCATTGCTTTTCTTACAAAACCATTCACTAAAAAGCAACTCTTTAATGTAATCCGGCAGGTACTCTTGATAGCTGATTAGTTATTAGTTTGCCTCTTAATACTGAGCGGAGCCGAAGTATGCCTGTTACCAGTTTGAATCGTACCATGACCTTACATCAGTAGCCTGCATACCTGCGGCTTGAGCCGCTTCAAGGCCAAGATCGCCGTCTTCAAATACTTCAATAAACTCCGGAGCTACATTCATCTGATTCGCACATTTCATGAAGGTCTCAGGATGTGGTTTAAAATATTCCACATCGTTGGCAGTAATAATTATTTCAAAATATTTCCTCAGGTTGGTTATTTCAAGAGTTCGTTCAACAGCTTCCCTGTGCCCTCCTGTTCCTACTGACATCGGAATAATACCGTGGTATTTTTTTACAATTTCCACTACTGGAAGTATAGGCTTTACCTTATGCTGATCCTTGTAAAATTCATTTAGTTTTACCTCAATAATCTGTTCTATCGTAACACTTCCATCGAGATTATTATTCTTTATAATTTCATCCGCTATCATCCATCCCGGACTTCCTGTATGCTTTCGTAAAAATGCTGTATCTATTACTGCTCCAAATTTCTCGCATGCTATTCGCCATCCATGGAAATGATATGGCATTGTGTCAGCAAGCGTTCCGTCAAGATCAAATATCAGTCCTTTTATACCAGGTTTAATGTCGTATTGCATAGTTTTGTCTGTCAGAGTGCAAAAATAGATATTTTATTCAGGCGACCTAAGAATAATGTCTGACTTTAACGTATTTAAGGATCTTAGTACGAATTGAATTCAATTTTAAAGATGTTGTATCCTGTAAGTTGAAATTTAAATATATTCATTAGATATTAAATTACAGTTTTACAGTTTCGTTTAAATTTTGATAGAAATGAAAGTTATAAATTTTAAAGCTATGTTGCATTTTTTCATTTTGTTCATAATAAAAAGTG
>JANNKF010000166.1:0-1824 GCA_031396165.1 Bacteroidales bacterium | reverse complement strand
GCCGTACTGCATACAGCAGTAACACTTGCCCCGAAATGTCTGGCAAGCTGAACAGCAAACACACCAACACTGCCTGATGCCCCGTAGATAAGCACATTGTGTCCTTTCGAAACGCCGGCCTGTTTTAAGAATCTTAAAGCTGTAAGACCACCAATGGGAATTGTGGCAGCTTCCTCGAAAGTCATTTTGGAAGGTTTCAGAGCAATCAAATCATTTTCCGGAAGACATTTATACTCAGCATATGCACCGAATTTGAATCCACATGAGGCAAATATACTGTCCCCTATTTTGAATGATTTAACTTTTTTCCCGGTTTCTTCAACCTTTCCTGCCAATTCAAATCCCAGTATATTCACTCGTTTGGGTTTGAATAAACCATTAAAAAGTCTTGCCATAAACGGGTCGCCTTTCCTTAATCGCCAATCACCTGCGGAGACAGTAGTAGAATATACTTTTACCAATACTTCATTTTCTTTAGGAGTTGGTTTTACAACTTCCTTTAGTTCAAGAACATCAGGTGGTCCGTATTCAGTGTAAACAATTGCTTTCATATGTTTATTTCTATTTAAACAATGCAGCAGAGACAAGGTTCATTTTTTTATATTCCTGTGCTGGTTTTCATATTACCGACAGTCAACAGAAGGCGTAAAGTGCCCGGTCTAAGGTGAATATTGTCATGCATTCTCTCTTAGTTGCGGGCAGTCTACCCGATTACATACGATAAGATACACCTGCGATGTGTTCTGGATAGTCTAGTAAATTTCAGCCGGTTGCTTTAGTGTTGTACGTTTTACAAATACAGGCTGCAGGATTTTCTTCTCATAAACCCGCTTTATAAATTTTTTCTCTACCAGATAATAAAATGAAAAAATTAGTAGTTGATTTATCAGAGCCGCCATTAACCCATAAGTCGATCCATACCAGATTGCAATTGCATACGCCTGAAGCTGACCAATCCCGTACATAGGATTTTTAAAGTATTTATATGGTCCGGTAATAACGAAGTCAGAGATCCTTCTCCCAAGGAACATGTCTTTCCAATAATAAATATCGACTGTAACTGCTTTTGCAGCTAGTATTTTTACTGCAAATCCGAAAATAAACATAATCGCAACTATGATCAGCAATAAATCCTTGTCAATAAAGTTAAACAACGTGCCAGGATTTGAGGAAGCAATATATCCTATACTTACACCATTATGGAAAAACAGAAAACCAAGTATCGCTTCAAATGCCAGGTATCCATTCTTCTCACCACCCGATGTTTTAATAAACCAATGACGGAGACCATTCTCTGAAAGCATAATCGTTATGAAACCCAGATATAATGTTTCAATCAGAAAGAAGTATGAGATTGCTAAACCAGAATTATAAGGCTGATAATTACCAAGATATATTGCTATTGCAAGAGAGGTAACCATAGCAATTGTCCTCAGTAGAGTAGCATTTTTTGGCACAAAACCAGCTATTGAAATCAATAGTATCAGAAAATCATAAATCGTCTTAAAAAGATTTTTATTCTTATTCGTCTTTGTCATTTCTCAGATCTTTATTAAAAATATGCTCCTCCGATTCTCTCCCTTAATAATTATCAACAAAAATTTAAAAGATCATAACATGCATTACGGCCTAAATATCAATTTATTAGCCTTACTATTAATCTTTTTGTTGCGTTGAACCCGTGAAGGTAACAAATTTTAGAATGATTCGTTAGTTCTGGCAATAATCAGGTTCGCCCAATTGAGAGTTATAATTAAGTGGTCTATTAAAAATTTGCTTTTGATTGTTAGCATCAGGCGATTGTCTGGAACAATCAGCTTTAGC
>JANNKF010000147.1:0-15521 GCA_031396165.1 Bacteroidales bacterium | reverse complement strand
GTCCCTATACATGTCATGTTCCTATACATTTCATGTCCCTGCATATTTTTCTGCGTTAATCCGCGAGATCTGCGGGCAATTTTGGTTTTTCTTTTCCCGCAGATCGCGCAGATTTTCGCTGATTAAAATCCCTTCAGGAAATAGGCCAGGGCAACACCGAAGTAATTACCTAATACATAACCTATTATACCCCCGGTTATACCCGTAACAATTACATCCTTATTTTTTAGTGCATTAGCCACAAGAGGAACAAAAGGGGGAGAAAAAATAAAAGCAGTCGCAGTAATCAGAAAATTATCTGCATCGACCCTGAAAATTCTTGCCAGAATAAGATGCAGGATAAGTGAACCGAAATAACACCATGAAATAAAGAGTATCAGATTAAGCATTCCAATCTGAAACATCGATTTAAGATCGGCCATTGACGCAATTGTCAGTGAGAAGACAAGAATCAGATACATGCCTAGTTGAAATGTCTTTTCAATTCTGTTGATAGATTTTATGAGTGAAGCAAGTATCGCCAATGTTGTTATTGAAAGAATCACAACCACCATTTGGGGAAGCATTGGAAGAGCAAGGCTCAATCCTCCTGCAAGGGCGAATATTACTATTGAAATCCCCAATGCCTTCATCAATGGTAAAAATGTAGCTTTTTTCAGCATCCCGGAGAAATCGTCGAGGTTTTCGGTCTCTTTTGCGATAGCATCTGCCTCGATTGAGATACCTTTTTTTTCTGTAAATTTTGGCAAAATGAATCTGAATATCCGTGGTGCGATAGTGATAAAAAACAGGACAAGGCCTGCCCCGACAATCATATCATAAGTGCTGACAATGACAAACAGATTAGGATCAACATTGAGAGCCATTTTAATGGCCACAAAGTTAGGAGTACCGCCGGTATAAATGCCTTCGAACATGCCGGCAAGTTTCCAACTGTCAGGAATGGTATCCTTCCAGATAAAGAAACCGGCTGTCACCATAACAAGTCCTGCAACAAGAGCAAGCGCCACAGAAATGAAACCCTTCTTCGCATACCTGAGCCATCTTTTAATATTCAACGAGAAAAGCAAAAGAGGAAATGCAAGAGGAACAACTATCGATGGTATAAGATCCTGTACTGAGGCAATCTGGTTAACGAACCTGTCTGCTTCCTGAAGTACCTTTTCATTTATCAGTTTCTCAATTTCTGTACCTGGCAATGCAGCCCGACCCTGAAGAGCAAGTTTATACTGACTACTCCCATGAGGAAAAAGCCCTGAACTGCCCAGCAGTAATCCGAATCCATATGCAAAAACTATTGTTCCGAGTTTCTGGAGCAGTGTCCATTTTTTACATATATATATGATTACCAGAGGAAATGCAAAGTAGAATAAAACCAGAAGTACGATTTTGATCATAATAGGAAAGATTAGGTAATGATCAAATATAAAAAAACGGCTCACCTAAATAGCAAGCCGCTTCAAAAATAAGTTTTTATACTTATTTACTTTTGTATCGTAATTTGTTTCTGTTTCTTCTTAACTTCCTCATCGCAATCGCATTCTTCAAAACTCTTCTGATACTGTTCGATAGCTTTAAGACTCATCCCCATGCTCGAAAATCCACCGTCATGATAAAGATTCTGCATGGTAACCTTCCTGGTAAGGTCAGAAAAGAGCGCCACACAATAATCGGCACACTCAGCGGCTGTTGCATTTCCCAGTGGAGACATTCTTTCAGAGAAATCGAGCAGTGAATCCATTCCATGTACGCCACTTCCGGCTGTGGTAGGTGTAGGTGACTGCGATACAGTATTGATTCTCACCCTTCTGTCACGTCCGTATATATAGCCGAAACTTCTTGCAATGGATTCAAGAAGGGCTTTTGCATCACCCATATCATTATATCCTGTAAGAGTTCTCTGAGCTGCAACATAGGATAAAGCAATAACTGACCCCCATTCCTTTATTGCATCCAGCTTATAAGCTGTTTGTAAAACTCTGTGAAAGCTCAGAGCAGAAATATCAAAAGTCTTGAGCATATTCTCATAACTCGTCTGTTCGTAAGGAATATCTTTTCTCACATTCGGCGACATTCCTATAGAATGGAGCATAAAATCAAATTTACCGTCAAATATTTTCATACTCTCAGTAAGCAGGTTTTCAATCTCATCCATTTTTGTAGCATCAGCCGGAATAACCTCACTTCCAGTTATTTTTGCCAGTTCGCTGATTGTACCAAGCCGCATAGCTACCGGCGAATTTGTGAGAACCAGTTCGGCACCTTGCTCCCACGACCTGAGAGCAACATGCCATGCGATTGATTTTTCATTAAGAGCCCCAAATATGATTCCTTTTTTGCCTTTCAACAATCCTTCTTTCATTTTCACGATTTGAATTAATTAATTGCCGCTTTCAGGAGTTCCCGGGCATTTTTCATCGCCGTTTCCGTAACTTCACTGCCGCTTAATAATCTGGCTACTTCCAGAATCCGCTCATCAGGTGATAACAACTTAACCTTTGTAAATGTTGAGTCCTCGCTATCATCTTTGTATACATGATAGTGCTTTGTTCCCCTGGATGCTACCTGTGGAAGATGAGTAATATTAACGACCTGCATATATTTTCCCATACCCGAAAGTATCTGTCCAACCTTATCGGCCACCTCCCCCGATACACCTGAGTCAATCTCATCAAATATTATTGTCGGCAGGTTATTATTTCTTGTAAGAAGCGATTTCAGACTTAACATTACCCTTGATAACTCGCCACCTGAAGCTATTCTGGCAAGATTTTCGGGTGCAATCTGCTTATTGGCGGAGAATAAAAAGTCAGCATGATCGATACCCCCCGGACCAAAAGATGAAGACTGAATAAGGGATATTCTGAATCTGGCGTTTGGCATACCAAGCTGTTTTAATAACTCAGTAATTTTAACTTCCACATCCGGAATTACCTTCAGCCTCTTCTCCGACATTTCACCGGAGATGGAAGTAAGTGCCTTAACATTTTCTGAAAGTTGTGCTTCCAACTCTTCAAGATGTTCATCACCCAACAGGATAGAATCTACAATTCCTTCTATCTCTTTCTTTTTAATTATCAGTTCGTTGAGGTTGCTCACACGATGCTTCTGGATAAGTGAATATATTGTATCCAACCTGTCATTTGCGAATTTCAGACGCTGAGGATCTGCTTCTATTGACGATGAGAGTCTCTCGATCTCAACTGCCAGATCATCAAGCTCAATAAGTGAAGTTTCTGTCCTGGTGAGCAAGGATTCGGAATCAGGTAAAAAATTACGGATCCTCGTTAGATTTAACCTGACCTCCCTGAGCATTCCAAGAATAGCAACACCTTCACCGGAAAAAAGACTTGATGACCCGCTCAATGCCAGTTTTATTTCTTCAGCATGAGCTAAGATCTCCTGCTCAACTTCCAGTTCTTCCTGCTCGCCTGAACTGAGTTTCGCATCATCCAGTTGTTTTAGCTGAAACTGATAATACTCTATATCAGCCCTGTTTTTTTCAGAAGCCTCTTTAGCTGAAGTATACTCTTTTTTTAGTTTACTATAATCTGAATATATTTTCCTGTAATCCTGTCTGATTTTAGATGTTCCTGCAAATGAGTCAATTACGTTTAGTTGAAATGAGTTATCATTCAACATCAGCGTTTGATGTTGCGAATGAATATCTATCAGCCTGTCGCCAATCTCTTTTAACTGAATAATTGTTACGGGAGTATCATTAATAAAAGCCCTTGATTTGCCAGCAGGATTAATCTCTCTGCGGAGGGCCGTAACAGGCTCATAATCAAGTTCATTGTTAGTAAAAAAGTCATTTAGTTCATATGTATCAATCCGGAAGGTTCCTTCAACAATACACTTTTCATTTTTATCAAGAAGAACTGAAGAATCCGCCCTTGTTCCGAGGATCAGAGATAATGCACCGAGTAAAATGGATTTACCTGCACCTGTTTCACCGGTAATGATTGTAAGTCCGTTTTCAAGTTCAACGTCCAGTTCCCTGATGAGTGCATAGTTTTGAACAAACAATTTTACTAACATAACTTAAATTTACGGTAGGTTGGCAGCACTTATCTTTTCATACTTTGATTTATTACCCGGATCAATTTCTGTCAGAATCTGTGTTACCCGGCTTTTCTCCTCAGGAAATGCTTCTGAATATATATTTACCAGCTCATCAGCTTTTGCTTCAATTACTATCTGAAGAAAATACATAAATGGATCAGGCTTTCGTCTGTACACTTCCTGTAACAGCCTCAGGCTCTCCACCATGCTCGTTCTTGCCTCAGTAATACTCGATTCCATTTTATCGAGACCATTAATATTATATTCATAAATAAACTTCCTGACCCCTTCATACTCCTTATCGATCACATTTTTAACGAGCCAGTATCTGTTCCTGTTCCGGGATGCATCATATGGTTTCCATCCAGCCTCCGGAGCGTTCTGGGCATTTGATACAATCTTCTCAGCAATCTGAAAGAACTCAGATCCTCCAAGTGGAGAAAAAGTGTCGTAATCAACACCGAGAATAATATAAGCATAATAGGCCAGAACTGAAACCAGGTTAGACCTGTGTGACCCGGGGTCAAATTCAAGCGGCTGAAACTCAACATACCGGAATTGAAAATTATTATCGATAAAATTGAGCATTGTCGAATTGTATGTTGTATTGAATACAGGTCTCCTGAGTTGTACCTGAATTGTTCCTCTGAATTCATCAGCCGACAACTGATCATTAAGATTTATAAGAATATTGCAGTCTATTCTTTCGGCATAACTGTAAACATGGTTTGTCCACACGGTGCTGTTCATAAACTCGTAAATGTCGCGCTGCATAGTTTCAAAAACCTGCCGGTTAGATCCCTGAATCCTTTGGGCAGAGATCTGCACGTTACAATTCAGCTCCTGTGAAGAGCTAATTCCAGGTATGAAAACAAGTAAAAACAGAAGATAATATTTTGGAAATGGCAATAATCTCATAAAGACAAATTATTGAAGCATTGAAACAATTTTATTAAGAATATCCCTTGCGGCATCATCTTTAGATTTCAACTCAAATTTATCAATATTATTGTTACGGTCAATTATTGTGATTTTGTTTGTATCGTATCCAAAGCCGGCGCCATTCTCTTTTAATGAGTTTAACACAATGAGGTCGAGATTTTTAGTTACAAGTTTGTTCCTTGCATTTTCAATTTCATTATTTGTCTCAAGTGCAAAACCTGCAAGGATCTGGTTTTTTTTCTTGACCTTTCCCAATGAAGCAGCAATATCAGTGGTGCGCTTTAATTTCAATAATAACCCCTTGTCGCCCTTCTTTATTTTATTTCCTTTTACCTCTTCTGGAGTAAAGTCTGCGACAGCAGCTGATAACACAGCTATATCGCATTCAGGGAAATGTGATATACATTCCGTTGCCATAGACTCAGCCGTTGTTACATAAATAACATTAACTGATGAACTTAGGGGTGAAACGGATACTGGTCCGAGAACGAGTACTACCTGAGCGCCATATTCAATAGCAGCATCAGCCAGAGCAATACCCATTTTACCCGAAGAAAAATTACTTATAAAACGAACAGGGTCAATAAGTTCTCTGGTCGGGCCGGCATTAATCAGGATTTTTTTCCCTTCGAGCGGCTTATAGGTTTTTTTTTTTGTAAAGAAGTTATCTATCTCCTTTACAATATCTTCAGGTTCTGCCATTCTGCCTTTACCTGTCAGACCACTTGCAAGTTCTCCACTTGAAGGTTCCAAAATTAAATTCCCGAAAGCTTTAAGTGTTTCAATATTGATTGTTGTTGCGGGATGTTTTAACATATCCATATCCATGGAAGGGGCAACAAATACAGGGCAACGAGTTGAAAGATAAGTAGTAAGGAGCAGATTATCTGCAATTCCGTTTGCCATTTTAGCTATGGAATTTGCTGTAGCCGGAGCTATAAGGAACAGGTCGGCCCACAAGCCAAGGTCCACATGACTATTCCAATCACCATTTGTGGTATCAAAAAACTCTGATAGCACCGGGTTTTTTGATAAAGTTGCCAGAGTAAGAGGGGTAATAAACTCCTTGGAGTGATCGGTCATTATAACCCTGACCTCTGCACCGTTTTTAACTAGCAACCGGATGATAGTTGCAGTTTTAAATGCTGCAATACCTCCGGTTACGCCTACAAGTATATGCTTGCCTTTCAGCATTTTATACTATTATTACTTCTGTTTGGGAGTAGTATCAGTATTTCTGTAGAATATTTTACCATCCTCAAGCTCCTGAAGAGCAATAAGTGTAGGTTTTGGAAGTCTTTCATAAAATTTCGAGATCTCAATCTGCTCGCGGTTTTCAAACACCTCTTCAAGGTTATCGGTATATGAGGCAAATTCTTCAAGCTTCTTGTTAAGTTCTTGTTTCATCTCGACCGAAATCTGATTTGATCTTCTTGAAACGACGATTACTGTCTCATAAATATTACCTGTTCCCTGAGTCATCAGGTCAAGGTTTCGTGTAACTGTTGTTACTGGCGCTGCTGATTTTCTGTAATCCATAATTATTATTGATTGTTTACTCCACTGGTTACTCCGGTATCTGGTATTCCGGCTTTTAAATACTTATTTGTTTTCTGGAAGATAGAACTAACTTCTTTGTCATACTGGCTCTTTGGAAACTCTTCCATAAATGAATAATAGTCATCGAGTGCAGCCTGATACCTCTCCTTTTGTTTGGCTGCTGCGCTTTTTTCAGCATACAGAAACATAGAATTGAGTTTAAGGTACATCATTTCTTCTCTGTATTTAGTGTTGGCATACTCTTTAAGGCTGTTACTTAGCGCAACAACTGCTGCCTTATATTCTCTCCTGTCGTAATAGAGTCTGGCACTCAGGTATGATTTTTCAACCAGTTTCTCCTCGAGCTCTTTCAAAAACACTTTACTCACTTCAATTTTTGGGCTATTCGGGTATCTGGCCATAAAAATTTTAAATCCCTCAATAGCATTCCTTGTATTCTCCTGATCGAGTTCAGGTCGCTGTGAGATCAGCATATCACACCTGGCAGCCATGAAGTTTGCTTCTTCAGCGTGAACTCCAAAAGGAAACTGATTAACAAATGTCTTGAAATAACTGCCAGCCATATAGTAATCTTTCATACCATAATAACTCTGGGCATTCATCCAATTAAGTTCTTCCGATTCAGAGCTGGCTCTGTATCTTGGAAGAATCTGGCTTAGCAGTTCTGATGATTTGACATACTGGCTGGCATCATAATATTCTTTGGCTTTAGCTTTTTTGAGATCAAAGTCAGTACTCTTAAGAAGCTTTTCATATTCGCCGCAAGAGCTTGCCAACACCAAAATTATCAGGACTATATATAATCTGAACTTCATAAAAAAAATTGTTGCGCAAAATTACGGAAAATATTTCATTTCAGAGATAAAAACGGAAGAATAATGGTTTTATTATAAGACGGAAGTCGGAAGACCGAAGACGGAAGTCGGAAGACCGAAGACGGAAGTCGGAAGACCGAAGACGGAAGTCGGAAGACCGAAGACCGAAGTCGGAAGACCGAAGACTGAAGTCGGAAGACCGAAGACCGAAGTCGGAAGACCGAAGACCGAAGTCGGAAGACCGAAGACGGAAGTCGGAAGACCGAAGACGGAAGTCGGAAGACCGAAGACCGAAGTCGGAAGACCGAAGACCGCAAGACCGCAAGACCGCAAGACTGCAAGACAATTTTTAGAAATTAGGTATAAATAGGTATTATGGTATCCCCGTTTATGACTAATTTTGTGAAAAATTTCTCAAACGGGTTACTATCATGGATATATTTGAAAAGATTAAAAAGAACAGAGGTGCATTGGGCCAGTATCAGGATATTGGTCATGGGTACTTCGCTTTTCCAAAATTAGAGGGTGAGATCAGTCCAAGGATGAAGTTCAGGGGAAAAGAGGTACTTGCCTGGAGTCTGAATAATTACCTGGGGCTTGCCAACCATCCGGAAATCAGAAAATACGATGCCGAAGTAACAGCACAGTATGGGCTGGCATACCCAATGGGTGCCAGAATGATGTCGGGACACAGCACCAATCATGAGAAATTTGAGGAGATGGCTGCCAGATTTACCGGCAAGCAGGATGCTTATCTTCTCAATTTCGGTTACCAGGGAATGGTATCTATTATTGATGCGCTGGTAGACAGGCATGATGTGATAGTATATGACTCGGAAGCACATGCGTGTATAATGGATGGGTTAAGACTTCATATGGGAAAAAGATTTGTTTTTCCACATAATGATATTGAAAGTTGCGAAAAACAGTTGCAGAGGGCTACAAAGCTCGTTGATGGGACAGGAGGCGGTATTCTGGTAATTACAGAAGGAGTCTTCGGCATGGCGGGCGATCTTGGCAAACTTGACAAAATTGCAGCACTTAAAAAGAAGTATCAGTTCCGGTTTATGGTTGATGATGCCCACGGTTTCGGCACTATGGGTGATAAAGGAAGTGGAACCGGTGAACATTTTGGTATTCAGGACGAAATCGATATTTATTTTGCCACTTTTGCTAAATCGATGGCAGGGATCGGGGGATTCGTTTCAAGCACTAAAGATGTTATCAATTATCTGCGTTATAATCTTCGTTCACAGATATATGCAAAATCTCTTCCGATGGCAATGACCCTCGGAGCAATAAAAAGACTCGAGTTTATTCAGGCACATCCTGAACAGAAAGAGAAACTATGGACAATAGTTCATGCTCTTCAGAAAGGATTAAAGGAAGCCGGATTAAATCTTGGAAAAACTGAATCGCCAGTTACACCGGTATTTATGAAAAGCGGTGTTCCTCAGGCTACACAGATGATCTATGACCTGCGCGAGAATTATGCTATTTTCTGCTCGGTTGTAATTTATCCAGTTGTTCCAAGGGATGTAGTTATGTTACGTCTTATCCCTACAGCGGCCCATACACTTGATGATGTGGCATATACTATAAATGCTTTCAAAGAGATCAAGAGAAAGGTTGACAACAACGTTTATCCTGATAAAATAGCAGAATTTCCACGATAAGCATTGCCATAGAATGAATTGAAACAAGCCGGATCTGAGTGAACCGGTTTTTTTATGGCAATTTTCGAACAATTACCTGTCTTTAATGGTTATCTTCCAAACTATTAATCTCTTCCAAAGATTTAAGCATTTTCTGAGAATTAAATCAAGTTGAAAAATACAAATATTGCAATGGATATTAAGAGCCAGCAGCACAGCATTTTAAAAGGATACAATATGCTCCTTTATTTTGCAGGAAGTATGATAATGTATGAACCATCTGAGGAGTGTGTGACAGATTTCTGGACAAATGGTGTATTGAAGAACCTTCCGGTTTCCAGTAAAAATCCAAATTTCATTAAGGCAGCATCTCAACTCAGGGAATCATGCATTGATAAGAAAATATGTGGGAAGATGCTTCGTGATGATTATATAAGGCTTTTCGCAAGAGAAGAATATACACTTGCACCGGCTTATGAATCGAGATATAAAGGGAATAAACAATCTGGTGCTGATAATCAGATTGCAGGAGTTTCTGAGTTTTATAATTCTTATGGCTGGAAATCAAAATTCAAAGGAAAGATAAGTGATGATCATCTTGGAGTAGAGCTTCTTTTCCTAACGCTTATGATAGATAAATTTATCATTCTTGATGATGAAGCCTGCCGTATCGAAATGAAAAAAGAGATCCAGCGGTTTATAAATCAGCATTTGCTTACCTGGGTTCCTGAATGGAATGAGAAAATACAATACCACTCAAATACTTTATGTTTCAAAGGAATAGGTACACTCATACAGGCTTGCACTGAGGATATATTCACTCTTCTTAACCAGAAACAGCCAGAAACTGTTACAGACAATTATCTTAAAAATTAGGATTGAAAAAGTTTGTAATAGCTCCAATATAGTACTCTTTCCACCCTTCAGCAATATCAGTAAACTCCTCATCGGGAATATTTGAATGTTCAACAGTTATTAGTGAGTTTTCCCTATCGGGCACTATTGTTATTGTAACCGTAGATTTTTCAGTCTGATCGCCGAAATACCATTCCTGAACAACTTTTCTATCCTGAACAAATTCAATATTTTTCCCGGTAATATCTCCCTCCCATAGAGAAAACTCACTTCCTGGTTCTGTACTCATCTGAGCAGGATAACCTGACCAAAGCTCAATTGTAAAGGGGTTTGTCAATGCTGAATAGACATCTGATGGTTCGGCATTGATCTTAAATGTCTTTTTAAATGTCTTCATTGAAGTTCAGATAAATAACGTTCTGTATCCATCGCTGCCATACAACCCGAACCTGCTGCTGTTACTGCCTGCCTGTAATGCGGATCCTGTACATCTCCTGCAGCGAATACTCCGGAAATATTTGTTTTTGATGTGCCAGGGATTGTTTTAATGTACCCAACAGCATCTGTTTCAAGATACTTTTTAAATATTTCAGAATTAGGTGAATGCCCTATTGCAAGGAAGAATCCGTCGATCTTAATATTAATTATTTCTTCATCGGGTGTTCCTTTTTTTCTGACAAGAGTGACGCCCTCTACCCCATTATCACCAATAAGATCAATTGGCTGATGTTCCCACAGTATCTCTATATTCTTTGTTCGTGCAACTTTATCCTGCATAACTTTTGATGCCCGGAGAACATCTCTGCGGACAATCAGATAAACTTTTCTGCAAAGCCCGGCCAGATATGTAGCCTCCTCAGCTGCAGTATCTCCACCACCTACCACAGCAACATCTTTTCCTTTATAAAAGAAACCATCACAGGTAGCACATGCTGAGACCCCCATTCCGGCATATTTCACCTCAGCCTCCAGTCCCAGATATTTGGCAGTAGCACCGGTAGCGATAATTACGGAATCAGTCTCAATAATATTTTTATCATCAATTGTAACTATATGCTGTTTACCTGAGAAATCAACTTCAGTTGCGATTCCGAATCTTACTTCCGCACCAAACCTCTCGGCTTGTCGCTTAAGGTCTTCCATCATTTCAGGACCAGTAACACCGTCGGCGTATCCCGGGAAATTATCTACATCCGTAGTAGTGGTAAGCTGGCCTCCCATCTGCAGTCCGGTATAAAGTACAGGTTTAAGGTTAGCTCTAGCGGCATAAATTGCAGCGGTGTATCCGGCAGGTCCTGACCCGATTATAAGACATTTTATTCTTTCACTTTTTCCATTAATTGTTTTCTTTTGACTTTCATTCTGAAGATCGAGATGTTTAAATAATTCCATAACAAGTTTTGATTTTGTGCAAATATACTCAACTTTGAATTATCTACGGGCACCGCTCTTGTAAGGATAAGCAAAAAATAACTATTTTTATCGAGACAAATACAAAACAAAAGCCTGCAAGTAATTAACCTGCAAGCTTTTCAATTTTGTCGGGGTGATGTGACTCGAACACACGACCCCTTGCACCCCATGCAAGTACGCTAGCCAACTGCGCCACACCCCGAAATAACACCGCAAAAATAATCAACTATTCCGATTATGCAAACAGCTGTCAGGATCATTGACGGATCAATTTAAGCATTCAGACTTATATTTTCTTAATATACCATCCTTGCACGAATCGTGTGCGGGATATTCTTAAGATCCTTTAGTACCGAAACATCAAGTTCACTTTCAGTCTCGATAATTACATATCCTATCTCGGGATCTGTCTGGAGGTACTCTGCTGTAATGTTGATGCCTTTTGAAGTAAAAAAATTATTTATCTCACGCAGTACACCAGGAACATTCTCATGAATATGTAAGAATCTTTGCTTCGATACATTGGCCTGAAGTGAAATCTCCACGAAATTTACAGCCCCGATTGTTGAACCCCTGTCGCTGAACTTTACAAGCTTTTCAGCTACCTCCAAAGCGATATTGGCTTGAGCTTCAAGTGTACTTCCCCCTATATGAGGTGTAAGTATAACATTTTGAAATTCCTGAAGTTCTGTTTCAAACGGATCATTGTTGGAGGCTGGTTCCACTGGAAAAACATCAGCAGCAACACCAGCGAGTTGTTTCGATCTAAGACCTTCTGCTACTGCCTTGTAATCAACGACATCTCCGCGCGAGGCATTTATAAGACAGGCACCCTTTTTCATCATTGCAACCTGTTCCCGTGAGATCATATTCCTTGTGAGCTCAGTTGAAGGCACATGTATAGTTACTGTATCAGATATTTTAAGAAGTTCGTTCAGGTTAGGCATAGGTTTGGCATTGCCCAGACTAAGTTTCTTTTCAATGTCATAGTAGACAATTTCCATTCCCATGCTCTCTGCAAGTATAGATACCTGGGAACCAATATGGCCGTATCCGATTATTCCCAGTCTCTTACCTCTGACTTCAACTGAATCTTTTGCAGATTTCATCCAAATCCTGTTATGGGCAAGGGCATTTTTTTCAGGTATTCCCCTCATGAGCATAATACACTCAGCAATAACCAATTCAGCAACTGATCGGGTATTCGAAAAGGGAGCATTAAATACAGGAATTCCCAACTTCTTGGCAGCCATTGCATCAACCTGGTTGGTACCGATACTAAAGCATCCAATTGCTATAAGCTTAGGCGCATTATGAAGAAGGTCGTGATTAAGTTCGGTTCGGCTTCTGATACCAACAATATGAGCCAGCCGCAGTCTTTCTTCAAGCTCTTTTACGGGCAACGCATCTTTATAGTATTCAATATCTGTATAGCCATTCTCCCTGAAGTACGCCGGGGCATTATCATGTACACCTTCAAGCAAAAGGACCTTTATCCTGCTTTTATCGAGCGAGTATTTTTTCATTATAAAAAGCTTAATCAAATATTACCAAACGCAATAATCTATTATGATTATAATTAACTTCTCACGTATCCAAATTCCACTGCAAAACAATTGCCAGAAATCGTTTCATACTCAGTTCTTATTGCTCGATCCGGGAATACTAAGATCCTGCAATAAAATTAGTAATTATCCTGAGAAAGATATACAGACATAAAAAATCAAGATAATGGCAGTTACTTAATTGATTGTTTACTTAATTATTTCGTTACAATAGCCTGCCAGTTTCACTATATCAGAGAGTCGTGAAAATTTTATTTTGTTCTCTTTAATATACTTTTTAAGTTTTATCTCACTCTCTGGAAATATCTTCAGGAACTGTCTCTCGTTAATAAAGCTGGTCATGGAATTATCATTTCTGACCCAGTACACAGGATCAACTTTGACGGAATAATCCCCGGGCAATTTCAAATTGTAATAGCCACTGGATAATTCAACAGAAGACAACTGTTTTGTGTTTGATACCTGGGAAGTTCCACCATATCCTGCGGGTGTTCCGGGAGGTATCAATGATCCTGTGTATTGAACAAGAAGCGCCACCGGAGCAACAAGTAAAACCTCATAAAAGGCTTTCCCGACCGGCACAAATTTACTGTCCTGAAGATAAACTGTATCTACCATTTCGGTATTCACCATGTCATACAGATCCTCTTCTTTACTGTAAACCATTTTTTCAGTAACAGTGTTATAATTCAATAGTATCTTCTGATGCTGTCCATTTTTCATCCTCACACTACTCATTGTAAAATCAGGAAAGAGAAACTGAGGAGTTGATCCGTCGGGTGTAGTCTGGCTCATAATTTTACCGGAAACTCCTGTAACAATCAGAAGAACAATTAAAGATAGTGACCTAAACCAATAGAATGGTGTTTTCATTTTTGCTCTATTTTGTAATATTTTGATAAACTCTGACATAATCAACATACACTGTATCAGGGAAAATGGTGGTTGCATCCGGATTCTTTGGCCATTCCCCACCGATTGCCAGGTTAAGAATAATATAATGCGGTTTATGAAACTCTTCAGTGCTGTTGATATTATCTTTTACACTTACTTCCCAGTACTTTTTCCCATCGAGAAACCATTTTATTGATTCCTTATCCCACTCAACTGTATAGTTGTGATATTGTGTTACATCACATGTTAATTTACCACCGGAAGATACGTGTTTTTCATTATGCCAGTGGAGTGTCATATGTGTAATATCCTCATTATTAATATGTTCCATAATATCAATTTCTCCACATCTGGGCCAGCCTACCTGCGATATATTCTGACCCAGCATCCAGAATGCCGGCCAGATACCCTGACCTGCAGGCAACTTCAACCTTGCATCAATTTTGCCATATGTCCAGCTGTGTTTACCGTCGGTAGTCAAACTTGCAGAAGTATAGTTGGCCTTATCAAAAGACTCCTTTCTGCCTATAATTAGCAGGTTACCGTTATCTACTACAGAGTTTTCTATTCGTCTTTTAGTATAATACTGAAGTTCATTATTACGTATGAACCCGACTTCATTTCCCCATTTAGTCTCATCGGGAAGGCCATTCTTATCAAATTCATCAGACCATACGAGCTTCCAGCTCTGTGAATTAACGATCAGGGATAGAGAAAGAAATGTTACTGCCAGAAAAAATGTCTTCATTTTATTAATATTTAAAGTTGATTTTCACCTATTTAACATACTGATTAAGATTCTCCCACTTTACATTCCACTTTTTATTATGAGGAAACTGGTCAGAAACACACATAGACGCCACAGCAGCTAATAAGCCTCCATTTCCCGGAAGGTATATTGATAATCTGGCATCCTGATAATTGTGCCCATTCAGTAGGTATCGGTTTTTGGGTGCATCCATCAGTAAAAAATCCATTGCCTGTTCTCCCCTGCCAATAGAGGCAGCCGACATTGCCAGCATGGGAAAATCCCAACCCCATGTCGTTTTCCAGTCCCACTTTTTCATTATGGTATCGAGAGAATTTCCGAGGATCTTCCTGTCAACCATTTTTGTTTCAGGAAGTACCCCGGAGATTCCTGAAACTATTGGATGGTCGCTCATATATCTTGGATTTTCGTATGAATCCTTTGTATCTTCCGAACAAAGGTACAATCCATTCTGAACGGGAAGTTCGGAAATTTTATTTATAATATCAGTCCATAAAGCCAGCGGTTCAAGCCCCATCCTTTCTCTCCATTTCTGAGCAGTTTTTAGTCCCCAGTACCAGTATACAAGTTCAAATGCCGGGTTTATGGTCGTCTCAAGTTTAAGACTCTCCTGTGCAGGTATCAGTACAGGACCAAGAACATAACGGTTATTTACTGAATCAAACCAGGCATACGAAGCCATAAAATCAGCGGTCTCAAAAACGAGTTTGCTGTAATTATTAAGAATTTTTGATTTGTCTGCTGCACTTTCATACAATAGTTCCGAATAAAATATAGGATGCGGCTGCTGCCATATGAGGTAGGTACCGACTGTACTTGGGCTCTCCCTGCCGTCGGGACCAACCATTTTTGGCCATCTGACACCTTTGTAACCCTGGTGCACAGCAGTAGATTTTGCATTTTCAAAAATATCGAAATAATACCTCATTTGTTTTTCAAGAATCTCTGCACGGTTCCAAAGGGCAAAATGAACCCCGTGCCACCAGTG
>JANNKF010000002.1:0-2942 GCA_031396165.1 Bacteroidales bacterium | reverse complement strand
GTAAGATTTAAGCCGCTACAAAGTAAAGTTATTGCCCTTCAAAGAGCAGTACTACTATATGACAGTCAAAGAGAGATGTTATCAATATTCAAGTAGGCCTTGAATTATTATTTTTTTTATTGTTTCATGACTACATTTAGCGAAACTGAGTGTAGTACAGAGGTGCCAGAAGATCTTTTTTGCCGTGCCAGAAGAGTGATAAGAGTGGATTTAGTGAATGCTGAATGCTACACTCCACAGGATTAATTAAAACTGAATTTAACCTATAATTATTCTGCACACTATCCCTTTATGTGCGAGTTGTATATTGCACAAAGTGTAGCATTAACTACTCATTTCTAGCACTGCGTAAAGTAAATGAATATTTCAAATTTTGTCAACGTTTGCGGAGGAGTGGAAAACAGATTTATTCACAGAAATTGGTAATCAAATTGAGGTCTGACAGAGCTTCACTCTAAACAAAGCAACTGCAACAATGACAATAAATTGACCAGCTTCGAATAATATTACTCATTTGGTTGTCACTTCACATCGGAACAGCTTCAGAAGCACCGTCGAACCAAATGACTTGGAACTTTTGCGCTCATGATCAGGCGGGCCTTTTCGGGTGTCATTGCCATAAATTGAATGTGAAGGCTTTGAAAAACAGAAGATAGGGTTCAACAAGTCATCAGGAAATGAAGCACAGGTTTCAGGATTTAAAATTTTTCGGCTTCTTAATCGTAAAAACCCTGGAGATGTTGAATCCGAAGAAAATATCGCCTTTCGACCATTTCCCTTTGGTTTCAGAGATAAAGGCGCGGTCGAACATGGGCTGTGAGTTCGTGCAATGCAATTGGAACACATGTCCGCCGGTTTCAATATCTATGCCTACCGAAAAGGAATTATCGAATGAATCGGCTGTATTGCCAGGGATCAGATAGAAATATTCGGCATTTAAAGAAAGCCTGGGTGTAATCTTGTAACGGCCTCCAATACCAAGGGCATAGATATCATTCTGGGATATGGCTGTGGGGACAAGGTTTTTGTGAATAAATGTGGGCGTAAGCTGAAGCGATAAGGAATTGGTGAATTTACGGGCTATCAGCAGTTGGTTGGTATAGGCCAGACGGGAAGAGAAATAATTCTTTCGGGTGGGGTCCTGTTTATAGGACTCTAATGAAATACATGAATACAAAGATAAGGAAAAGGGCATGTTGCGTTCTCCGCTTTTCTGGCGCAGAATTTTAAGCTTGAAAGAAGCATCATATGTCTTCAGCCACGAACTTCGGCCGACACCGATACTCAGATAATCATTCAGTCCATAATCCAGCCCCAGGCGGATCGTAGACTGGTCGAGTCCGAAAAAATTGTAAGATCCTGAATTGACAGCCCCGAAATGATGTGAAATCATAAAGAGTAAAACACCGCTGGCGGGGTTTTCTATGGACTGGCCATTTACAATCCGGGTAGTTTTAAATGTGGCGTAAGTAAATTCTGTTTTTGGTTTTTCGTCTCCAAGCATATCCATCAAATCCTGTGCTTTAACCTGGCCCCATATGGTAATCAGTGTCAGAACAGCCAGTGCTAAAAGTTTCTTAGTCGTCATTTATCAGTTATTTATTTTTTTGAGTATCACGTTTGCATTTACCACAATGGTCTCAGAAATGTTGTTGATAACAGTATTAGGGACCTTGATGTCGTAATCCTTCAGTAATACGTTAAATTTAGCATCAGCCAGGATATCTCCGGCTTTAACTTCTATAATGCCTTTGAGGCTGACTTTTCGGGTAACATTATGAATGGTCAGATCTCCTTCAATAGTGGCCTTGTACTTGTTGTCTTTAGTGAAGTCGATGTCTTTGAGATTTGTAATTTTTCCCTTGAAAACTGAATTCGGGAATTTTTCGGATTCCAGATAATTTTCATTGAAATGCTCCTCCATGAGGGCTTTTTCAAATTCGAATCCCCTGATCAGCACTTTGAAAACGAAATTGCCGTTTGTAATGTCCATGGCGCTGTTCACCTGGTTGTTTTGTGCTTCAATGCGCTCTGCGCCTGTTTGGGAGAAGAATGATACCTTCCCTGTTTTGGTGGCATATTTCTGAGCACTTGCTGCCGATAAAATAACGAAGCATAAGCCGACAGTAACAATAATGGATTTAATGGTTGCATTCATACAGAAATGGTTATTTAAGAATTGAACATTTGCTGATTTTTATATCGGTCTGATCATATCCGGAACAGAATCCCTTGATTTTTAATGCCGTGTTTGACAGGGCTGCAGAACCTTCTGCGTTGTATTTGGGCAATAACTCACAACGTATTGTCTTATTGCCAAAATCAGGATCAGGTTCCATCACGAAAACGAGAAATACGAGTGAGTCAATTTTTTCAACATTACTCAGGTTGCCGGTAATTTCCAGGACTTTTCCCGTATACAAAGAGTCTGAAAGTCTCAGATCATGGTTGTATTGCGACCATAGTTCCTGAGCACTGAGTGTATAGACAGGTGTCGTATTTTCGATGTCGGCATGAGGCTTGTTGATATAAAATTTCCAGACCAGCCCGGCCATAATTATACCAATAATGGCAAGAACTGCAATAATTTTTAACCACCTGTTCATAATAATCGTTTTTACATTAAATGCCTGCTTTGTTGCCTGCACTGGCAAGAGCAGGAAAAGGAATAAGTTTAATTATTGGGCATGTTAAGTTGTCTCCAGCGATTGATCTTAGCCAGCTCGCAAACGGGCAATTTGGCGCCGGATTGCGGCATTTTTATAGCTCCCGGAAGCCAGTTAATGGAAGCCCATACTTTGTCCATATTAGCTTTCAGAAGAGGGTAGCTATTGGTAACAATCGTTCCTGAAGGGGAAGAAGGATTATGGCATCCATTACAGTAATTAGCGAAAATAGGTGCGATGTCCGTGGTGTATGTTACACTCAGGGTGTCGCAGATG
>JANNKF010000451.1:0-1736 GCA_031396165.1 Bacteroidales bacterium | reverse complement strand
TTTGCCGGTTTTATTCCGGCAGCATTAAAAATATCAATCTTATCTGGTTTCCCGATAATGCTTTTCCACACACCTGGTGCTACTTGTGTCCATACAGAGGGTTGAGCACTAATTTTCAATGAAAGCGCCAGTAGGAATAATCCTAATGATAGGTGTAATAGTGTTTTTTTCATTCTGATTTGGATAATTATCGGGCAAAATATTAAATGAAGAGTTTTGGGCTAAAGCCCCGATCAAGTAGTTTTTATGTAACCACGGGCTTAAGCCCGTGGTTACTGATAGTGAATACGTTATGGACTTTAGTCCATAAATGCCTCTACTTGTTTTTATCAATAAACACATCTATTTCATAACAATTAAATCAATAAAGCTACGGATTTTTAATTTTAAAACTTTTAGGTAAAATCCCGTTAACAAATTTACTGGTTTGAAAATTCAAAATAGTTAAAAACTGTTAAATGCCTGCAATTAAGAAAAAACTTGCTTTTTAATTGTGTACGTTAACGATTTAGAATTAAATTTACATAGAACAACTCATTAAATATAAAAATATGAAAAGAAATCATTATTCATTTTTTAAAAAGATCTGTACTACAATCCTTACAGGAATCCTAATGGTGACAACAGTTCAGACAATTAACGGTCAGGCTTCTAAAGTGAACATTGTAAAAGATGATGCAAAACATAAGGTTGATGTGATGGTTGATGGTAAACTTTTTACATCATATCAGTACCCTGAAAATCTTGAGAAACCATTCCTTTCACCGATCTATGCACCCAATGGTTCTGTGATTACAAGAGGTTTTCCACTCGAAGTCAGAAAAGGTGAGCGGGTTGATCATCCTCATCATATCGGACTGTGGTTTAATCATGGTAATGTAAACGGTCTCGATTTTTGGAATAACTCATCAGCAATTCCGGCAGGTAAGAAAGATGCTTATGGTCATATTGTTGTTAAGAATGTTACTGTAAAAGGTGAAGGAAAAAAGGGTGAGATAGAGGTTATCTCTAACTGGGATGACAACAAAGGCAATACTGTTCTTGTAGAAAAAACAACATATATTTTTACCGGAGATAAAAACAGTCGCACTGTTGATCATATTTCAATACTCACTGCTTCTGCTGATCTTGTTACCATCACTGATAATAAGGAAGGATTGTTTGCAATAAGAGTCGACAGGGCTTTTGAGATGCCATCGAAAGAATCTCTGATATTTACAGATGAAAAAGGTAATCCTACTACTGTAAAGGCAACAGACAATACTGGTGTTACAGGTATGTATACATCAAGCAGCGGACCCAAAGGCGATGCCGTATGGGGTACAAGAAACTCATGGGTGGTGCTGACCGGAGTGAAGGATAATACCACTATTTCGTTTGGAATTTTTGATAATCCGAAAAATGCCGGATTCCCCGCTTATGCACATGCAAGAGGATATGGCCTTTTTTCCGTGAATAATCTTGGACAGAACTCTTACGACCCGAAACAGGAGAAAGTTGTTTATAAACTGGCAAAAGGAGAATCGATGACCATACGTCACAGGTTTTATGTACAATCAGGGTCTGAACTAACTTCTGATCAGGCAGGTAAAATAGCTGCGGATTTTGCGAAGGCTTATTAGATAATTTGCCCCGCCGCTTAGCAAAGTCCCCCGCTAAGCGAAGTTTCATGACTTCGCTTTATATAAGTTGCAGTCTCCAGACTGTATTGTATTTTACGACGAAGTCGGGAGACT
>JANNKF010000440.1:0-12413 GCA_031396165.1 Bacteroidales bacterium | reverse complement strand
ACCTTTCCCCCGTGGGGGAAATTAGAAAGGGGGTAAATGCGAGAAGAGAATACATGGATATTTGTTACCGAAATTGTGAAGTATAGCACGGCAGACAGTCACAAAGCTAAGACTAATTGAATTATTACTTTGTGATCTTTGCGAAAAATCTTTGCGATCTTTGCGGTTAATGGATTTTCTTTAAACAGATTTATACAGAATGGAAAATGATAAAAAATTTCTGCTGAGAGCAATTGAAATTGCATCAAAAAGCATCGATCTGGGTGGAGGTCCTTTCGGTGCGGTCATATCAAAGGACGGGAACATGTTATCTGAAGGATATAACAGAGTTGTTCAGACAAACGACCCAACTGCTCATGCTGAGGTACTTGCAATACGGGAAGCTGCTTCAGTTTTGGGTACCCACGATCTTAATGAATGTACACTCTATACTTCCTGCGAACCTTGCCCGATGTGCCTGGGTGCAATTTACTGGTCGGGGATAAAAAAAGTTATATATGCCAGTGACAGGAGCGATGCTGAAGAGGCAGGATTCAGCGATAAGCTTATCTATAAGGAAATAGTACTTGATCCTTCTGAAAGGAAAATTAAATTTATCAGGATAAAGGATATTGATGGGAATGAGGTTTTTAGAAAGTGGGACAAGCTTGAGAGTAAAATTCCGTACTGATAAAATGAATTCAGGTAAAAGGTTGATACGAAATTTTTTTACACGTGATGTTCTTGATGTGGCTCCTGAAATGCCAGGCAAATTATTGTGTATCAGACTACCGGAAGGAGAGTACGGCAGGTTCCTGATAACCGAGGTTGAGGCATACAGGGGAATGGAGGATAAAGCATGTCATGCTTCCAAAGGCAGAACAGCAAGAACAGAAATTATGTTTCAGGAAGGTGGCCGGTTATACATCTACCTTATATATGGAATGTACTGGATGCTTAATGTTGTTGCGGGAGAAAAGGATAATCCCCAGGCAGTGCTTATCCGCGGACTTGAAAACTATAAAGGTCCTGGGGTATTAACCAGGTCGCTGGGAATCGACAAATCATTTTACGGCGAGGATCTTGTAACTTCTGAAAGGATCTGGATCGAAGATGCCGGAACAAAGCCCGAGATAAAAACCAGTCCAAGGATCGGGATCAATTATGCAGGTGAGTACTGGAAAGAGAGGCCGTGGAGATTTTATCTCTGAGAATCAATGTTTTATCGACGCCAACCTGATGAGCTTGTCAAAATTCAGGTGGAGCGTAATGGAGAAATCCATTCTTTTAAGACAAACATCATAGTACGATTCAGCCCCGACAAGCAGTTCGATATAGCTTTCAGGCATCAGGTTCATAAAGATTGAATTTGTAATTATTTTACGGTCGGATATAACATATTCAGATCTGGTATCAAGTACACTGCCATATATCTGATTGCCATTCGGTGAAAAGTAATTGTGAGATTGCCAGTAATAGGCGCCAAAATAGATTGATTTATAATTGTAATGGAGCCTGTACCATGAAGCATTTCCATGGGTAATTCCTGAAACAGGCACGCTCGGAAATTCTCCGTTGAAGAACTGAAGATATTCAATTCCCGCTTGTCCGAATCTCTTGTTTGCAAGGTCGGCATTCACTCTTATCCCGGTTGTAATATTAAAATAGGTCTCAACACGTTCCAGAAAGTTACTTATCTGACCGCCAAAATGTTTAAACTGCAGCTGGACAGGGACTTCAAAGTTCAGAAATCCTGCAAAAGTTGACGAGGTGTATTTAAAAGATTCGCCCGTTGTGAATATTTCCCGGGTTGTGTCACCTTTAAGTATATATTTCTCCCAGCTTAACCAGTTGTCGCTGAAAATGTGTTCCGTTGATGTTGTAACCTGGAACCCGTCCTCAGAATAATCACTATAGAATCGCTCGGTGTTAAAAAGCGGGTCAAAGAGCCTGTGGCTGTTGCTCCCCGATAGCGTTCCGACAGTAAGTGAGGTGTTTTCTAATAATTTCACCGTAGCAGAAACAACAGGCTTTACCCTTGAAAACTTTGTCAGTCCTGAATATTTCAATAAATGTGCCCCCGCACGAACTGTTACCTTTTCTGAAGGTGAATAAACCAGTTCAGGCTGAAAAAAGAAGCCCACAAGAGTGTATCCTTCAACCCATTGTGATTTATCAAAGAGCTCCGGCAAACAGGAAGTCAGAATGAATTTTGATCCGCTGATATTGTTGAAATACTCATTATCCTTAACGAAAGTTAAACTTTTTATTCTTAAAGAGAGTTTTCCGGAATCAGAGGCATCCACATTGGTTGTCTGGCCGGATATGTTCCCTGCACAAAAGCAAAGTAATATTACAATAACTGCCAGATATCTGTTCATCTTTCAGGATTTAGACAAAAATAGGGTTTTTCTTTCAAGTTAAAATGATGTTAAATAGAATAGCTCCTGATGTCATATTATATTTTTTTGCGTTCTTTGATCTCTTAATATATCAAAAAAACAATAGTTTATGAATTCATTACAGGGCAGTTACCGCCGCTGGAACAACCTAACCGGTTGGCTTCTCTTTCTCGTTTCTTCTTTAGTTTATATACTAACTCTCGAACCCACTGTCAGTTTCTGGGATTGCGGCGAGTTCATTCTTTCCGCCTTTAAACTTCAGGTCGGGCATCCTCCGGGGGCTCCACTTTTTTTAATGATGGGTCGGGTAGCCACACTCTTTGCAGGTGGCGACACCTCAAAGGTTGCTATGATGGTTAACGGACTCTCAGCTATCTGCAGCGGGTTTGCAATTATGTTCCTTTTCTGGACTATCACTCATTTAGTTCGCAGAGTTTATACGAACGAAAAAGAACCCGATCCGAAAAATGTCCCGGCAATTATTGGAAGCGGTATTCTTGGTGCCCTCGCATATACATTTTCAGATACATTCTGGTTTTCTGCTGTTGAGGGCGAGCTTTATTCTCTTTCTTCGCTTGTTATTGCACTTGTATTCTGGGGAATGCTCAAATGGGAAGAGGAGGCAGAAGAACCATACGCAGGAAGATGGATTATCCTCATTGCATATGTTATGGGCCTGGGGCTCGGCATTCACCGTCTAAACCTCCTGATCATACCGGTTTTTGTTTTCGTATATTATTTTAAGAAATATGAAGTAACTGCCAAAGGTGTAATAAAGGCACTTCTTTTTTCAATTCTTCTGCTCTGGCTGATGGTATTTGTTTTAATACCGGGGGTCCCTGAAGTTGCCGGATGGTTCGAACTGCTCTTTGTAAATATATTAGGATTGCCTTACAATAGTGGTCTTTTATTCTATGTAATTATTGTCTTTGCAGGACTTTCATATGGAATATACTTTTCCTTACAGAAAAAGAGGGTAATTCTTAATTATGCGCTTACAGCATTAACAGTGATAATGATAGGTTATTCTTCGTATGCCATGATTATGATTAGGTCTTCAGCAAAACCGCCGATGAACCAGAATAACCCCTCTGATGTGTTTTCTCTTTCTTATTATATTAATATGAAACAGTATGGCAGTTCACCGAAGATTTACGGGAACTACTACAGTGCTCCGGTAATTGATGTAAAGAAGGTTATTGCTGGCTATAATAAAGTAGAGGGTAAGTATAAACCTTATTACCGTACTGAATATGAATATAGTAAGCAGTTTGAAACGGTTTTTCCCAGAATGTACAGCCCCGATCCTGACCATGAAAGTGCTTACAAATACTGGGGAAAGGTAGTAGGACGAAAATATAATGTGGGTTCAGGTAAAGAAACGATAGTCTGTCCGACTTTCGGGGAAAACCTCAGGTACTTCTTCAATTACCAGGTGGGATTTATGTACTTGAGATATTTTATGTGGAATTTCGCGGGTCGGCAAAACGATATCCAGGGTAACGGAAATCCTATTAACGGAAACTGGATAAGCGGTGTAAAGTTTATAGATGAAGCCCGCCTTGGAGCACTCTCACAGCTTCCTGAAGATCTGCAAAGTAACCCGGGAAAAAATAAATATTTCTTCCTTCCTCTTCTGATTGGACTTGCCGGCATGTACTGGCAGTATAAAAAGAACAATACCGGTTTCTGGCTGGTAATGGCATTTTTTATTTTAACTGGGCTCGCAATAATTTTTTATCTGAATCAATATCCCAACCAGCCAAGGGAGCGTGATTATGCCTATGTAGGTTCATTTTACGCTTTCGCTGTCTGGATCGGAATAGGATTCATGTTTTTCTATGAGTTGCTTCAGAAAGTTCTTGCAAATAAAGTATCACTTGCAGTTACTTTTGTCGGGCTTATCGCTGCTGTCCCGGTACTGATGGCGGTACAAAACTGGGACGATCATGACCGGTCAGGCCGTTATACTGCCCGTGATATAGGTGCAAATTATCTGAAATCGTGCGCGCCGAACAGTATTCTGTTTACATATGGTGATAATGATTCATTCCCCGTATGGTATGTGCAGGATGTTGAGCAGGTAAGAACCGACGTTCGTGTTGCCAACCTGAGCTATATTCAGGCCGGCTGGTATATTGACATGATGAGGCAGAAATCTTTTGAATCGGCTCCTTTACCTCTTACATTAAGCCCTGAAAAATACCTGGAAGGAGTAAGGGAACAACTGCCTGTAAATAACAGGGTTGATAAACCAGTGAACCTGAAGGATGTAGTTCAGTTTGCAGGTCAGGATGACAGGAAATTTATGATGGACATAAGCGGCAGGGGTGATTTCATGAATTACCTTCCGTCGAGTAAGTTTGTTATTGATGTCGATTCTCAAAAAGTATTCTCAAACGGAACCGTGAAGGAGTATTATAAAGATAAGTTTGTATCACCCATGATCTGGGAGTATGCTGATAATGATGCATTTAAAGGAGATCTTGCAATTATGGATCTCCTCTCAACCAATAAATGGGAGAGACCGGTATATTATTCAACCACAGTTCCCTCAACGCAGTATAAGGGGCTTGAAAAATATTTTGTGCAGGAAGGGCTCGCATACAGGGTTGCTCCCGTGAAGACGGAGCAGACTGAACAGGGTGAGTTTGGGATGATCGATCCTATTATTATGTTCGACAATATGATGAACAATTTTACCTGGGGTAATGCAGAAGATCCTTCTGTTTACCTTGATGAGAACAACCGGCGGATGTTCAGCAATTTCAGAAGGATTTTCGGAATACTCGGGAAAGAACTTTTGCTGAAGGGAGATACCACAAAAGCAATTGAAGCAGCGCAACGGGGACTGGAAATTGTCCCGGCTGAGAAAATGCCGAATGACTTTTTCTCAATAGGACTGGCAGAAGTTCTGATCAGGGCTGGCAAAACAGCTGAGGGAGAAAAACTTTTATCGGATATTATAAATTACTCGATGAGTTATCTCGATTATGCTGTAAGTATAACATCTGATGACAGGTATGGTATGGATTACCCTACCGGCATAAATATGCAGGCATTGCTTGATATTTACAATTTGTCGATGAAACTAAAGCTTGATTCCATCACAAAAATTGTTGAACCGGAGATAAATAACTATTACGGGAAACTGTATTCGGCTAAATAGACATTTATGAGGCTTTTCAGGCCATGCTTTTTAGCCGGATGGATTTATCCCGAAGCAATTTTCAGGATAAAGACCACTGAAAAGGTTTTATTGCTTACCCTCGATGATGGTCCCGATCCTGGTTCCACGCCTCGCCTTCTTGAGATCCTTGGCAGGTTTGACATTAAAGCTCTCTTCTTTTGCTCTGGAAGTGCAGCGGAAAAATACCCTGAACTGGTTGAATTAATAATCTCGAAGGGTCATGCCATTGGTAATCACGGATATAATCATCTTAACGGATGGAAAACAACCACTGTTAATTATTTAACAGATACCGACCGCGCCGCATCTGTTACATCTTCCTCTTTCTTCAGGCCTCCCTTTGGACGTTTAAGACTAAGTCAATATTGGAAACTGAAGAAAAAATTTAAAATAGTTTTCTGGGATCTGATGCCTTATGATTTTGACAGGTCGTTTGGCCCTGAGAATACTCTTCGGCTACTAAAAAGGAGAATGCGTAGCGGTTCTGTAATTGTCCTTCACGATAGTCCACAATCATCTGCACCTGTAATACTGGAGGAGTTCATCAGATTCGCAATGAATGAAGGTTACCGGTTTGAATTGCTTTAGCTTCAGCTATAAGTATACTTTCCTTAAACTGAAAAGCCCTTTGATCCCTTTGAGCCCTTTGTGTGCACTTTGTGTACCTTAGTGGTAAAAAATGCTTTAACCACAAAGTACTCTAAGGCAAACACTAAGGAACACAAAGGAAAGAAAGAATATAATTTAGTAGGTAGGGATGCTTTATCTGAGGAAATTTTTTGCTGAAGAAAAGACTTTTTCAAAACAACTGTCAACTTTTTCATTTAGGGGCGAAGCAAAAATCGGGAAGGGATTCTCATGCGAATATGCATACGGGAAATCCCATACATCAGCTATTTTATAACTATTTGATCTGTTAAGGGTGGCTACAACAGCATTTGCAGGTATTACCATATCTTTTTTCAAAGTAATCGAGTGAATCTGATTTCGCAGTCTCTTCAGAATACTTTCCCGGAATGATTTTAGTCTTTCAAAATCAATCATCGACCTGAAGGCCAGTCCGATCTGGCTTGTTCTCAGAAATTCAGAAGCAGGACCGCTCTCTTTAATTCTTTTCTCGAAGTCGTTAAGATAAAATCCATAAAGTTTCTCAAAAGCATAGCTATCCATTATCAGTTTTGAAGAACCCTGCATCTGACTGAAAACAGACCCACCGCAGAAAATGAACAAACGGGATTGCGAAAAAAGATTTTCAGGATTTCCCATCATCATTATTTGTGCCAGAAATGCACCGATCGAATATGCAAATATGTTAATATCAGTGCTTTTGGGAATAACAGGGTGTTCACCCTCTCTTACACTTTTGAGCAATTTTATTATGTCTGCCACAGTCTGGTGACCTGAATTAAAAAACCGGAGAGGATCTTCCGAAAGTCTTTCACTCAAGGCAATATTCACAAAACTTGACATGTTTATATCACCCAGAACGGAATTCCGCTCTTTCATATGTGGTATCATCTCCCTTGGATCTTTCCATGATTCCGGTGATCTGTTAATGTGAAATGAAATCGGGAAGAGGATAACATAACTATCAGTGTTCCCGGCAAGCCAGTATGCCCAGACAAGATATTTGACCCAGCTTCTTTCGTTTAGACCATGGAGCAAAAGGATCACCTTCCCGCTTTCTTTATTCTTTGGGGTAAAAACCGGATATGAGAAATAATTGTTTTCAGGAATAAGTGTATCATGTACATTTAAAAATTCTTCGGATGGCAGATCTGATTTAAAGTAGATATTTCTGATAGTGATATCTGTATCAGGTAATATTATGGTCTCTTTTTCAGTTGAGAATAATGATTTCAATTCCCTGAATGACCTGGTATAATCCATAATTTTAAGATCGTTGATAAGATTTAATGCAAAGAAAAACAGGCAGTTGTTGACAACCAAATTTTTGGTGTAACTGTGATAGGTTTGGGATAAAAATTTTAAATACGGGATGTAATTTAATTATTTGGGATAGAATTTTATTAAAGTTAATTTTGTAACTGGTAAAAAACTACAATGGCAGACTTTCAAAAACCAATCCCTACTTATCTGAATGAAAAGCAGAATATTGTCCGCCTTGTTGTCTTCACTTCACTTTTTGCCCTTGTTTTTATTAATATTTATGCTCCGTTTGGTGCCGATCGTTGGTTCAATGTAACCCGACTTGAGTTTTTTACCTATTCAAGTCTTATTATCCTCACCGGTGTTCTGGTTGTGGTTTTAAGCCGGATGATAATGTATAAGATCTGTAAGCGGAATCTAATTAGTTTATGGCAGTATCTCGCCTGGATATTTGCTGAGGTATTATTAATGGCATTGATTTATGCTCTTTTTGAAAAGTTTTTTCTAAGGGATAACAGGCTTTTTTCCGACCTGGTCAGGGTTTCGTCTCGTCACACAGCACTCGTATTATTGCTTCCATATTCAATTTCATGGCTTTATTTTTCCTGGAAGGATAAAAAGGAACAAATTGACAGATTGGCGGATACACAGCCTTTTACATCGGGAAACAGGAATATGTTCCCGTTCTATGACGAAAAAGGTGTTCTGAAGTTCTCTTTAAAAGCTGAAAACCTTTATTATCTCGAATCCGCTGAAAACTATGTGAGTATCTGCTATCTGAATAAAGATAAAGTGTCGAAATACCTGTTGCGCGATACACTGAAGAATGCTGAGGAGATTTTTGCCGGAACAGAGATAATCCGTTGCCACAGATCGTTTATGGTCAATTTCGAGAAAGTAAAAGTGATTAGAAAAGATAAGGATGGTCTCAGACTTGAACTCGACAACCCCTCAGTTATTGATATTCCCGTGTCAAAAACTTATGTCAATTCCGTTATGCAGACATTTTCAAAATACTGTCAGACTAACGACAGGAGTTAATTGTTACAGCTTAATCAATTTTGTATCTCAGAATGAAATGTTACTTTTGAAAAGGTAATTAACCACGTTAAAAATGAATATTCTTATCCTCGGTTCAGGAGGCAGGGAACATGCTCTTACCTGGAAACTGGCACAAAGTAAAAAAGTAGACAAAATCTTCATTGCTCCGGGGAATGCCGGAACATCAGATTCAGGTACTAATCTGAATATCAATCCACTGAACTTCCAGGAAGTAAAAAAAGCTGTATCTGAAAATAAAATTGATATTGTAATTGTAGGGCCCGAAGCTCCCCTGGTAGAAGGGATTCATGATTTTTTCCTGAATGATACTGACCTGAAAAGTATCCCTGTTATTGGCCCCGATAAATCGGCTGCCCGTCTTGAGGGAAGCAAGGATTTTGCAAAAACCTTTATGATACGACACAGTATTCCCACTGCTTCTTATAAAAGCTTTGAGAAAGCAACTTTGAATGAGGTATACGGATTTCTGAAATCACTTAACCCCCCATATGTAATAAAAGCTGATGGTCTGGCTGCAGGAAAGGGAGTACTTATAATTGACAATATAAAAGATGCTGAAAACGAGGTAAAGGATATTATCAACGGGAAATTCGGTGACGCAGGAAAGATTGTTGTAGTTGAACAGTTCCTTAAAGGAATTGAACTCTCAGTTTTTATAATTACCGATGGAAAATCATATATACTTCTACCTGAAGCTAAAGATTATAAGCGGATAGGCGAGGGGGATAGCGGACTGAATACAGGCGGGATGGGTGCAGTTTCTCCTGTTCCGTTCGCCGATGATTTATTCATGAAAAAGGTCACTACGCAGATTATTGATCCGACAATGAGAGGGTTACGCGAAGAGGGCATATCTTATAAGGGGTTTATCTTTTTTGGGCTTATAAATGTCGATGGAAATCCGTTTGTTATCGAATATAATGCCCGTCTGGGCGATCCGGAATCAGAGGTCATCATCCCAAGAATAAAATCTGATTTGTTTGATCTCATTGAAGGTGTTGCAAAAGGAGATCTGTCAGAGAGAAAGATTCAGATCGATGAAAAATTTGCAACAACGGTAATGCTTGTCTCAGGAGGCTATCCGTGTGAATATGAAAAGGGGAATGAAATTAGCGGTTTAGATCAGATCAAAGAGAGTGTGGTTTTCCATGCCGGCACAAAAAAAGCGGGAGACAAAATTGTAACTTCAGGAGGCCGTGTTCTGGCAGTCAGTTCATGGGGAAGTACTATGAGAGAAGCACTAAAAAGATCATATGCTAATGCCGCACACTTAACTTTTAATGGTGTCTATTTCAGAAAGGATATAGGATTTGATTTATAATAAATATGTTCCTGCGTTTATTTAGAAGGACAGGTCCCGGCGTAATACTCATGATTATAGTTACACTGTTAGCTGTATGGCTCAGTGCATTTATTAAACTCCGGCAGCCCTTCTTTTTGTATTTTGATCTGAATCCGATGCCTCTTTACGGCCTGGTTTCATCGGTAATCGGAACCAATCCATTACCCGGAATCATTCTTTCTCTGGTCCTTGTCACGATAATGGCTTTCCTGATGGTAAACCTGAATACCTCACTCTTATTTATTAATGAAAGGACTTTTCTCCCTGCCTTTATTTATATCCTGATAAGCGGCCTTATTCCACAATATCAGTTACTGAATCCTGCCATCTTCTCTGCAATGTTTTTATTGCTTGCTATCAAACGGATAATGGAAGCTTACAGGGTACAGGGAACGGCTTATACTTTTTTCGATGCAGGAATTCTTATCGGTACAGGCAGCCTCTTCTATGCTAACCTGATTTGGTTTGGAATTCTGATCATAGTGGGGATAGCAATTTTACGGGCCATTGATATTAAAGAAATTGCAATTTCGGCAATAGGTCTGGCAACTCCGTTCATTATGACTTTCGGGATTTACTATGTTCTCGGTAAGGATTTAAAAGAACTGATAGCTTTATTGGAATATAATCTTGTCACTAAACCAGCCAGTTACGATTTTACCCGATTAATGATTGTAGCCCTGGTTTATCTTGGTTTTATACTATTTCTAAGCATATCTGATCTGCTTGTAAGTATTAACTCAAAAAAAATTCAGGCAAGAAAAACTTTTTTCCTGTTAATATGGGTATTCATGATTTCTTTTGTGCTTTATATTCTATTGCCTGCGGCATCTGTGGAATTAATCTGGCTTTTAGGAATTCCTGCCAGTTATTTTTTGACTCATTATTTTAGTTCACTCAGGAGGAAACATTTCAAGGAAATTCTTTTTTCACTCTTTTTTGTGCTCATTATTCTGATACAGGTTTTGTATCTCATTAAGGAGTTTATTTAACCATCGAAACAACACCTACTCCTGATCCCTGTTGTCCGTTGGTGAAGTCGTAATAAAGCTGATACATCCCGCTTTTGTTACAGGTAAAATCTATAAATGTGTAAGTTTTTCCACTGCTCTTATCGAATGATGATAGTATTACTTTGTTTGTTTCATCTCTCAGGTTTAAAATCAGCTGACCTTTGGAATTATCAGCATTACACATAGTAAACCTGTATTTAGTGTTTTTCCATAACGACATATTTGCTTTGTATCTGAGATCAACCGGATTAGTTGCCTTGCCAAGCTGAACTCTGAAGTCTTTCAGATATTTGGCATTTACCCCTGCGTTTATTGCACAGTCACTTACCAGAAGATCAGTTGTTTGTCCATAAGACATTAGCCCTGTGGTAAGTAAAAACGATAATACAATTATATATTTTTTCATACTAATTATTTAAAATTAGCCTGTTCCTAACATTCTTCATAATCTTAATAATGCCGTCCAACTGTTCATTGGACATTTCAACAACACTAGTTTCAGTTTGTTCAACAATCAGCCCTCCGTCTTTTTCAACGCTAATGGGATCTCCCTGAGTGTAGGTTATTCTTATATCGCGATAGGCATTTTTGATATTCTGAAGGTCGTCGCAAAGTGACTTAAATTCCTGGTCGCGGTTACAGTACGGGCTGATAAGGAGCAGCAAATCATTCAGAATTATTTTCTGTTCACCTATCCTGTCTCTGAGTTTTGTATCCGGGAACTGACTGACAACTTGTGTAGCAAGATACTGGCCCTCAATCCATACACCAATAATCATCAAAGCTGATAATTGCCCGCGGTCATTATCTCTGAGGTAAGTATCTATCTGTGAATAGGAGTCGATAGAGATAAAAAGAAGTGAGTCAAGATTTGATTTGTTTTGTGATAATCTTTTAATAGCCTCGAAATCAAAAAACTGACCGACATTAATATCATCAGCCAGTTTCCTTATTGAGGAGAGGACATCGAGGGATGATCCGGTTTTTTCATACATATTCAGATAACCTAAATCAGCCCCAAGTATGCCAAGTTTGAGCGCTTTGTCATAACTGGTGCTCTGCTTATTGGCATCTATTGATGTTGCCAGGTAATTTTGGGAAAAAGGTACCTCAAGTATTTGTAACAGGTTCGCTATTTCAACGGGTGAGGAAATGTTTTTCGAAATATCCGCAATGGCTTCCGGGCTAAGTTTCTCAGCTTCCGATAGTGGTATTGAATCTGCCTCAGGGAAAATAAAGTCATTATTACTGCTTGATGAGTTTCTGCATGAGAAGATTGCAAACAAAATAACGAAAATAAAAATTACCTTTCCTTTCATTCAGAATGATATATGAGTTATTACAAAAATACAAAAAAACAGATTACCAACGCATTAATTATTTATTTTCGGAGTTTTAAATTCTCAAAAAATCTTACAGTTATTCCCAGAATTTCATAGTAAAGAGCAACATAGAGTAATACAGTACTAAGCAGAACCAACGAAATATTGAACAGGAAAGTATCGGTTTTCATACCAAAAAAGTACTTTGACGGA